>NZ_CP063356.1:3382269-3689748 GCF_001866075.3 Anaerobacillus isosaccharinicus | reverse complement strand
AATAGTCTTCCACTTCAAAAATGTTTAGTGGTTCTCTCAAAGAGGCAAGAATATTTAGGGATGTTGTAGAAATTTCATTTTCTAACATACTGAAAGCCCAATTAACATAGTCTAAAGGCTTTTCAATCCCTTTAAATTTCTTATAATATAAAATTTCTGTATCCATATGCTTGCTCCTTTTTGATACTCGACTTCTTTAAGTGTAATGCTTCGTTCCTTCATTAACCGAGGTACTGCCATTGCCAAATAAACAACTCCTATACTAATGCTTATCGTTAGTTAAAAGCTACTTGTCTGAACTGTATTTTACTAAATAGGGTAAAAGCAATGTAATTAAAAGACCTACAAAAACACTCGCTCCTAAGCTAATAGCAAAATAATAATCAGAATCATCCCTATTAGTAATAATACCTGTTAACATCATTGGTATTATTACAAATAAAATAAGCCTTACATTATTAGTTGACTTGAGCTCTGTTCCACATTCTTCGCAATGTATTGTCCAACTATTACAGACTGATTTGTAGGTTTTTTTCCATCCAAATTGATGGTTACACACATTACATTTTGGCAGCTTCATTAGTCCCTCCTTGTTTTTTTGCAAAGCACCCGTTAATGAAATCTATAATTTCAGTTCTAAACGATAAAATAATGTGTTTAAGAAACTTCAATTAATTACATTAGTTTGTACAAATAATACTCATTGACAGGCTCACCGTTAATAATTAGTGAGTTAATCTTTTCACCTTCTACAACAAATCCCATTTTTCTGTACAAGTTAAATGCCTTATTGTTATTCTTGATAACTGTTAATCCAAGTCTTGTTATTTCAATTTCTTTAGCCCAATTAAATATTTCAGTAAACAGTTTAGTGGCTACACCTTGTCCTTGGTATTCCTCAAGGACACCTAATACAAGATAAGCTGAATGGAGGTTTCTATTTACTTTTCCACCAAGAGCAGCTAAGAACCCTACAAGTTTTTTATCAACTTCGGCAACTAAAATTGTTGATTTTTTATCTGCTAAAATGCCTTCGATAATCTTTCTTTGTTCTTCAACAGTAGTTTTCCTTTCGTTTGGGTCGTATAACATAAAACCAGATGCGTCTATATCTTTTGAAAGGTTTACAAAAAGTTTAGCATCATCAAGATTTATTTCTCTAATTAGCACTCCCATTTTCCCCCTCCTAGATTTCCTATAATTTTTTCAATCGCAAAGAAGACCATACTTCTTGAAGTATTCTGCTCTTATCTACAGTATGAAAATCCACCGTATTCAACGTAAGTAAAGATAGTAAAAGTGCCGATTTTCTATCTTTGTGGAAGCAATATCTACAGTAAGTATTTATAGTTTCTATCGTATGTGACGATAGGACTTTACTTGGAGGGGTGGGTATGATAGGCTGGTTTGCCTGCTGAAACACCTGCTTCAGCCTTTCAGGACCAATCATGCCCACAGAGGCTCCAAGTCAAGTCCTTAACCGCTTATCTATGACTACATGTACATAAAGATAAAAGGTGCTCCACATCAACGTTTTATTGTAGACACTGTAGATAAGGAGGCTTTACTTGAATAAGTAAATTTTAACACTATCTACCAATTACAAAAAGACAATTATAAAAGAAAAATAAAAGGACCTGGCTTAATAAGTATCCAGGTCCTCCACTGCCAAATTTTTTCACTAAAGCTTCCGTTACTTTAAGTGTATCTATTCACAAGTTAAATACGAAACGTCTACTTCAATAGGATTACTTTCGCAGCAGTAGCCTGCCGAGGTTCAGAAAGAAAACCTCCACCACTATTCCAAACTTCTAATAATTTCCCTTTTTTAAAATCCCTAAAGTTAATAGTGTTGCCTTCAGAATCGAGCAATTCTGTATCATCTACAATTGATAACCAGATTGCAGAAGTATCATTGTTCGTAATTAGCTCATTAACCAAAATCCTATTTCCGTCTGTATCTATTTTAGTTATTTTACCGATATGGTCCGCATTGCTTGTTTCCTTTAACCTTTCTAATTCGGTTGAACTACAACCAACAATAAATAATATACCTAAAACAAATATAATTGCTGCTCTCATTTATCCTCCTAAGTTTCTTTTTTTAGTATTGTAATCGGCATAAATAATAATTAGCTATCGACTTCATTAGTTCAAGAATAATTAATTGCTTTTTATTTTTAGAACTGATAATACAATTAAGACAACTACACCTATTACACCCATTGCGATACAATAATATAAGACACCAAGACCTCGACTTATCCCATCGGTTTCAGTTAAGAACCACCAGATACTTCCTATACCTAAGATAGCAATATTTAATAAAAAACCCGAAAGAAACGGTATCCAAAATTTTTCAGTCCTTTTCATTTGTAGCCGCCCTATAATTAACGAAACAGCCAATGAAATTATCATCAATCCAAAATATATAAATAGCTTCATGTTTTCCCCGCCCATCTAAACACTCTCTGTAATTTCATCACCTATTATCTTAAAGTATTCTGTTGTTAGCACCGTAACAGCAGCAACAGTCTGTTGAACTATTGCTCTTCATTACTTTAACAATGGTTAGTCTTTATTTGTATAGTAGCCTTTTTCTGTGAACTTTTGGTAGGTGGCATTTTCTCTTTTTACGATAATAACCTTACTATCTTCGTTGGAAGAGTATATCTCTTCACCTACTTCTAAAAAGTTAGATGAAAAGTCTTCTTTGGGCATAACTTCTATTGCTACCTTTTTTTGTACTTCTCCAATTTTTTCACCAAGAGTAAATTCATTATCTTTAATTTCTCCTCGCAAGTAATATTCCGTTCCATTTGCTATCAATATAGATGCATATGAAATCTCTTTGGAAGGAGAACTACTACAACCACCGAGTAAAGTCATAAATAAAAGCATTATATTAGAAAAAAAAAGCACTTTCTTAAACATAAAATTCCCCCTTTGTTATTAGACGTATTGTCAAAACTTTATATAGAAATAGGCTATTAAATCCTAGTTTAAAGGGCTTTATAAGCAAAAAACTTGCCACCCCCTGAATTTTGTAGATAATTGAGGTTACCACACACCCAACATCCCAAAAGAAAGGAAAGTGACAAGTTGTTACCTCAAATTATAACCTATTTACTTACTTTTATAAACTACCAAGAACAAGTAATTCGAACGCTCCTTACCCTTTTAATAGGGAAGAGCATGTTTGATAAACCGACTGAGGCTCCAGTTAATAAACCATATCGCAAGCTTCAAGTTGATGATCTACCGATCATTGAAGTTCCAAAAAAACTAGATTTTCAAGTTTTATTAACCGAGCATCTTAAGTCTAAAGGTAAACCTCTCAAACCAGTACAAAGACGGTCGAATTCAACACCCGTTCCTTCATCAATGAAATGTCCTACGTGTGGTGCTCCATCTGATTATTTGTATGCGAACAATGGAGCGAAAGGACAATTTC
This sequence comes from Anaerobacillus isosaccharinicus, assembly GCF_001866075.3. Lineage (GTDB taxonomy): Bacteria > Bacillota > Bacilli > Bacillales > Anaerobacillaceae > Anaerobacillus > Anaerobacillus isosaccharinicus. The sequence goes on along the minus strand of NZ_CP063356.1, from coordinate 3,686,294 downwards.
AATGTAAGGTGTGTTCATGTCTTTTCAGTGAGAGAAATCGATATCTCAAGGAAGCAATCCTGAAATGCCCTCACTGTTCAAAAACACTTGAAAAAGTGAAGGAAAGAAAAGACTTCCATGTGTACAAGTGTAAAAACGACGCTTGTTCTTATTACCAACATAAACGTAATGCGATGACTCAAAAAGAGAAAAATCGGTTCAAAGAAGATCCTCAAGCCTTTAAACTTCGCTATATTTACCGCCAGTTTCACATTGATTTTCAACCATTAGCGAAGCATTCACCAAAGAGACCACGAGTTGATCTATCAAGAATTTATGTGTCTCCACATACGCTTGGATTGATATTGACTTATCACGTCAATTATGGACTTTCAGCCCGTAAAACAGCAGCGCTGATGAAAGACGTACATGGTGTTTCAATCTCTCATCAAAGCATTTTAAATTACGAAAATAGTGTGGCCTTGTGGTTGAAACCGTATATTGATCACTATCCTTATGAGCTTTCAGATCAATTCTGCGGTGACGAAACGTACATCCGTGTGAATGGCCGTTGGCATTACCTATTTTTCTTTTTTGATGCCGTAAAGAAAGTCATTCTCTCTTATCCTGTGTCACCTAACCGAGACACAGCTACAGCTATTAAAGCGATAGACGAAGTGTTGTTAAAGCTTAGGAAAATCCCAGAAAACCTAACTTTCGTTGTCGATGGCAATCCCATTTACTTATTAGCACAACACTTTTTTGCCCAGCATCAAATCCCGTTTGAGGTGATTCAGGTAATTGGCTTAACCAACGAAGACGAGGTATCAAAGGAATATCGACCTCTCAAACAAATTATCGAGCGGCTAAATCGTACCTTTAAAGGAAACTATCGATCCACTCATGGTTTCGGGTCAGAACATGGTTCTGTTTCTTTTGTGACCTTGTTCGTTGCTTACTTTAACTTTCTAAGACCACATTCAGCATTGGAAGGAAAAGTACCAGTAACACTTCCTGAGCTAGAAAAGCTTCCAAACATGCCAGCTAGATGGACAACTCTTATTGGTCTTGCCCAGGACTGGATAAGTAAGCAAACTGCCTAACTTTTGTTTAACTGAGCCCTTTCTAGCCATCGGCGGAGCGTACTCTTGACAAACCGAACTTGCCAATGGTTTAAAATGGAAATACCAAGGGCTTATTTAGCTATGCCTTCTTTTGTCCTCTTCGCCCTTGTTAAACCTCTCGCTAAACCATTGGCGTGTTTGTCAAGAGCGATGGCGGGAGCTACCACCAGATTAATTGGTAGAAAGTGTCATCAGCCTTTAGTTTTCATAGAACTTTTGACACTACCTTATTAGACTACAAATTTCAAATTTCTGGACAAGACAAAATATAAATTCCTTCATCAACTCTTCTGCTCAAAAGTTGATGAAAAGCAACAGAAACAACCATTGCTTTGGCTGTTCCCGCTGTTGTACTAAAGAGTTCGTTTGTTTAATAGACAAACGGATTTTCAATCTGTTGATGGCTTAACTTTCATTTCGAAATCGTTCATAGAAATCTCCCAAACATCGAACTCTTCTCCAAATTTATCCCTAATATCTTGAATCATTAGACTTGTAATAATGTCGTATTTATTGAGTATATCGTCACTGATTATGCCCTCAACTGTATTCCATTTAATAAATTTTTCGTCATAAGGACTTTCTAAATAAAAATATCTGGTTTCAAATTTATTTATCATATGCCCCCCACAAGATTTGGTTTAATTACAGTTTTAGCTTCTTTTTATTTTCAATTCTTCTGCTTCTTTACTTGAATAAGTAAATTTTAACACTATCTACCAATTACAAAAAGACAATTTTGAAAGAAAAATAAAAGGACCTGGCTTAATAAGTATCCAGGTCCTCCACTGCCAAAATTTTTCACTAAAGCTCACCGATAGTTGAAGAAGAAAAAATTAAATAATAATCCTTATATCTTTCCAACCATAAACAAGTTCAGAGAGTTTTTTCCCTGCAATCTCGACTTCAATAGCATCTAATTTTTTTCCACCAAGTGCCTCGTAAAAAAGACGAGAAGTATTATCTTCTAAGACAAGAACAAGCATTGAGTTTAATCCCATTCCCCTAATTTCCTCTATGATTGGTTTAACAAGTGCTTTTCCAATGCCTTGCCCTTGATACTCTTTTAAAATATAAATTGCATATAACTCTCCATTATAGCCATTATATTTACCACTTCTTTCTTTACCTCCAGAAGAAAAACCAACTATCTCTCCTTCACTGTTTTCTGCTACATATACACCACCATTGGGAATGTTATTTAACCATATCTGTTCTCGTCTTTCATAAGTTAAATTTGTTAGGTATTCGTCAGGAACAATATTTGCATAAGTTGTCTTCCAACTGTGAACGTGCACTTTACTTATTCCTTTAGCATCCGCAATAACTGCCTTTCTAATTTTGAATAACCCTTTATCCATTTTTTATCCCCTCCGTATACCAAATTACACCACTAACTATACCTATTATTGAATAAACCTGCTTCGTTAGCACCATAACAGCGGCAACAGCTTACTAAACTAATTAACGCATTCGTTTGTTTAAAAAGGAATTTAGTAATCGTAAGCTGGCATGTCATTCTATGAGTCTAATTCAAAAACTTCAAATTTCCCATTTTTAGTTAAAAGTTTATTCCAACTATATTTAAAATGGTAACGGCTATTTAATTCTACTTGGTTATAAAGTTCTTCTGAAACTTCTATTTTTTGTTCATCAAGATATAGATAATACTTTCCGTTTTCAGCAAATAGATTGTGTTCTTCGATTGTAATATATCCTTCTGTCACTACTCCATTTAGAAAATAATATCCAAAACCCAAGAACATCACAGTTGTAAATATTATTGAAAACACTGCTAACTTATTTACACTTGTTTTCTCATTGTTTTTCCTAATTTTTATACCTATTAAGAACAAAGCCCATAGAACAATTACAATTAAAAACATAAAACTTTGCAAATATAAAACAGTCAATAAACTATATAAAATAGCTAATACAAGACTTGTATAAAAGCATCCTTTCCGAGCTAATACATATTGTGCTACACAAAATGTAATTCCCCCAATAATCAATAGTAGATACATTATTTCTCTCCCTCGTTTTATATAGTTCAATACAAATGGTTATTAGAGTATTCTGCTCTTAACTTGAATAAGTAAATTTTAACACTATCTTCCAATTATAAAAGACAATTTTATTAATAAAAATAAATAGACCTGTTTTAATAAGCACCAGGTCCATCACTTTCAAATTTTTCACTAAAGCCTCCGTTTGTTTAAGTGAAATAATTAACAATTTTTTCAATTCACCTGAATTTCTTTGCTTAAATTAATGCTAGCTATTATTTTGTAGGAGTGCATTAGTGAAATATCATCATTATTCTCTTTACTTTTTTCGCTAACAATATATTGAGATTTACAATTTTTACATGTAATCAAATAAAACGAATACGATGAAGGTTTTTCTTCGTGGTTCATTGATGAATAGCCAGTACATAGCCTTCGTTCTTTTATAAAATTCCTTAGTTCTCTATCACTATTATTGGCTGCCAATTGGATAAACATTTTAATATCATCTCGATAATCTTTTTTACCTACCTTAAAAAGCAACTCTTCAATAAAATATCCACTATTACATTTCTTACATTTGATTTGTCCTATTATCTTAAATAAGGGGAGAATGATACTTCCGATAATGAAGACGAGAATTTCCAATTTAACTGAACTTAAATATGGAAGAAAAGAAACAAGCAAATGTGATAGAACGAAATAATGAATAACTAGGATTATAAACAAAGCTACTAATCCAAAAGATAAACCTGGTAAGATATGTTTTTTATTAAATGTTTTTTCTTTGTTGAAGACAAAATAGTAATATCCCATTGGAGCTACAGAACCTAAGATGAGGTATTCAAAGTGAAAATAAGTAAGACCTCATTCAGAAATAATCGGAATCCCAAATATAAAAGCTATAATCACACTAATCGCAACCGAAACCAAACCATAAATATAGGTCATTGAAATTCCCCCTATTTAGAAGAACAAGGTCAAATTATTTCTATAATACACTGCCTAACTAACGAATAAAGCATTTGTTTTGTTTTAATAACCCAGACTAAAAATTACTATTTTTTTGTTATTTGAAAACACATTTATTTTTTTTTTAGAGTTATTCTTTTTATTTCTTCACTTATACCTGAAGGGTTTGTAAGTAAGACAACAATATCAGCATCTAATGCATTCTCTTTTACTACTTCGGAATTCTGAATATCGCCAATGATATATGTGAAGAAATACTCACCTTTTTCATTAGGATTTAAATATGTTTGCTGACTTCCACTTCCACTCCGCATGTTAGACTTGTTAGTTTCAAAAAGGTTCGGTTCCATAAAATCTAATAAATTTTCATGGGCTTCAATATATACTTCCAATTTCTCGTCGTCAATATTATTTGAGCCTATTTTCTCAATCCCAGTATTCAAAAGGCTAAATTGATAATGAATTGCTTTTTTTACAAAGTAAGCGTCAAATAATGCCCACCTAGTTTTTCAGGTGGGCATTAGTGTATTCTTTATTTAAGTTTAGCAGGGATCCTGCATTCATTTGGAATGGACTTTGACCACGGAAGGAATTGGTCAAGTGCTTCCTGATCATCTAGGTCTATTTGTGGTAAGTGTTCAAAAAGATAAGTTAAATAATTTAATGGATTTAATTGATTCTCTTTGGCAGTTTCGACAATGCTGTAGATGACCGCACTGGCGGTTGCTCCTTTCATCGATTGGGCAAACAACCATGCTTTTCTTCCCATAACGAATGGTTTAATTGAACGTTCTGCTCTATTATTATCGAGTTCAAGTCGCCCGTCTTTCATAAAGACAATGAGTTTTGACCATTGGTTTAAACTATAATTTATGGCATCGCCTAATTTGCTTTTAGGTGGAACTTGAGGGCGTTTGGATTTTAGCCATGCCAAATAAGCGTCCAACACAGGTTGACTACGTTTTTGACGTTCTTCTTTTCGCTGTTCAGGACTACAATTTTCAAATTCCTCTTCTATCTGTTTTTCAATTTTAAATAATTGCGTACAGAAGTGAAGACCTTCAGCTGCGAGACTCGTAGATTTATCTACACTTGCAGGCAAAGATTTGAGCGTTTCGTCGTATTTACGGCGTGAATGCGCCCAACAGCCAACTAACTCCACATCCTTCATATCATGGTAACCTGCATAACCATCGACATGAAGATAGCCCGCAAATCCTTTTAGAAAGGCTTTCGGGTGTTTACTATGGCGAGAAGTTTGATAGTCATATAAGACAATCGGTGAAACATCCCGACCAGATCGATACAACCACATATAGGATTTGGAAGTTGCTAATTTATCAGGTTCTGCTAAAACTTGAACGGTTGTTTCATCTGCGTGCAGACGGTCAAGATGAAGCAGTAACTCATGCAGGCGATTGTATAACGGTGAGAGCCACTTTGTTGCACCATATATTACCCAATTGGCAATCGTTTGGCGTGATAGAAAGACACCCAGCCGTTCAAATTGTTTTTCGATTCGGTACAACGGCATTCCTTCTACGTATTTTTGATTCATGATATATGCCATTGCAGAAGGAGAAGCGAGACTTTTTGGAAAGACTGCCGCAGGCATTTTAGCTGTGACAACCGGCGTTTCTATTCCTTCGCGTTCACATTGACGGCAACTGTATATATGTCGAACATGTTCAACGACTGTTACTTGAGCAGGAATAATTTTTAGCTCACGTCTTGTTTGCGTACTCATTTCATGTACAGTTTCACCGCAACACAAACAGACCTGCTCTTCTTCGGATAAACGATAATGGATCGTTTCCGTAGGCAAGTTTTCAAGCTTCGCATCTCGTTGTCCTACATGCTTCTTTCGATTATAAGTAATCGTTTCAAGTGTAGGTTCTTCCATTTTTACATCCGCTGTGATTTCAGCTTCATTAAAAAGAGGAAGTTCGATTTGATCCGGATTTGTTTTTTCACTCGAAGCCCCGAATTTCTTTTGTTGGCTTAGTCGGAATTGCTCTTCCAACCATTTGATTTTTGCCTCTAGGACTTCTTTTTGTTTTTCCAAATCCGCATTTTTCGCTGCGAGTTCTTCAATTGTATCTAGTAGTTCATTCGTCGTTTTTCTCATATAAATAGAATAACATATAGAGAGGTGTCGTGGTTGATCAATTCTCTCTATATGATAAATTTTGCACTCATTTTTGGATGGGCTTGTTTTTGTTCAAGTGGAAGTCCATCCAAGAGCCAGTTGAATTGGCGAGGACTGATCGATAGCGGCTTAGTAGTTTGTTCATCTGGCCATTGAAAAACGCCTTTTTCCAGTCGGCGATAATATAACCAAAACCCATTATGATCCCAATGAAGGATCTTTAGTTTATCTCGTTTGCGATTACAGAACACAAATAGATTGGAAGAGAAAGGATCCAATTGGAAACTCATTTGAACAATCGCTGCCAAACCATCAATCGACTTTCTCAGATCTGTTGCACCCGCCGCTAAATAGACTCGTTGAATAGGTGTTTTACTTAACATGGGATTGAAGAACCTGAAGTACTTCATTTAAAAGTGAATGGCTGAAGCCTTCTTTAATTTCGATTGAAACATCGCCTACCTTAACTGTTAAAGTAGCTGTTTCTTCAATCGAGTTGGATGAATCAATGGCAACCCATTGTGTAAGAGGATAAGCGACGTGAGTCGGCTCAGTTTCCAATCTTTTCATCCAGCTATACATACTTTGAACACCTACTTGATTTTGTTCACACCAAGCTTTGACACTTGGCACTCCACTGGATCTGTAGGCGTCGATGCGATCTTCCCACATTTGTTTACGTTCATCTACTGACATAAAAAACCTCCTAACAATTGATGTTAATGTGATTATCACAAAACACGGTAATTATTAGAAGGTGTGGAGTATTTGACGCTTACTTTACAAATACTTGAACGTTTTTATCATCAGGATTATTGCTGCTTAATATTTCATAGTCTTCGACTTCAAACTTTAAGTCATCTAGCTCAATTACACTCTTATAAGACTTATGAGAATTTTGTGAAGTGCAAGCAGTGAGTAGTAATACCATAATTATTATGATAAATAATTTCTTCAATTTTCTCTTTCCTCCTTCATAAATGGGTAAAATAACATAATAGGAAAACATCACCAATTTATTATACTGTCTGCTACTTGAATAAGTAAATTTTAACACTATCTACCAAATATTAAAGAAATTATTTTAAAAATGGAACTGGCTTAATAAGCACCAGGTCCATCACTGTCATAATTTCACTAAGGCTCTCGTTAATTTAAGTGCGCTTTTTCACAATTTTCTTTCTTGGCAATTTTAAATAGTAAATAAAAAAATAAAGAGATACCGCCCGCAATTACTGCTAATATAAATAAAATTAACATTAAACCTGGAATTCCTATATTACTTAACATAATCATTCTCCTCTACAAAAAAAATTATAGTCTTAGCTTTACTAACGCATCGTTAATTTAAAAAGGTACCTTATCAAGAAAACCAAATTCTCGAAATTTGTAATGGGTTAATAACTGACTTCAATCTACCATCGGGATGAAATAATTTTATAGTTTCCATTCTTTTAAAATCGTATGATGCTTCCTCTAAATTCTCCATTAATGTAGTTGTTTCGCTGTCGTCAAGTTTGAAGGAAAGTGATTGACCAGCCAGTAAAATCTCTGCTTTAATATTATCTTTTGAATCATTCTTTCTATTAAACATTAACTAGTGCCTCCTTATGTATTTCAGATTAAAATACGAATAGTAATTTAACTAACTAATTACTTTCATCGATTTTATTCGTTAAGTAATCAACTTTTTCTTCTAGATTTTTTAATCGCTTTTTATTTTCTCTACTACTACGTACAATAGAAACAATTAAAAAAATTAACCCCAACCATACCGCAATTACAATCAATTGATACACTGCATTAATAACACTAATATCTTCAAACATTTTTCACCTCATATTTTTAACCGCTCATTAGCTGAACAACGGTAGCGACAGTTTTTTTCACTATTGCATTCGTTACTTTAATAGCCACTCGTTTACAATATTCTAATAACAAATAATGCAGTATCTTACGATTAGTTCTGTTTATTTTAACTGATGACACTTACTTGTTTAATTTAGTAACCCTATCAACGTATTCTTTGGCATCTTTTGCAACAAATCTTAGAGAGATTGCTAAGATTAGACAAAAAATTAAGATTATAAAAGAAGTTGATATAAATTTTTCCTCAAAATTAAATCTCGGTAGGTTTAGTATAATTAGGAATACCAACACACCGCTTGCTCCAAATAAAATATTGGACAATCTTTTAACCCTTTCAAAGTTTGGCACATTATCCCTCCCAAATAAAAATTCATTAAATATGTCTACAAGTTTCGCTTATTTAGTATTCTGCCATTTACTTGAATAAGTAAATTTTAATACTATCTACCAAATATAAAAGAAAATTATTAAAAAAATGGAACCGGCTTAATAAGCACCAGGTCCATCACTGTCATAATTTCACTAAGGCATTCATTAGTCGGAAGAGTATTATGCTAAATATTATATCTTGGTAATGTTAATTCTCAAATTACTTCCGAATATTTTTTTTGAATAAACGATTAGATTTTTGGTAGAGGACTTGATAAAAGTCATCAAAAAAGTATTTAACTATCAACCTTACTAAAGAAAAGAATATTGCTATTATCATTATCACGAATAAAAGAAACAGTCCTTGTTTAATCGACTCCATTAAACACCCTTACTATTTTATTTCACTTCAAAACTTGCACAACAGTAGCAACAGTTTCTTGCACTATCGCAGCTCGTTACTTTAATAAACAAAGATGCCTCACCGTTGTTCAAAAGTTAATTAGTTTTCTTATATGAAAAGAATAATTTTAATTTATTGATAGAAAATACTAGTACCATTATTCTTAGGAGGCATCTAAATTGAAAGAGAAGGTTACAAAAATTATAGTAGTAATTGTGTTTCTTTTGTCCGTTTCTGCTTTTTTAGAAAGAGACACCAAAGCAGTAACAGATTTACCTCAATCAAATGAAATATCCTCGTTGTTTAATTTCGATAATTGCTCAAAAACGAAAAAATATATAAAAACTGAAATCAACCAAATTTCACGGTTACTTAATGAATTAGAAGTATTGACTTCAGATTTAGAAGCTGATGAGGATATAACTTTGGAACAACTAAAGGCGGTTAATGCTATTAACAGTAGGATAAGAGGTATAGAAAAAAAGATAGAGTTTATTCGCAAGGAATTAAACCGTTAATGTTTTATCTTGTTCAGTCTGATATAGCATAGGAACTGTCGTCCCGACACTCCCTAAACTAAACACCCGTTAGCACAAGAAGAGCTATATGTTGCAGAGTTGAAGATGAACACAGTATTCCTTAATCCACAATTGGAATAACTTCAAGGGAACTAAAAGGAGCATTGTGAATGGTATAAAATAAACGAGAGTTTTCAGTTATAGGTAATATTTTTTCATTTCCACCATCAAGTATTTTCATTTGTTTGATACTTTTATCGAAGGCTTTTCCTACTAAAATTGAAATCTTTGAACCTTGCTTAGTCTCCATTTCAAATCCCATAGTTGAGTAAGGACTATCACCATCAAAACCGCTAAATGCCTTGTCCCTATACCAACTAAATCCCTTTTTACTTTCTGTTATACTCGCAACACCTAACGCTTTATTTAGTTCGAAAAACACTATGGTTTCACCATTATATTCGTCAACAGATAATAAAATGGCATTTGAACTCTCTTGTTCCAATCCATAGTTAATTGCCTCTTCCTTTGTGCTATACCATTTAGAGTTATCTTGGGTAAAACCAACCAAAAATGTAATGAAACAAAATAATAGAAATAATTTCTTCAAAATATCACTTCCCCAAAAGAGTTTATTTACTTAATTAACCTGCTCTTTACTTGAATAAGTAAATTTTAACACTATCTACCAATTCCAAAAAGACAATTTTAAAAGAAAAATAAAAGGACCTAGCTTAATAAGTATCCAGGTCCTTCACTGCCAAATTGTTCACTAAAGCATTCCGATACTTTAAGTATATTGTTTTACAAAGTTTAGCTCTGTATCTTTTCGTAATCAATTTCTTCAATAATTTCTTCCGTGCCATCTTCTTTGATTGTTGTAACTTTTACATCTTTAATAGGACTAATTGCATACCAAAACCTTTTATCACCATTAATGTTAATAATATTTGCTGGTACATTACCTGCATATACCTCTGCAATAGAGTTATCACTGATTGGACCAGAATAAATATAAGGTACTTGTTTCATGGAAGACCATTTAACAGGTGTATTCCATTCAGCTCCTCTTGTTTGTTTCCATTCCCACTGCTTCTCTTTTTTCTCGAAATATGCTATAAAAATCTGGTCTCCTCGATTGTTTTGTTCTTTGAACACAGCGACAGCATCGCTTTCGTGAACAACATTCAACTCTGTATGAATAAGAGAGTATGAATAATCTTCTTCGCCTATATGCATTTCTTTGATTTCTTGATGAAAGAAATCTTCAAATGTTTGGTATTTTATACACCCAGCTAAAAACACTATACAAAATATTGTTATTAATCCGAAGATTATCTTTTGTTTCAATTTCATCCCCCCATAAGTCTTATTGAATTATTGTGGCGTTAAAACGAATAAGAAATCATTATCGCTGTTCTACTCAAGCACTCGTTACTTTAATAAGATTTAGTAATTATTCAGGGAATTAGCTATTTTAAAAAGTTCATCTTTTGCTTGATTATCTTCATTAAAAACGAAGATGTAATGTAAATTATACTCGATACCATCTTTTAACCAGTGTAGTTGGGCTGATGGGAATGGCGTTTCTTGGAAGAGAGCCACCGTTCCGTCATCTAATGTTATTTCCTCATATGTATTATCTTCTTTAAATATACTAAAATTACGGTCAAAATTTGCTGCGATGAACTCTATTACACTTCCATCTTCATTAGAATGGTAAGCTATACTATATACAATCTTTTTTAAATCCCTATCCCAATCTCCTATGGTTACCTCTGACTCTTCATATAAAAAAGGCATATATTTTGGAAATTTAGCCTCGAAGGGTATAGCAGTAATTGCGACTTCCTTTGGTACAGGTTTAAATTCTCGACCCGACATATTATTTTCTACCTCTTCTAAACTTGAAGTATCAAGTAGATTAGAATTATCAGAAGAACAAGCTGCCAAGAAAAACAAAGTCAAACATACAATATACGTAAATTTAACAACTCTCAATTTCGGTAAAACCTCCTTCACAATAGTATTATAAGAATTAACATAAAAAGTTTCGGGTAATGACTATTTTACTTCTTATTAGTTCCCTAATAGTAGCGACACTTTGCTAAACTCTCCGCTTCCTTTAGTTGAAGAAGCGACCATGATTAAAAGGTATTAAACCTTTTCTTAGTTTAAAATTATATATTATTATCCTTAAATCAAAACAGCCATTGCTAAATTAGCAATAGACTGTTTTGATTTTAAGTATTAAATAAATAATCAATCTTCAACTTTAGTAACAAATACATAGGGAACATTCACATTATCCCATTGCCCTAAAACTACTATTAAATATTCTCCCTTTGCATCTGGTAATTGCAGTGTTTCTAATGTACCTTGACTATAGATTTCACCCTGTTTATCCATAATTTGAAATTCAATAATATCTGGCTCATTATCAAAAGTAATGTTCAAAATGGAATTAGGCATAACTTCAATTGGACTCAATAATTTCGCATATCCAATAAATACCTCACTATTATTAAAATTGATTTCCGAGCCTGAATGAGAGGGTATCCCATAATATACATCAATATTTTGGTTATTGATAGTGAAAGTAGGTATTGGAAACAGGGGCTCATTTGTAACATTAATTACTCTTTTATCAACATCTGCCATTATAGTTCTAGCCGCAATAAATTCTTCTAGTAATCCTGGTTTAATATCCTCGTCTAAAAAACTATTACTTGGGTTAATTCCGCTTTTCACTAGTATTTTTTGATAAGTCATAATTGCATCAATATATATTTCATATTCTTGAGGAGATAAAATAGCTTTACTTGATTCATGACCATTTAATTTATCAAAAAACGGCTGTAATACCATAAGAGCATTTTTAATTTCTTGTACTTTATTTTGAGGTATCATATCAAAGTCAATATTTCCATATTGGTCACCGTATTCCACCTTAGACCCTGTGATTACCTTTAATTGTTCATAAAATTGTCCGAACTCTTCCTTACCTAACTCACCCTTTGCCTGTTCTAATTTTGCATTTAATAACATATAGCTATCTATTGTTGCGGCAGCAAAATGCTTCTTAACATTTTCAAATGAACCATATAGGTCGTCAGCTAAATATGCTTGGTAAGCTGCGGCAGCAGTTGGGATGATTAAAGCAACTGCAATAAACCCCGCTACTATTCTTTTTTTCACTTTACTGACACCATCAATATTTTCAATTTTATTCATTACTTTTTGTTTCAGTTCTTGAGGAGGGGTGATATGCTTACTTTTTTCCTTTAAAGATTGCTTTACCTTCGTTTCAAAATTCATTGCACATTCCTCACTTTCTCAAAAAAAAGTTTATCTTCATAACCGTTTTGGCGTAGTTTAGTTAATGATGCGTTAATTCTTGATTTCACGGTTCCTAGTGGAATATTTAGTATCTTTGCAATCTCATCTTGAGAATGTTCATTTACATATTGCAAAATAATAACCTGTTTAAGTTTATAGGGTAGAAAATTAACCAACTCCTCAACTTTCTTGTTTGAAAATTTATCAATAAGTTCATCTGTTTTATCGGAGACAGCAAAACTCTCAGTTTTCTCAATCTTTTTTAAAATCCTAATCCCCTTCCATATCTGTCTTCGGTGAGATTGTATTTGTTTTATTGCAATTCCTGTAATCCAAGGCTTAAAGGATTTCGTTTTATCAAACTTTTTTAGATTTTTATAGACTTGAATATACGTATCCTGAACAATATCATCTACTTCCGTTTTTTCTTCTAGTAAAAAATGAACCGTTCTATACACATCTTGAATAGTTTTTTCGTAAAGGTCACCAAAAGCCTGTTTATCCCCTGATAAAATAAGGTCAATTGTCTGATTTAATTCGTTTGCATCATCCATAACCTATCCTCCTTCATTGTTATACTTTATATTGGTAAGAAATCTACATTTCGTTCGATTTTTTATAAAAAATTATATATACTCTTGGTATTTTGTATTTACTATAACTGGTCACGGAGTAAAATTATTGTTTATATGTTTAACACTAAAGAACACTCAGAATATAACTGAGCGTTCTTTATGAGTTTCCATTTTTATGTTGCCATTAAATTAACACTAACAGAATATATTATAATTTCATCTTAAGCTCTACTGCTCGTTAGCACCATAACAGCGGCAACAGCTTACTAAACTAATGCTCCCGTTAGTGAAATATACTTTAACCATATTTACTTCCTTCAAATTCACTTTTTAATATAGACATAATATATAAAGACTCAAAATCTTCATCACTTTTTAGGCATTCCCGTAATATTCCCTCTACGACAAAACCTTGTTTCTTATAAAGATTAAATGCACGCAAATTATTTACCTTTACATCTAACCATAAACGATTAGCATTATGTTTCATAAATGCCCAATCTTTGATAAGTCTGAACGATTCCTTTCCATAGCCCATCCCTTTATCACCAATAGTAATCCTTACAAGCTCAAGACTTAAATTATTATTCTCTAATCCAGCCACAATAATATAGCCTACTGGACATTTTGTGTTCCTATCTTGAACTATTAAGTGTAATATATCAGTATTTTCTAATGACTTTTCATGCATTTTCTTAGACCATGGGATGATAAATTTTGCATTTTCTTCCTCTGACTCCAAACCACAAATAAAGTCTATATCACTTAACTCTGTTTTTCTAAGTGTCAATAATTCGGATTCTATAAACAAGGAAATTCCTCCTTAAAATTCATTTGCTCCCATGTATAATACATCTTGCTTGTTCAATTATCCTGCTCAATACTTCAATAAAAGCTTTACTGCTGTTCCACTATTGCTTCCGTTACTTTAAGTGTATCTATTCACAAGTTAAATACGAAACGTCTACTTCAATAGGATTACTTTCGCAGCAGTAGCCTGCCGAGGTTCAGAAAGAAAACCTCCACCACTATTCCAAGCTTCTAATAATTTCCCTTTTTTAAAATCCCTAAAGTTAATAGTGTTGCCTTCGGAATCGAGCAATTCTGTATCATCTACAATTGATAACCAGATTGCAGAGGTATCATTGTTCGTGATTAGTTCATTAACCAAAATCCTATTTCCGTCGATATCTATTTTAGTTATTTTACCGATATGGTCCGCATTGCTTGTTTCCTTTAACCTTTCTAATTGGGTTGAACTACAACCAACAATAAATAATGTAGCTAAAACAAATATAATTGCTGCTCTCATTTATCCTCCTAAGTTTCTTTTTTTAGTATTGTAATCAGCATAAATAATAATTAACTATCGTATCCGTTTGTTAAGTAGAATACTACACATACGTTCTCTTTTATCAATTAGTATTTGTATTATCTAAAGTGATTAAGAAATGCTTAATTGTATTTATAAATTCCATAAAATCTGGAACCCATAGTTCATGTCCTGAAGCTTCAAATACTTTTAAATCCACATATCTTAAGTTATTTATATACACTTCTACATCAGGATTTTTTAAAAATGAATCATCCGTACCACCTTTCAATAACAATACAGGACAACTAATTTTAAGTAGTTCTTGGTCTAACATAATTTCTCTAGACTCACGTTGAATCCCCTTAACAACGTGGTGTCGTTCTTCACTAATATGTCCTTTTGCTAAGACCATTTCTGACCAGGACTCTTGAATAGAAGGATACTTTGCAGGATAATCACATAGTATTAAACCTTTTATCTGTTCAGGATATTTTGAAGCATAACTAATAGCGTATGGGACACCCATCGAATATGCCATTAGACAAAATTCTTGAACTTTACTGTCTCCAACAACACTTTCAATATCTGACACATGATGTTCCAAGGAATACCCAGAAAAAGGTGCTTCGCTTTGCCCTCTCCCCCTGAAACTTAAGAGTGTACATCGTCTTGGTGAATAGAATTTCATTACATTGATAAATTGCTCAGCAAAATTCATTGCCCCTGGAATATATAATAAAGGGGTTAGATTTTCATCATACTCTTCTGTTTCCAAATAATGAATATTAACACTTCTATTATTAACAAACTGTTCTTTAAAGTCCATCTATTCACCCCACCTATTAACTATGGATTTGCCTATAACTATTATTTGCTTCTATTTTTTATATACCTTCTTCGAGTATTGCATATCGTTAGCTTAATAAGTTAATTACGCTTAGCTTTCTTATCTTCAAAAGCTATTTCAATAATAAATAATAATAAGGCAAGAAGGATTTCTATTGAAAACGGAATGGTAATGCTCTGCATAAATTCATCAATTGTAAATATTAACAGCCAAGTAAATGTACAATCAATAATCATTCTTGTAAAAAATAAGTTCAATTTCCCTGAAATAAACTGAGAAGGTATTTTAACAAAAGCCTTAGAAAATATATCAGTGATAATACCCACAATATAGTAAATCAAGACGAATATTAAAAGCGAATAAAAAGAATCATATTTTACTCCTAATAAACTGAAAATACCTGCGAATCCAAAGTAAACAATTCCTAATGCAAAGGAAATGGAAAAGACAATAAGGAATATGATTGCTGTAACCGCAATAACCTTTTCTATTAAATTCATGTCTCGAAATGAACTGTTATCATCACTCATTCCATTCCTCTTTCCCCAAAAAACTTTGGAAAATGTTAAACTCTTCTGCTTCAAACTTCTATATGTAGAGGACCGTTGCAACGACAGCTCCTCAACTATTGCCCCCGATAGTCTAAGTGTAATTAATCACAAACATTTATTTCCATTATCTATTATAGTCTGCTATTATAAATATAACTGATTTTTCAAATAATAGGGGTGGATTATGAGAAACTTAAATGGTGTTGTGGAAACAAATAGTAGAGAAGTTCCGTTTACTTTACTAAAACAAGAGGAAAGTTCAAACACTTTAGGTGTTGTCCTACCAGGAAGTGGTTATACTACACAAGCACCTTTGCTTTACTATTCAACTGGAGCATTGTTATCAAAAGGTTTTGATGTTGTTCACGTTAATTATAAATACTCAAATGAAGAACTTCCATCATTAAATGAAAACGAATTTACTCACCTTATTATGTCAGTTATTGACCATATCTTAACAGAAAATAAATATAGTGACTTTTATATCGTTGGTAAATCACTTGGAACAATAGCAATGCCATATCTGTTAAAGAATCCAATATTACATCAAGCCAAGGCGATTTGGTTGACACCATTACTTACTAGAGACGATATATATGAATCTTTATTAACGAGTAAAAATAAAGGAATTTGCATTATTGGAGATAAAGACCCGTTCTATATTCCCGAAAGATTTGAATCGATTAAGAATAACCCGAATTTAAATTCCGAACTCATTCCTAATGTTAATCATAGCCTAGAGATTGAAAAATTCAGAATTAATTCTGTCGAAGTAATCAAAGATATAATCAATAAAATTGAAAAATTATAGAAAAGAGAAGGATTACTCCTTCTTTTTCTTATGAACAAATTACTTTTCGATGGTTATATCTTGTTTCACTAACCAGACCTTTACACAATAAGAGCTGCCGAATTCGATAACTCCTTGTTCCGCTCTTGCATCCGTTAATTGAACAAGGTAAAGCTATTTAAGTGTAGCCTTCTTGCTCAATTGAGGTGTTATTTTACCAATTTGGTTTACATCGTAACCAGATGTAGTTAGTTGAGATTCAATTACATCTAAAACATCATAATATGCATGGTTCATACCTACTCTAAATGCTTTATTTTCTTCTGTTTCCTTCGTGTTGAGTTGTAAAGTATCATTATATTTTTGATGAAGAATGATTACTAAATCATGCAAATATCCTTTAAATTCATCATTCATTTATAGCACCTCATTTAAGTTTCTTCTTTATACGAATAGGTAAGGGTTTGAAGTTATCGCTCCCTTTTCCCTCGTTCACACCGTACATGAGACTTTCACCTCATACGGCGTTCCAACTAATCCAACTCTATTTAACCATCAACACTTTTGATATTTTAGTACCTTTTGTGTTTCAATTCTTCCGTTTTAATAAGTCGGTGCCTCCCTTGGGGAGTGAACCTCTTTTAGTCTTACGAGAACCTTATTAACCGATAAAGATTTGCCTTGCATGATTAAATGATTCTTCATTAGTCTAGTGGCTATCCCTCCGTGTGGATTAGACGTTTCATCGGTACTATGCCACCACTTTCACTGATACAAAGATAAGTTATGTACTAGCTATTCTCACTAGTATTTTCCTTATCAACGCTTCTTGGGAAGTAAGTCCTCCACGTTATCAGCTTACAACGTTGAATTATATCTATTATCGAATGAACTTAGGTGCTTCCTATAAGCCTGTTAGCCGTTTATATGCCTGTAACATATCATGGACTTTCATATTAGCAAGTCTTACTCATCCACTGCTAACCTCACAATTTGGTGATATACACATTTCTATGTATCGCAGGTGTAGACCTGTACATTCAGAAGTTCGTCAGCTTACCCTATTCTTTTAGGATAATTAAGCATTCTCACCGTATTCATTCAACTCAAGCATCATGATTTACATCACCCCCGCGGGTAGGCTTTCGTCAGCCGTACTGTTACGGTAAATTCTCACGCCTTTTTGCCGAGCTTATAACACATTCATTCTTACTAAATCAAGTGCTACTCGACTCAGAGAGAGCCCTTCAAGACGTTACTCAATCATTTGACTCTTCGATATAATCCTTCAATTCCAACGGGATTGTCTACCTTTTACCTGAGTAATGTGTCCATTCTCAATTTGGGGTAGAAACGTTTCGCACCATTAACCTGCTTCGTTACTTTAAGTACATCTTTTCACAAAGTTAATATAGCTACTATTATATTAACATAAATATCCAGTACACCTGTATCATTTTCAGAAAAATAAAGAAAAGCAGAGGAAACACAAATTCCCCTGCTAATTTCAAAGTTATTTTGTTGTCAATATACTTGTTATTTTGCATACTAATTAAGCTGCGGCTTGAGGTTTTGTACCTCAAAACCGAACCCGTTAAACAAAGTGTTGGGATTTTTTTATATCGTTAAAGAAAAGCTGTTCATTACATTTCAGCTGCAAGTAATAGTAATAAAATTATGTACAATTAGTCAAATTTACCATCCTCATCGTTAGCTTTTTCAATCATTTCATAGACAGTTATGGTGTCTTCTTCAATAACCTTAATTACTTTAGGATGCGGAAGCAACTGCGCCAACTTAAGATGACTGTTTTGTTTTTGTAACTTAACCATGAAATTATTTACTTTGGATTCCATGCTGCAAGATTCAGTAATAGCAACGGGTTTCCTTAACTTATATTGTACAATTGCAAATACATCGCCATTACGTTCTTCCATGGTAACGTTATATGGTACTTGCGGTACACCTTTAAACCAAATTTCTTCTTCAAGAATGTCATATAGGAAGCCCATTGCTAGTTCTTCTGGGTAAAAACGAGCGGTTTTATAACTTTCTAAAGTTGCTTCTTTAATCGGTATTAAATCCTCTTCTTCCATTTCTGTTAATTGTTCAATTATATCTTCCATAGAAATAGCTACAAAAAAAGAATCTATATAGAGTTTGCCTAAATCATGTTTTTTATATGGAACCTCATGATTAAAATCATATCTTAGTTCAAGTAGTTCCGATGCTCGGTCTGCCAATTCGTTTAACTTACTAAACACTGTATCGTTTCACCTATCTTTAACTGTCAATTTTTAAAAAATCTCGTGCATTTACAATAATACATCATAAATATAACAATTAGTTTGTACTTTGTTCAATTTATTCAATTAAATTGCTGCACACAGCCTTCAATATAAACAATTTTATTTAAAAATATTAAAACATGAAAACTATTTAATTTTAAAGAAGGATAATACAAATTTATTTGAAAAGGTAATTAGTAGAGTTGCTAATGATGCTACTCATACAATACCAACTAATTGAAACTGTGGTGAAGCACCTCGTAATTTACAACGGTAGGCGTTGTAATTTTCGGTTACAAAACGACGAAAAAAAGACTGCTGGTTTCCCGTCTGCCTCAGCTGCGATTTACTGTCGTTGAGTAGCCCGTTAGAGGGGCGTGTTTCTTCCCAGAAGTAACCGTCCCTGTCGCATTCGCGAGGTAGAATTAAGTGTGCTAAATGGTAAAGGCGCTCTGTAAAGCAGGACCTGGGGGAGTTGGAGAGAGAGTATAATCAAACTTCAGCACTTAATAATGAATACTCGACCTAAACTTCAAGAAGTTCAAAACCTTCTTAAGAACTGGTCATTTTTTCTACCCTTTTAATAAGGGTAGAACCATTTCCCCCTCTCCTTCCTTCAAGCAGATGTAAAAAATCCTTAGAACCTAAAAAAAGGTGTTTATAAATTAATCAAGTCACTTTTCTTATCATGGTAACAATTTACCAATATATAAAAACAGAACCCCTCGCTACTAATTTATTCAAACTCAAACAGTAATTAATATCTATTAAAAAACTAAATGGATTAATTCAAAACCATAAAGTATCTAAGTAACAATAAAATATGTAATTAAATCTCTTCTAATGAAATTTTCCTCATATATTTATCACATTAACATGTACCGCTAAAATAATTACTTATTTCATGAACCCTCATCCATAAATCCCATAAAAACTTTTATCTATAATAATTAATTTTGTTGTTTAAACAACTTACCGTAAGCCGATTTACCGATTTCAGTAATTTTTGCAGAATTCCTCAAAAATTCAAAAAGGACAGTTAAATTTATTTCTGTTACTACGATAATTTTTAGGTTTAATATAGTTATAATTTAATAAATACAATTTTGATACCCTTTACTTATAATTGCTGATTTTGATTACTGAAAGATACAAAAAAATTTATTTATCGAAAGGTTGTTCTCGTTTCTATGTTTTTGAAATGGCAAAAGTTACTGTTATAAAGGAGTGTTATTAATGATATTTCAACCTGGTAATTACAAAAAAGAAGAAAAACAGTGTTGTTGTGATTGTGGTTGTGAGATTGGAGACCACATTAGATATTGGGGATGGGCATATTGTGTCGGTTGTTGGGCAGAGTACACAAACGACTATCCATGTGAAACTGATTTCTATTTTAAAATTGACGCTTTAAGAAAACGTATTACAAGTGGTCATTTTATTGGGAAAGATACTGAGTTAAAAAAAGAAGTCGATGATTTAGAGGAATTAGAGGAAAAGGCAATGTGCGAGATGCATTACGGAAAAAAATATGAAAACCACATTAGCATTGTTTCTAATAGGAAGGGACTGATTTAGAAAATGGATTCAGAAACGTACAAGACTTACCTTTATTATCGACAGCAGCTCAATACAGCTAAAAATACTAGGGAGGCTCGTGCATATTTTTGTAAGGCGGAAAAGTTATTATTACAGGAACTTTCAAGTCTTAAAAAGGAAGAACCACTATCCGCTATTGGAGTGCCGGCGGAAATTTGTAAAGGCTTCACGGAAGTGGACTTAAGTGTGAAGACACGGAAAAAAAAGACGGCGGAGTTGGATGCTGATGGAAAATAAATCATTAGAAATGCTATTTAAGATACAATCAAACGTGGAAAAAATGAATAAAAATCTTTAAGAAATGAATGAAAGACTAAAAAAAGTCGTGGATACCGTTAATCGAAACGCAGACACATCTGAAGATATAGAGGATGAAGAAATATCAAATAAATACGATTTGAGATTGGACTTACCGGAAGACAAATGGATACATTTGCCGCCAGGTGTGTCTGTAATTGAATATTACAAGGAAAATAAAGCAATTGATTTATTTATAAAAAAAGAAGTTTCTCTTTCAAAAGCAGCCGAGCTTTCCGGTATATCTCTAAATGACTTCATTCATTTGTTGAAGTCAAAAAATATTCCCTGGACTGATTACACTGAAGAAGATTACGAAATGGATAATATAGCGTTGGAACTCTTAAATAGAACTAATAAAGAAGTAAATGAATTGAAAAATGAGATAAAGGAGAGTTTAAGTGACACAAAGTTTCTCCACTCGGATGAAAGTTACCTAGAAATGAAAACGGATAAAAAAGTTGTGATGAAAATGATTCAAGATGGCAGGTCGGACGAAGAGATTAAACGGGTTTTTGAGGAATTTCCGGATAATTTAATCAAAATAATGAGGGAACAAATGAAAAAAGGAACACAACTCAGAACTGGTCGTGGAATAAAAATTGAGGTTACGGATGACATATCTCATATGGGTCTTACGGAACGAGAGTATGAGACTCTTCAGCACCACGTTGACCCGGAATTAAAAAACGAGGTTTTTCCGCACTTTATCTTAGTCGTTAACTTCGAAGGACCAGAGGAAGTGTCACTTTTTTCCACCATTGAAGAGTGTATTGAATTAATTACAAGTTTATTAGAAACCGGTGTGAGCGAGAAACAATTTAGATTGTTTAAGGTACATGAAGAAATTAATTGGAAGAAATTAATTGATGTTGAGGTGAAATAATGGGATATCTACATAGATGGAATTACAAAAACAAAGAACCATTCCATAATGAGCTCTTAAACGACGTACGAGAAATAATTAAGGACTATTCAAACGTCTTGGAAAATGTATTCGTTTCCCCAGAATTCATTAAGTTTAACGGAGTTACTGGTAAAGGGTGTGAAACGTTTATCTTACATCACGAAAATTACTATAACAGTGTTAAAACTGGGACTTTTTTTGTAAAAGAATATGACATCGTTGTTACTTCAATATTATTAACTTTAAGATACCACTATCCATCTACAGAAATTAATTGCGATGGTTTAATGACTTGTTCGGTCAATAAAGAAACTCTTGGGGTTAATACCTATTGGGAAAACGGAATTAAATATGTTAGAGATAAATTTGGATATGAATTCGATAGAGAGTTATCTAGCGATGAATATGCACAAGAAATAATTTTGTTAAAACCTAGAGTTGTGGAGTTTATAGATGAAACCGATTGATTATTTGACGAGCGATGAAAATTTTATATATAAATGCATCAAAGATGATATAAAGAATTGTAAAAATATTAATGATTTAAAACTTTTAGAAAGTAAGCTTGATGTACTATTAGAACGTTCAATTTCGCGATTCAGAGTACAAAATGGGATTAAAAATGTAGTTGTAAAAAAACAATACGAATATAGTAAAGATGAAATTATTGAAAAAGCAAATGAAATGGTTAAAAACGGACATCAAGAGGAAGATATTCGGGAAAAGTATAATTTAACAGATGATGATATGGACTTGATTGATTTCGTTAGTAACGAGTTATAACTTTTAATGTAAAGGGAAGGAAATTTAATATGACTAAAACAGAATTGAAAACTATTAAACAAATAATAGAAAAAAAGAGGATAGAACGGGAAAAAAAAGAAAGTTAACCACAATACGAACCGAAGAATTCAGAATATCGATGCAAAAATTTCAAATATCGCCATAATCCAAAGCTACTCACAGTAATCAAAAGCTAAAGCTATCCCTTCTAAACTGAAAAATAAATATCGAAAAAGGTACTTTTCAATACATTCCGTATTTAACCTTTCATTGCATATTTCCTCGCTAATGAAGTCCTAACTAATTCTCTAAAAAGTATACTTCTACAAACAAAAAAGCTAGCATTTTCGCCAGCTTTTATATACTACTTTTTTTACCATGTATTACCCTGCACCATAACAAGAAATTAAGATGTTTTTAGTGATTCGTTTAGAAATGAACTCATAAAAACTGAAAAATAATCTTTCTTTACCACTTCTTGTCTTGTTAATTTTTTACCTTCTAGTGAAAATATCAAGATGTTTGCCATGTGCGCTCTGAATTCTTCATCATCTAAATTTATTTTATGCGTATGGTCTTCAAACAAAATAATTAATTTGTTTTTTATCCCACTAATATTATGCAAATTATGAATAATACTGTGAAAAGACCCCGTCTTTTTAATGTAATCCGGGTTTAATTTATCATGTTTAGCAAGTAAGATTCCCGCACTTCTATAAAAATTTTTCAAGCTTTCTTCTCTTCCAGCTGTTTCTGAATTAACTACAACCAGTTTACCCAAAATGCACCTCCAGGAATTTAATTAACCTTTTTATTTTATAAAATCACCGACCGGTACTTGGTAATGTCTGCACAAAATTCTATCAAAAATCTATAAACTCGTTAACTTATGAAACGCTCAGCTACTTGAGTTTTTCCATTAATGTTTGTCGTTCCACCTTCCACTTTGTATCAAAACCTTCTGAAAAAATAACATCTATTACCAGATTTTGTGAAAAAAGAAACTTTTAATAGAAAACATAGTACCGTAACTCGAATCGATAATTAATTTCAGTTAGTTATCAGTGAACTGATTGAAAATATCTTTTTTACACCTAATCATTAACGTGAGTTATTTATTTAATAAATGTGAAATAACCGACGAACCGACTGCATCTAACTGTTCTTTTATACTTCAAATCAACTAAGTAATTCAATTCAAATAGAACTCAATCTATAAATTATCTGGAATTCAGTAACTCCCCTTTAATTTTTTCTATTCTATCCCCCTCATAGAAAAAGTTCTTTCTAACATCAGCCCAAAAGTAATCCGAAAAATCAAGGAGAGCATGACAATGTGCAACTGACAAATCTTTTAACTTTCTTACAAAAGTTTCGCTATCCACTTTCCACTTTAGGTTTAATCCATCATACTCAACCCCAGATATGATTGATTTTGGCAATTCATCCAAATTAGTAGCTGAAAATAGAGTAGCATTTAGTGCATCTACAATTGCCATTAACTCGTTATTCTTAAAGATGTTGAATAGGTCATTTCTATATTGTCTTAATAAGGTCAGATATCTAGACAAATACAGTTCTACCACGTATGATGAATTCCCTTCAAATTGTTCGCTTTTTAGTCTTATTACTTCTACTAAATCATCATCAAAAGTATCAATATTAATAAACATAGTTTAGACTCCCTTCAATTACATTTTTGTTAATGAGTAAAACTTAACTTTTTTAGCGATTGGCATAACAGAAAGAGTTTTTTTTAACTCTTTCTTCAATTTTTCTTTTTTTATTTGGACTCAACTCAGTTATGGTATTTATCTCGACTACATCATCTTCTATCACTATTGAATACTCATCTCGATAATCATCCTCTATTGCAGCTTCTAATGTCCTAATAGTTAAACAAAATCCCTCTGCCTGAATACTGTTTTGAAAAACAATCTCACCTGTGTATTTATCATTGGGGGAAAGGGGATTATCCCCTTTTATAACCACTTTATTTCCATCTTGAGTGTAGTTAACAGAAAATAAAATTTTATTAATTCTCTTCATATCGGCAGCTCCCTTACAAAATTATTTTTCAAATTGTTTACTTAACTAGATAACTTACCTACATGGTTATTATGTCTATAATAAAAAAAATAATCCTTGAAATAAGAATTATTTACTGGGAATTTATATATAAGTTCAATTTATTGGAAAGGGGTTACCGGTTAACCCATTAGCTAATAAAGCTTAATGAAATAGGATACGGTCATGCGTATTCCAAACAACTTCTTATTAATAATGGGAAAACACTGCATGTCGTGACATGAGTATGTAGAGGCATGTATTACTCAGTAGTCTTCACACCAAGACATTTCGGAGTGGTAACTAGTCAATCATGCCCCTAACCTTATATAAAACGGTGTTCAAACCAAAAGTGGGCAGGCGTAAGTTTTCATGAGCGAAGTTTCTTAGTATTATGTGTGCGCAGTCTTTTGTCGGCTAGGTCTATGGTTGATTGTAACTTCACCTAAACATCACTTTTTTTCAATTGCTTCATATGTGCTATTATCCATTGAAATACTTTCTAATTTTTTAGTTAATAACCTATAGTCGCCTTCATTGTATAAATTTATTATGAATTTTTTTATTTCTTCTTTAGAAACGAAGTATGTAAAAAGAAAGCCCTTTGCAAAAAACAATTCACCACTTCCATTTATAAAATTATCTATAATATCTGGTTTAGCGATAACTAACTGATAAATTTTTTCATTATTGTCGTTGTCGCTTACATATAATCTAATTTTTACGAACGAATCTTCATAAAAGTTCTTTGTAACAAAGCAGACTCTAAAGAATATCTGCTCATTTTTTCCCTCAACAGTAAAACAAAAACTACTAAATACATCATTGTTATCTATCCGGGGAACCATGAGTTTCTCCAGCTTCTTTGGTGTGATTCTTGAACTGAAATTCGCTTGTAAACTATACCTTCTAAATAAAATAAAAATGTACTTATCATTTAATTTTTCACTTCTATTTGATATAAACAAATATCGACTACTAGAATAATTAAAATTCTCTCTTTCTTCAAGGTACTCACTTATAATGAGTTGAGTTTCATTATCAAGATTAATCGTCTTTTTCCCCTCATCTATTAGAATTACACCAGTTTTCTTGTAGTCAGACATTTTAATATTTACTATCTCGGATACTGTCAAAGTAGTTTTTAACTTTATCATTATTATTGCTAAATCACGTATATTGCCACGTTTTTTTACTACATCAATAAATCTATATATGTCTACCTCTTTTGGATTTTTTTTTGATTTAACTTTGGTAATATTTGATATTTTTTTGTAATCGAGGTCAACTACAATACTTTCCTGAAGACCTTTATCTATAAGATATTGATTAAATTTCTTTAAACCATATACTCTTGACTTTAGTAACGATTCAGGGAGGTTTTGGAATGTCAAACTAAACCAATATTGTTGTATTAGTTCAATTTCTAATCCATTGAATTCCTCGACTGTAAAATTATCTTTATGGTAATCAAAAAAACTTCTTATGCTTGCCAGGTATACACCAACAGTACTCGGTGAAAGCTTTTGTTTCTCTTCGAGCCATTTTTTAAAATCAATAACTAGTACTTCCATATTTCCCTCCTACATTACAAGTAAAAGAATAATCCTATCCCCATTATTTAAACATTTTAAGATATTTAAACGTTTCTAGCTGCTGCAAAAACAATAATTAATCGAATGTAAGTAAAAATTTACATAATAGCAATGGAAGCTGTAAAATAATTAATTTTGATAAATCTCTTTCATTTTAAATCTTCAGCTAAAATTTTTGTTTAACTAATGTAGGTAATTAATTTATTTACTTGTTCCAGAATTAAACTCTTCTTTCTTTTAACACATTTCATCCGCAGATGGTAAAATGTTAAAAATTTATAACGGTTATGAAAGCAAACGTTTAACGCTTTAAGCGTTATAAAATTTGGAGGTTATCATATGGAAAAGGTTGCTATTTATTTACGTGTATCAACTAAGGAACAAGCTGAGGATGACAAGTTTGGATTACCAATTCAAAAGGAAGATTGCAAAAATTTTTGCAAGAATAAAGATTACGAGATTTTTAATATTTATACTGATGAAGGTGTGTCTGGTTCCCTTCAAAATCGAAAAGCAATGAATCAGCTATTTGAAGATGCAAAGTCTGGACACTTTAGTAAAATGATAATTTCAAAATATGACCGGCTCGCTAGGGACCTTTATTTACAAATGTGGTTCGAGAAGGAACTATTAATCTATAATATTGAAATCCTTTCTGTTCACGAGGATTTTGCTGGACAAGACCCGATGAAAGTTATGATGCGACAGATGATGGGAATGTTCGCACAATTTGAAAAATCAAGAATTTCTGACAGACTATTAAGTGGAAGAATTCACAAGCGTGGGCGTGGTGGTTTTATAGGTGGGCAGGAACCATTGGGTTACTTTTCTATTAAGGGCAGCAAAAAACTATATATTAATGAAGAAAAAGTTGAAACAGTTAGGAGAGCTTTCGAGTTACGAGGAATCGGCTCATTAACGAAAATCGCAGCAACGCTAAATATGGAAGGGCACACGACCAGAGACAATAAGGCGTTTTCAGCGATGCAGGTTAAACGTATATATGATAGAGAAGCATTATATCTCGGTGAATACGAAGCACCGCCCATTTTAGTGTAATAAATAACAATAAAATGAAGGTTGCACACACTTAAGAAGTGAGTGCATTTTTCTTGTTTTAATTCTCGAACGTAAGTAATATGATAAGTTTTTATAGAAAAGCTCTGTTAATTTTATTTCTTTCTTTTCCATAAATTCATATCTTCTCATTTTTATACAATGATAAAAAGACAAACGAGTTTAATCGTTCGTCTTTAAAACCCCTATCTCCTCAAGATAATATATAATTGCATATTCATAGATATCAGCTAGCATAATTTCATTTTTCACTGCCAAAACTTTTATTTTCCTAAAAAAATCATTTGGCAACTCAAAGTTAAACTGTTTCTTTTCACCAAAGTTATAGCTTATAACATTATTTTTAGTGAATTTTTCACTAAACTGTTCTAAAGCCTCCATAAAAATACTATTTTTCTTCAAATCGTTCTCTGCACAATAAGTTTTAAGAATTCGGTGCAATTTCACATCAAATTTCGTGTTTACTTTCCGATAGTCAGCTAAATTTTTTCTTGGTTTTGTTGGGTTTGTAAAATTATCTAAGTACTCCTCTTGATAATTATCAATAGCACTTGTTTCAAATGAAAAAACATCATCATTCTCCTTTAATTCAAATTTAAAAACGTCATTTTTCTTCATTTTTAAACACCAACCTTGTTATTTTTCATTTTTAATCTAACAAGAATTTCATCAGTTAAAGCCGAGTATTCAGCAAGTGCAACTATATCTTTTTTGTACTTTTTCACCGGATATCCAGTTGCTGTATAACTCTTTAACAGAGCCTTTCTTCTAACAATGGTTTCAAACACTAGTCCATTGAAATTTTGTTTGAGTGTAGCGACCACTTTTTTCTCAAAGGCTGCACGGCTATCTAATAAACAAATTGATATTCCTAGGATTGTCGACGGGACATTATATCGTTTTTGTAAAGATTGTATACTATTGATATATTCAGGTACCTTTTTTAAAGAGAAATACCCAGATTCCGTGGTAACAATATGATGAGACGCAGCAGCTTGTACCGAAGTGTTTAAGGCTGAAAGACTTGGAGACATATCTAAAATACAAAAGTCATAATCTTTTTGCTTAACCAATTCACCCAATAATCTCCTAATATATAGATGCCTATCTTTAACCTTCTTTTGGTTCATTAACAATTCAAATTGATTAATCCAGGAGGACCCTGCAATAATATGAATTTTATCATCAAGCATAATAATATTTTCTTTTAAACTCTCTTCTTGAATTGCTTTGAATATATTTTTTTCTAAGTATGCACTTGGTTCAACTGAAGAATTTAATGCAATAAATTCTGTTCCATTCATTTGACTATCAAAGTCAATATATAAAATTTTAAACCCTCGTTCTGCCAACTGTTTCGCAACCAAAACACTTGTTGTAGTTTTGCCACATCCACCTTTTATCAAGCCACACAACAATACTTTCATAATAAATCTCTCCAATCAAAATAAAAAATCGTCTTCCTACATTCCTATATTTATAAGAGATTTTCAATTATCCTTTATATATTTGTTAACTTTTTTATTGTTATAAGAAAACGAAGTTAGAATTATCCTATAAATGCAGTATTATCCCCTTAGCATTTTTGTTATAGCCGCGACCTGGGTAAATCGCTCTCAAAATCGCCATCATGTGTACCTCTAATGTAGCTAATTCAACACTTGTTATTTCATTTGGAAAGAAAGTAATTAACGGTTTAAATATTGTTTCATTTTCTTTCTTATTGAAGTCATTTTGTAGTTCCTTATTTGTATGTCTGTCAGCTTCTAGCTCGTACTTATGATATTGAAGTCTTACTTTTATTCCATTAGGAAGCTCTGCTTTTCCAATATAAAATTTGCGGTGGTCCGTTATCTTGTTTCTGACTATAATAATGTATATTCCATAATCAGTATAAGAAACTTCCCGTGTTTGTAAGTCCGAATTGTTGTAACCATACATCGAGTTAAAAGTAGATAAAGCATGGATTAGTTGGTAAAGTTTATTAACAATATTAGTGTATTTTGAATCCCACAACTCTTCATTTATATATTTTGATGAAATTACTTGATGATACTCAATTTGGTGACCTAGTATCAATGCTTTATGCAATTTATTTAGTTCTTTATTTGTATGATTTCCTCTTCGAATTTTATAGAAGTGCTTTGAACAAGTTGCATACATTGATTGCTTAGAAAAACTAAAAAAATACTTATTCTCCGTATAATTACAGATTACAAAAATGCCTGGTAAATCAGGGACAATCATAAAAAACCTCCTATCTTTTCTTTTAGATTACTCCCCTAATTATCAAACTGGAACACTTAGAAAATTTACCAGTAACAATATTTATCTTCCTACCTTCGTTTTTTTATAGGAATATCAAGGTATTTATTAGAGAAAAATCATTTTTTAACCAAATTTTTTAACTGTCTTTTTATGAAATCAAACAAAACTTCACCATAGGAAGATTAATAGATATTAGTATCAAAATGTATCAAAAATGGGGGAGAGTTTAACAAAAAGGCGGAGAAAATGAAGGAATTTGTGAAAAGATAAAATTATTTAAGAAAAAAGATTAAATTTCGAAAAATAATGGGTTGTCTACTAGGTACAGTTCGGTTTAATAAATCACTTTGCAATCACGGTTAATTCTATCCGTCTAACAGAAAGTGTCTTACCTTTAAATTGCTAAATATTACTAACAATTTCTGTGTTATATTATTGCTATAAAATAAACTAGATGAGGTGGTAGGTTTGATGAAGATTACTATTGAGATGAGCAAAGGTGCCTATGAGATAGCAAAAAGAGTTTATACAGGACAACTAACAAGAAGTGAGGGGAAAATTGAAATAAACAAAGTCACTGGAATGAGTGAAGGTTCTGCACAGGCTTTTATCACCATATTCTTAGCCATGATGAATGGAGAAGTATATAAAAGAGCATTTAATAATGATACAAATAAATTTTTACTTGAAAGTATTTTGAAAGATTTTGGTCAAGATTCCTATAAAGCTGCTTTAAGCGCAGCACAGAAACATATAGATTATTATTCAACTTTAGGAAAAGGGAACTTATCAGGACTACAAAAAATTGTAAATGAAATGCGTCAATGCATTATATAATAACTTTAATACTTGATTTGTTTACAACCAAAAGATTTTATCTTCATTTCAAATTTTTAACTTTGTACATCGAGAAAATTAACACACCGCTACGAAATGTTCAAGAAAACCAGAATAATAAGAGTCAAATTATGCATTAAAATGAATAAATTGATGCATAATTTAGCTTCATTAAAATTGTAATTTTTTAACTAATGCCTCCGTTAACACAATATGAACTTAGCTTCTATATAACCGGTTACCCAACAACTTTAAGCTATAAAGCAAAAATACTTGCTATTGTAATTGTTCCAACAATATATACCAATGAAATAGTCATCCAAAATGTATGTTTTGTAGTCTCAGCTTCAGTATTAGCAGAGATTTTCCTAATAATTTCTACTAAATTTAGACAAAATATTATCGCTAATACCGGATTTAAAAAAATTGCAAAGTATAATAAAAGTTCCACAAGTTCCTCCTTTTAATCTTCTTTCGTCTTCAGTTTCCTCGTTTGCACCACAACGGAAGCAGCGACAGTTCCACAACTATCGCCACTCGTTAGCACAAGAAGATATAGTAATTTATTTAATTCTCTAATTGCCCTCTTAGCCTAACAAAAATAGCATAACTGGCTATTATTAGTAATAGAAATGTTGGTAATATTAAAGGCTGTGTTAAATTTCCAATAGGTGTGGTTAGGAAAAATGATAAAACGTAACCCAATCCAAATATTGCAAGAAACAAGCATAGGTGTAAAACTATAAAATAACTTAACGCACTTCTTTTTTTTCGATAATAAAAGAGTGTTATAGCTGTGAGAATAAATAAACCTATAAATAAGAATTCAACAACGGATGTCCATGTTCCTAACCCTTGAATACGTTGAATATCTTCTTGAGTAAGATAATTGGTTTTTAACCAATGTTCAGATTTATTTATGCGATTATTATCCAATAAAACAAATCCTAGATAAAACACCAACATCAGTCCAATATACAAAAAAGTTATAGCCCCTTTGTTTTTCACTAAAATGTCTATGTACTTTTTATTTTGATTCATAAAATCCCCTCTAAGATTACCCCAAAAAATCTATGCCCTTTTCAATTAAAGCCTCCTTTAGCTATAAACTAATTTTCATTTTATTTATTAGAATGTTTGCTTGTATTTATTAAGGGCTTCATCATCATAATCTAAATTGTGAAGTAAGGTTTTCCAAAATCCTTCCAATTGCGTGTAATTCATGTTAGCTAATTGAACATAATCCAGTTTTTCATCAAGGTACTTCATATCGGATAACCATATATTAAGCAATTCCAATACTTCTTCATCTGACACATCATTTTTACTTATCAAAGCACCCAAATCGTTTGATGATGAAATGTGACTATAAATATCAAATAATTTAGCCAGTTCTCTATATCTTTCATCTTTTGGCTCAATAATTTCAAGTAAATGGTTAGATAATTGTAGACTCCATGACATAGCCGTTAGATATTCCGCTTTTTCTTTTAAGGAAATTTCGTTGTATTTACTTTGTAATATTTCTCCAAAATTATATGAATAACTGACTCCATTTTGAATTTTTTTAAACTGTGCTAATCTTGATTCTTCTTTACTATTATTTAATTGTTGAAGCAAATACAAATTAAGAATTATTGATAATAGAAACCCTACCATTATTAATTTTTTTCTTTTCACTTTGCCCCTCCTGCCTTACGATTTATTCTTAGTCTTTGTTCAACTATTCTGCTCAATAGTGCAATTTGATTCCTCTACTGAAGTTGTATAATCATAACTTAATATACAAATTGTTCCAATACTAATTATACACGATTTATAGCCTGTGTCTGCTAAAAACATACTTATTAATTGCATTTAGCTGGCAAATTACCACTGTTGACAAACTGGTAAACAGCCTGTCATACAGTGGTAAGAACAATGTCAATGATGGTACATTACGTTGGCTGTAATCAGTATCACCATTCTATTTTGATGTTTTTTTCTTTTATTAAATTGTTTATTTCCTCACCGATGCATCGGTAAAGTTCGTCAGA
Organism: Anaerobacillus isosaccharinicus; assembly: GCF_001866075.3. Lineage (GTDB taxonomy): Bacteria > Bacillota > Bacilli > Bacillales > Anaerobacillaceae > Anaerobacillus > Anaerobacillus isosaccharinicus. The sequence goes on along the minus strand of NZ_CP063356.1, from coordinate 3,653,734 downwards.
AGCTTCATCGTCAAAAGTGAATTTATAAAACCGTTCACTAACTTTTTCAAATAACTCATAACTTGACCAATTTTCTAACCATTCAACATCTTCAAGAGCATCGCTGTTATTGCGAATTAAATCTGCAAAGTCGTCTAAAAAGGTGTCTACTATAGTAATTTTCCTCCCGTCTGAAAATTGCTTTTCGAACTTTTCCTTTTTATTATTTTCCAAAGCAACAACAAGTTCTTCATGTTCTTCCTCGTTCATTAAGACCACATGTTCTAATTCAGAAACTTTTTTGAGGTATACCGAATTAATCTTATGAGCTGAATAATTGTAATAATCTACTATATATAATGTCTCTTCATCCTCATCCTCATAAGCATTTTTAATTTGGTAGTCTCCATTGTATTTGTCAACTCAAAATTCCCCCAAATGTTAATTGAAAAGTCCCCCACCTAATTTTTACATTTATGGTAGGGGACTGATGAATTTTAAAATAATTCAATCCCTAACTTTAAAGCATAATCTCGGTTTTCTTCTTTTAATTTTTCATTCTCCTTTTTTAGATTTCTAATCTCACCAAATAAGCGCTCTATTTTAACTTGATCACTAATTCCGATCTCATAAGGAGTTCCTTCCGATTTAGATGCCTCCACAAAGAAATGTAGATCATTCTCATTAATGGTAATAGAACTTTCTGATGTACTTGCCTTTATTAGGCCCTCTAGGACCCATTTTTCTACCATGGCTTCATCAACACGTATACCATTGGACTCCATACCATATTCTGAACTTAGTATTTTTGCAGCTTCTGAAATTGTCATATTCATTTTTCTTAATCTCCTAATTTATTATATTTACACTAGTTTCTGTTGCTCTAACCATTGCTGTGTTTCTTTCATTCGATACGAATTTCCATTCATATTAACGATATAAGCTTGGTGGGTTAATCGATCAATCATAGCTGCTGTCATAACTGGGTCTTGAAAGATTTCTCCCCAGCGCTCGAAAGAAAGATTTGTAGTGATAATCGTTGATTTTTGACCAGCTCTTAAGGATAAATGGGTAAAGAGAAGTTCAGCTCCTTCTTTATCAAAAGAAATATATCCCATTTCATCAGCGATCACGAGGTCATATTTTTCAAAGCGATTTTGGAAAGCCCTTAAAGATCTTTCCGCTTTAGCTTCTTTTATTCTATTAATCAATAATGGAACTGTAGTAAACCACACTTTATATCCTTCCATACAAGCTTTTATCCCTAACCCCAAAGACATGTGGGTTTTACCGTTATGGAAAGCTTTCCATAAGGGGAATTATCGCAAGTTTTTGTTTATGGAAAGATATTCTTTAACAAGTAGAAGATTAGTACTCTGTCCTCGAATATCTTGCCATAATATTTCAACTTAAATTTTCATCTACAAAAATTCCGTAGCCAATTCAATAGATCCTTATCCTCATCCCAAACAGGAATATCCTGTGTAACAACCTCCATATACGCAGCTTCTAATACTTTTCTTTTCGTTTCTGTATTTGCCCTTAAATAAACTTCCGTTGTACTGACATTTACATGTCCCAATAAATCTCTTATATAAATCAAGTTTACTCCTGCCTCTAGTAAATGCATTGCTTTCGTATGCCTAACTAAATGAGGATGAAGATTATCACAGTATAAAACTTCTGGATGAGATTTCTTAGCCAGGTTTAAATACTTTTCTAAAATATATGTTATACCTGGTCTTGTGAACGGCTTCTTATTACTGTTATAAAACAAAGGATGACCTTGCTTCCCGTTATCTAATAGTCGATTTTCCTTTAAATAACTTTCTATAATATTACGAGTTCTTTCCATAATAGGAACACTTCTTCTTTTGTTACCTTTACCTGTTAAAGTAATTGTTGCTGGTTTCGAAAGTCTTACGTCCTGAATTTTCAAATCAATTAATTCTTGTACACGTGCTCCAGTATCATAAAGAGTTGCCATTATCGTTAAATCACGGCGCCCTCTTATTTTGCTAGTATCTGGTTGTTCCAATATAAACTTCAGGGATTCCTGAGAAAGAAATTGAACCGACTTTTTTTCTCTCTTTTTAAAGGGAATTCCCAATACTTTTTGACACTCAAACATAATTTCAGGATGTTCAGACTGGGTATAACGGAAAAAGCTATGGATAGCTGCTAGCCTCTGGTTACGGGTGTTTACGCCAACCATTCTTGTTTTTTCAAGCCAATTAAGAAAAGCTTTTATTGTTTCTACTTTTAAAATTTCAAAATTAAGAAATTCAGGTTTAATTTTTAATTCCAAATCACAAAACGTAAGTATTTGTTTAAACGTATCACGATAGGACTTTATTGTATTAGTACTCACATTACGTTGACTCGGAAGATAGTCTGATAAAAATCGAGTGAGCGTTCTAGCAAAATTAGTCTGCTTCATCAAACAATACCTCCGGTATTATAGATGAAGAGTTCCGTTCCACAGTAGCTAAAATATTTGGATATAAATCTCCAGTAAGCCTTAAATAATGCTGTGTTCCCCTTAAGTCAACATGTCCCAAAAATGTCGATAGATAAGGCAGAAGGCTTGTGAGATCTTCGCCATTTAAAACCCATTTCTTTAAACAATGGACAGAATATGAATGACGTATATCATGCAATCTTGGACCTCTCCCGCTATGGGAAATTCCGGCTTTCCAAAGGATATCTCTAAACAGTTTGTATATCGTGCTTTCCTTATAACGTCCGCCATACGGTGATGCAAATAAAAATGTATCATCAGCGTTAAATTGATGGATTTTATCAATAAACAGACGGCAACGTTCTGTTAGGGTTTCAGCCATCGGTACAATCCGTTCTTTTCCGAATTTTGTATCTCTAATAAATAAAGATCCTTGATCCAAGTCGACATCACAAAGTGTTAAATTTAGTGCTTCTGAAATCCGAAGGCCACACCCATATAATATACGAAGCAAAAGGGAGAGTATCAAATGTCTGTTGGGTGATACAGAGGATACGTTCAAACTGTCGCATACAGTAAAAATACCTTTTAGTTCTATTTCCGTAAATATATATGGGATATAGGAATATCTGTAAATTACTATGGCCGCTGGTGGAAAAATATATGCCTCGTGCCCAAGACGAACCATATATTTTGCGAGACCACGCACTATTGAGATCCTTCCATTTCTAGTACTGGCAGTCTCATTGGGCCTTTTTTCTGTCCAAAGTAATACTAGTTCTTTTGGAAGTTTTAATTCCGCTAATCGTTCCTTGTTAGCTAAAGTGTCAAATTGCCTTAATAGAGACGAACCTTTTGTGTAGTTATAACCAACAGCCTTCTTTTCCTCAATAAACCCGTAAATTAGATCACCGAGAATACTGTTAAAAACAACGTTTTTCTTACTCATTTTCAAATACCCCCTCTGGATCAATTGCACATTTTCTTAATCCTTCAATCCCTGTTTGAAGGTAGATACTTGTAGACTTAGAAGTTAAATGTCCAAGAATTTCAGAGATTACGGGTAATGGTGTTCCCTGTTCCAGTAAAGTACTCGCAAGAGTATGCCTAAGCGAATGTAAACCTTGCCTTTTTCCTTTTGGAATAGTAATACCAGAAAGTCTAGTATATTTCGTAATAATATTATGAAGATTAGCATCTTTACCAAATTCCTCATAAGGGGCATTCATTCGCAAAAATACAAAAGGAGAATTACTACTGGGGCGAGCATTTTTAAGATAGTCAATCAATGCCCAGCCTATATCATGCAGAATTGGATACGTTACTGTATTTTTCGTTTTACTCTGTTTTATTTCAATGGTTTTTGACTGCCACTTTAATTCCGATAATCTAAGGGATTTGATATCTCCAACTCTTATACCTAGCTTGGAAACAAGAAGAAGGATAGCATAGTCCCTCTTTCCAGTTGGGTTTCCTCTATCAATACCTTCTAGCATACGTTTGACATCCTCTTTATTCCAGACAGAAGGGACTGATGGATAATAATATTTGGTCTGTTTTGGAACTTTTAAGGACATATCTTCAGCAGTATATTCATTCAAATAGAGAAACCTTAAATAAACTCTAAGTGTTGTTAATATGGATGAAATACTTTTTTCATGGTGTGGATAAATTGTTATTACATAATCAGATATTATCGCCGCAGTAATACTGTTTGAGCTCTGAACTTTCCGGTTGTTAAGATAATCTATAAAAAAGAACAACCGTTGCATACGCGTACGTAAGCCTCTTTTAGAATACTCGTTATTTTCGCATTCGACTTCATAGGCAATGAGTTCTTTTTCAAACTGTGGTGGCTTTACATACCCTGGTTTTTTTACCATCCTTCGGATGATCACACCATGGAGTTGATAATCACCCAAAATCCTTATTCTTCTAATAGGGTTTTTTAGTCCTTTAGGCATTGCTTCCTTATAATAATTGACTGTGCAGTTATACTTTTCTTTTAAAAATTCCCTTCCAAACTCTTCCGAAAAATGGAGCTCACCTTTTGCATTTGCATAGGCAACCACTCTCTTGTAAAAAGCCCGAAATCCACAAAGAGTATTGTAGGCATAATTTAGCCTTTCGAGCTCTGATAATACTTTACTAACTAGTTCCTCAATGGTTAATTTTGTTTCCATATGACACCTCCTGGATTGAATACAATCCATTGTGGGTGTTATGGAAAGAAATAAACATATTTTTCAATTTAAATAGGAAATATACACTTATTTCTTGCCATAAACAAAAACTTGCGATAATTTCCGGTTCCTGGGCTACCTGCTAGAATAATATTTTTACCTTCTTTAATAAAATCTAGTGTTTTTAAAATCTTGTATTTTTTTTGTGCATCTGGAGGAAGTTCTTCTACTCGTAAGTCTTCAAGGTGCTTCTTATACGGAAACTCTGCACGGCGAATTCGATTATATTGAGCTGCTTCATGCCGTGTGTCGGATTCTCTCTGTAGTAAAAGCGCCAAAAATTCTTCGTAACTCGCATCCTTTTGAACGGCCTCTTTTACGTGCTCATCAAGGTACTTACGTACCGAAGGTAACTTCAATTCCATACTAAATTCAATAACTTTTTCGGACCACACCGATTTTTTCTGACTCATGCAATTGCCTCCTTATTTCCAATCCTTTGTGTTTGAAATAGTTCATCATATTTTCGTAAATTTTCTTCGGCATAATGCTGTATGTCCAGACTTTCCTTAGATAAGAGAGGCAAATGGTGTAGTAGTTCCTGCTTCTTCTCACAAAGGACTTTAATCTTATCTGTAGTCACGTGCAGAGTATTTATCTTTCTTAACTCATTTATACTTTGTTCGATCTGGTCAAGGTTTGTTCCATCTTTAATGAATTGAATTAGATCTACAAAATCTCTGGGATTATTGGTATAATAATTATCATAAATGTTTTTAATTTTTTTAGTTGCCTGTTGTAATGCTGCGCTATCAGCTAATGCACCAGGCTTTTTCTTTAATGTTCTTACATAATGTTCAAGCTGAAGGCTCCACTCATGACACCCAGTCAACCGGTGGTGCTCTGCCACATTCTCCTCCTGATAGAAGCATTGAATTTTTGTAGAATAAACTTTTACTTTAACCATTTCTCCAACTAGGTGATCCGGTACTGAATAACGGCTTTGATCTATCATAACCGTTGAATATTTATCTACACGTAAATGATTAATTCTTGCCGCGTCAAATGTAGGGCGTATTGGTAAAAGGCTTTTCTTTTCAATGTTCAATAGTTCCTCAGCCGTTTTATTTTCCTTTTGCTTTACTTGTTTTCTGTTTAGCTTATGGCATACCTCCAATAAGTATTGATTGGCTTCCTCTAGAGTTTCGAATGTATCTCTAAAAGCGAAAGCTTTCCGGCGGATTACTTCAACACTCCGTTCCACGTGTCCTTTTTCATTCCCGCTTTGAACATTACAGAAGCGAAATTGAAACATATAATAGATTGATAGTTTTAATAAAGCTTCTGTTGGTTCTTTCTCAGTTCCTACAAACTTCTTTACAGCTACTTTCATATTGTCATAAACCATCGATTGAAACACTCCGCCAACATGATCAAAAAATAAAGCATGTGCTTCTTGAAAGCATTCTGTTTTTTGCTTTGTAAATAAATAGGCCATACGATAATTTCCAAAAGCTGAAGTAAATACTGCCAACTGTAAGGTTCTTCGTTTACCATTTATAACAACCTTTACTTCTCCCCAGTCGAATTCACATACACCACCTGGATTGTATGAACCTTTGATATAAGCTTCTTTTGCCTTTCTTGCTATTTCATTAACCTTATTTCTTACAGTAGTATAACTAACGTTATGGCCTTCTTGATCCAACGCTTCATGAATATCAATAATCTTTTTGGTTTGTTTATGTAACCCCCTTTGGCGTTTCAATTCATTTTCTCGTAGAAAATAGTGAATTCTTTCTTCAATTTCTTCGGTTAACACTCTTTTCGTTCGGTTAAGACATTGGTATTTAGGTTTCTCTACTATACTTTGAATAAGTTCCCCCTTTTCTACTGAACCATGTTGTTCAATCAATTTCTCTAGTTTACTTTCGTAATCTTTAATATAACTACTGACAGTCTTCCTATCGACTCCAACCTCTCTAGCTATAGATCTTTGTGATTTCCCCTCCCTAAAATACATGAGTAAAATTTCTTGCTTGTTAATCAAATCAATCACCACTTTCAACTCCCCACATGATTTGGAAATTAATCCTGTGGGTTTATTATATCAGTGGGGGAATTTTCTGTTGCGATTGCGGCCCAGTTTTAGATTACTATATACACTCCATCCTCTATAAAAAAAACAAAACCTGCATTTTTGATATCATTCTGCTCACAAACATCTTCTACATTAAATCCTAAATAATCGCTATCACTTACAATTCTCATTTTAGTACCCTCCAAATTTCTAAATAAAATAAGTATGTTTTTCAAATTACATCTTCAAATAATAATTAACAGTCCTAGCTTCAATTTTGAACAGTGCTAGTAGTAGCTTGGAAGTGTTCATCCAAGCTCCCCTTTAACCTTCTCAAAAAATTTATATCGCGATACAATGAATTAATTTCTTGGTCTACCGAAGAAGATATAAAACCCGTTGCAACAAGTTCTCCTTTTGAAGCCCCTTTATTTCTTTTTAATTCTTCGATTCTTTTAAATCTCCATTTTATATACTTTTCAACTTTTCTAATGTCCAATTTTGGATGTTCTTGAATTAAAGAATTTGTGTCATTCTCTGTATCCTCCGAAATAAGTAAATTTGTTTGTATCTAAAGGATACACTTTAAATTTTAAGAATTGCGGGTTTTGGCGTTTTTTTTTTTTTTTCGAACCAAAAAAACATACTTTTTTCTCCAAAAAATTTTAAATTATTGTATTATGTTAAAAATTTCGAGGTGGAGAAATGAAAAAAAGTGGAAGATGGTCTCTAAAAAGAATCGGTAAGGATTTTTACCTCTACAGCTATCAATATAAACCCCTTCATTTAAGAAAAAGGCGTGAAAAAAACAAAAGATTTATCTGGAAATACGAAGGGAAATTCGGTACTAAGAAAGCTGATAATTTTATTAACACAATGGAAGGTGAAGAACAGTTAAATATCCATGCAGAATATATAAGTAGAAAAAATGAACTATCTGAAATAATAGAGATTGCAAAAAAGTTAGAGCTTCAGCATCCATACTGTGACCAAAGAAATAGAATTTATCAAATAAGTGACCTGAAACAACAACATCTCTTGCTGCAAAAATTTGCAAGGAAAATGTTATCGATAGCTAAAGGTATTATCGATAGAAAACACCAAGAAAAGGATGAAGAAAATAATGCATAATATCACAAGAGGCGCTGTTTATATGTGTAACTTTGGAAATAAGGATGGGAATGTCATAGGTGGTTTCAGACCTGGATTAATTGTATCATCCCAAGTTGCCAATAGATTTTCTCCGGTAGTACTTGTTGTACCAATCTCATCGAAAAAACCTAAACATAAACTACCCGCTCATATTGAAATTGATAGAGATGACTTTAGTACCGGCAAAATTAAAAATGTATCAATTGTGCATTGTGAACAAATTCTTTCTGTTAATAAAAGCGAAATACATAGTAAAGTCGGTAAATTAAACGATTTAAAAATAAGACAAATAGAAGAAGCGCTACTGCTGCAACTATCCATTAAAATGTAGGCAGCAAGCAAAAGAGGTTAATGACCTCTTTCTTTCATTAATAATTAACTGTCTCTTTAATACCATTGAATAACGAACGTATATTCGTTAATATAAAACAAAAACAAGAGGTGACCCTAATGGCAACACAAACTGCAACAAAAATTACTTGTAGAGAGGTCTATTATCAAATTTTACTAGATATGATTTGTATATCCTCTATTGTTACAATTGATAATATTTTGTGTAAATTTGATATCTTAATTACCGAAACGGAACTTAACAATGCTTTAATTAGTCTTCATTCACTAGACAATCTTGGTATATCAATTATCGGAAATGATTGGGTCTGTTGTGATGAATTTCTGAGGAATATTGATACAAAAGATGTTTTTGAAGTCGTTCGAGAAAAGTTGCTAGAAGAAACACACATATATCATGAACTGCAAAACAATAGCGAGACAACGTGCTTACGAAATATATTTATCTAACAAAATAAAAGTAAGAAGGGTTTCCGTTTACCCTACTTACTTTTTGTTATTTATTTTCAATGTAGGTTCGATAAAAATAATCCTCTACATCTTCCTCATTATAAAACAGCAAATTATCAATCTCATATAAATCTCTACCTTTTCCCTTAAGAATAATCACTATGCCAGCAGCAACTAACGAATTAAATGTCATCATTTTATTCTAGCCCCATCCTATAAAATCTCTATTCTCTCACGTAATTTTTTGATGGAACCACAGTCGTCTAGATACGCTTGATAATTTTCATAGGTTAGTCCTTTGAACATTATCCTAATCAAAGTTTTTGCTTCATGATTGATTGCCAGTTCTAACTCACGTTCTACTAAGGTTTTAGCATCATTTGCTGCCATTGCATTTAAAGCTGCTACTCTATCTTTAAATTGTACACTTCCATAAAGTTCTGAAGTTATTCTATGGAATTCATTATCTTTAACTTCATTGAAATGCACTTCGGACCAAAAGGTCTTAATATCGACAATTTCAAGTTTTTCAATAAACTTACCACCGTCTCCATCTAGTGGACCTCTATATTTCCAATTAAACCTTTTTTCATCTTTGATTCGATTTTCTTTTTTTATGTAACTCCAGGTATAAACGTAATACCTATTATTAATTTTCTTTAACGTATAATTTTTTTGTTGTTTTTTCTTCGTTTGAGCCATATTCTTTTCCTCCAATAGATAACAGTTAATTTTGCGTTGTCTATTGTTTTAAAAAGAATTTAATAAATCCTTCTCTGAATTCAAAAATTTTTTTTATTATTTTTTCAAAAAGTCCATCCTTTAAAAATCAAATCGGAGTACTCCATTTTTTGAATTTATATTCCTTAGAGACATAAATTAAATGCAGCTTTAATAACATCTAATTTTGCGGTAATTAAAATGGTAAGAAAAAACTATACACTACTTCGACACCATATAATTAAGGGATTCTTTTTTATTGTCCGAAAGATAACTTCATATTCTCATATCAATATATACAGATTTTCTAAGTTTGGATTTTCTTATTAAGTAAAAATTCCAATAACAATCACTACTTAATGGTGTATAATTAAAATGGTACATTTTGTATAATTTCTATATTTATACATTTCAGACATAACTAAAAAATTTACGAACGAGCAGTTTACTTCAATAAAGGTTTAAAACTGAATATAGGGGGATGAAAAATGGAGGATTGTATCTTTTGTAGCATTATCTCTAAAACCGATGATGCTTATATAGTTTATGAGAATGAATATGTTTGTTGTTTTTTTGACAAATACCCTATTAACAAGGGACACATCCTTGTTGTTCCTAAGAAACATTACCAAGAGTTTCGAGAAGTTGACCAAGAAAGTTTGAGCAATATTATCCTCGCATCTCAACAAGTAGCGACTGCTCTTGAAGAGTTATTAAGCATAGATGGAATTACGATAATGCAAAACAACGGAATCTTCAAGGATGTTGAGCATTATCATATGCATATTATTCCTCGTTTTAAAAATGATGGCTTTTCTTGGATAGAGCCTGAGATTAAAGTTCCCAAAGAAGATTTTATTTCTTTAAGTGCTAAACTAAGCAAAATTCTTAATAAAAGCCATTGAAGTAACGAATAGCAATAGTGAAAAAAGCTGTCGCTACCGTTGTTCAGCTAATGAGCGGTTAAAAATATGAGGTGAAAAAATGTTTGAAGATATTAGTGTTATTAATGCAGTGTATCAATTGATTGTAATTGCGGTGTGGTTGGGGTTAATTTTTTTAATTGTTTCTATTGTACGTAGTAGTAGAGAAAATAAAAGCGATTAAAAAATCTAGAAGAAAAAGTTGATTACTTAACGAATAAAATCGATAAAAGTAATTAGTTAGTTAAATTACTATTCGTATTTTAATCTGAAATACATAAGGAGGCACTAGTAAATGTTTAATAGAAAGAATGATTCAAAAGATAATATTAAAGCAGAGATTTTACTGGCTGGTCAATCACTTTCCTTCAAACTTGACGACAGCGAAACAACTACATTAATGGAGAATTTAGAGGAAGCATCATACGATTTTAAAAGAATGGAAACTATAAAATTATTTCATCCCGATGGTAGATTGAAGTCAGTTATTAACCCATTACAAATTTCGAGAATTTGGTTTTCTTGATAAGGTACCTTTTTAAATTAACGATGCGTTAGTAAAGCTAAGACTATAATTTTTTTTGTAGAGGAGAATGATTATGTTAAGTAATATAGGAATTCCAGGTTTAATGTTAATTTTATTTATATTAGCAGTAATTGCGGGCGGTATCTCTTTATTTTTTTATTTACTATTTAAAATTGCCAAGAAATAAAATTGTGAAAAAGCGCACTTAAATTAACGATAAGCTTAAGTAGAATAACATAGCCACAAGTGGCTTAAAAGAAGGAGTCTTCTAATAAATAAACAGCTGTCCTATATTTTAGCGTTACTAATTGTATCATTCTTAACTTTTTTCATTGGTGCTACTTTATTAGGCGGAACAGATACCCCTTATACTGACTTTATTTTGACCGTCATTGCTGTTCAATTAATTATGACAAAGCTAATCTCTATAAATAATAAAGCTGTATAAGTGATTTCAAATAACGAGTAGATTTAACTGAATAGGAATTAAAACAAAATGTTGAGGGGATGTGTTTACATGGGGGGCTTAGTTATTATTCTTCCTTTTATTTCAATTATGATTGGCTTATATTTTATTACATTAGGTCTTTGGGAATTAAGAGAAGGTGTAAATAGAAATCAGTATGTAAAATACATGTTTACTGGCTTATTTTTGACTCTTATTTTAACGCCGTTACTTGGACTTATTGGGAACTTCTTAAATTTCCACCTCAGATAGTCACTAAGAATGTGAAAGAAAACACTTAAATTAACGGTAAGCTTTAGTGAAAAATTTTGGAGTGATGGACTTGGTTGCTTATTAAACCAGGTCCATTTATTTTTCTTTTAAAATTGTCTTTTTGTAATTGGTAGATAGTGTTAAAATTTACTTATTCAAGTAACGAATGCGTTAATGGAATAGTAAGAAATAGAAAAATGGTAGGAGTGGTCAAACTTTATGGATGATTTCTTATTTACTGTGGCTTCGACACTTAATTTAGTGTGATTACAGCCACTCGAATTTACCACCCTCGCCATGTTTTTTACCACCGAATGCCAAGGATTTTACCATGTAACGCCAGTGTATTTACCATTGAATAAAAAAGTCCTACAGATTAATAGTTTTATAATCTTGTAGGACTTTTCTTTTGTGTTCAATTAGTTTATTTGTTTTTGAAGTACTCCATGATCATCTTTCTGGAACCCTCCCAAATATCATGTTCGGTCCAGGTATAAGGTAAAGGCTCCTTTCCATAAACACTCAAAAGCTTTCCTTTTAGTTCTTTAGGAAATGGATACCAGTCATTGTAACCACTCCAATAATAGTACTCTTCTAATTTACGTAGTTCCTTTCTCGTTAAAGTGGCCATATTAAACTTAGCTACCTAATCCATGACGCTCACGCATAGATACTTCTCCGTCTATTAGAATTTGATATGAATCATGGATAATACGATCTAGAATAGCCTCCGCAATTGTTTCATTCCCCAATTTTATATGCCAACCACTAGGGTCAATTTGTGAACAGAAAATAGTCGAAGCTATCTTATGACGAGATTCTGTGATTTCTAATAGAATTGCTGCTTCATTCGTTGATAAATCTGTTAGTAACCATTCATCAAGGATGAGTAGATCTACTTTCGTATACTTTTTAATCAATTTTCGATAGCTTCCATCTGCAGCTAATTTTGCGAGAGACAGTTCATCTAATAATTCCGGTAAGCGAATGTATTTAACATTATAGAATTGTCGACAAGCAGATACTCCAAAGGCAGTTGCTAAAAATGTTTTTCCCGAACCAGTAGGTCCTTTCAATATGATATTGTGACTGTCATGGATATAGGTACCGCTGGCCAGTTTTAATATCAAATTTTTATCTAATCTTCGGTCTTCGTGATATTCCATATCTTCGATACAAGCATTTGAGTTTAAAAAAGTGGCTGTATTGATCAAGCGTTGAAGCTTATTACTCTTACGACGGGAATGTTCTAAATCGACAAGTAAACTAAAGCGTTCTTCGAAACTCAACTTTTGAAACTCTTTATTAGTTGATTGTTCCTTATAGGCTTCCGCCATTCCACTTAATTTCAATTCGTGTAGTTTGGTTAATGTCTGCTCATTCATCATTTATCCGTTCCTCCATAGTAAGAAGCTCCACGTGTGAAGCCATAATTATTTTTGCTAATATCTGTTTGACGTTTCAATTCTTGTTCGGCATCACTTTTTTTGTTGTTCTTTAAGATCGTTTGAATACTTTTGACCGTAGGTCTTTTAGTCATAGAAACTACCATTTTGCAAGCACGCTCAATCTCATATTTTGTGTAATTACGCTCAGACTTTTTCAAAGAAAATATAGACTGTAACGCTTGTTTTTCATTTTGCGAAGTATCTAAAAGATAGCGAATAACGCTTAAGGTTGATGCACCAATACTTTCAGCCCATTCTATTGCAGTTTCTGGCGTTTGATCCACGTATAACTTATGATTATCAGGCATGTGGTCACGAAGGGTGGAAGATTGTCCAAACTTCCCGTATAGTCGTTTATGTGATGCCACACGCATATGATTAAAAAAGATTTCAACGAGGTTATCGGAAAGTTTCACCTCGACTTCTCGATTAATATATTCGTACGGCACAGAATAAAACATGCTCTCGATAGAAAGATGATAGTCAGGGCGTACTTTTGTTTTTTTCCATTCAGACATTTTAAAATGTGCGATTGGAAGAGGAGAAAGCGCAAATTTCTCCTCTTCTTCAAATGCTGACAATCGAGAGCCTTTTTTTCGAGTAAAGGGACGGCGATTGAATTCATCTAATTTCTTCCAAACTTCCTCGTTCAATTCATCAATACTAAAGCAATGTGTATTTCTTAATGCTGCTATAATCCATGTAGAGATAACACCAACGGAACCTTCAACACTTGCTTTATCTTTCGGAGTACGAACACGTGCAGGCATAACGACTGTATTATAGTATTCTGCCATTTCTCTGTAGGTAGGATTCAAAATCAATTCACGTGTGGTATGTTTTGTTACACTCGTTTTTAGGTTATCCGGTACAACAATTTGTGTAGATCCTCCAAAATACTTATACGCACTATTGTGAGCATTAATCCATGACTGTGAATCCATTGATAAGCTTGCTTCCGCATAAGAGAATTGACTACAAGGCAAAGTCGCAACGAAAATATAGGCTTTAACCTTCTCCCCAGTATCTCTATCAATGATAAAAGATGTGGAACCTGCCCAGTCAACTTCCATTATTTCACCTGGTTTTCTGCGAATACGCAATGTAGCTTTGTACTTGTCAGCGTACCTGCTATAGTGCCGCAAAAAACTACGGTATGAGTACGGTATTTTTTGACTGGCTCGACATTCAGCTTCATACTCATGATGCAGAAGCGAAAGTGTCACATTAGGTTTGGCCAACTCTTCATGAATATAGTCAAAGTTCAATGGTTTTCGACCAGAAGCCTCCAAGCTCTTCTCTGGAAAAAGAAATTCCTCAATCCACTTATCCGTCATTTCTTCCTCTAATGGACAATCTAATCCTTTCTTTTCGGCTAGGGAAATAACCTCTGTTATTTTTTGGCGAGAGTGACCTGTACTGGCGGCAATGCCCCTAAGACTGATCCCCTCATCGTGCAATTCCAATATCTTTCGATAATGAATCATACAAAAATACCTCCTATATAAAAAATGGCACACTCGAAGGTGTGCTCACTAATTATACAAAAGGCAAACTGGTAAACAGCGTGGCATTTACTGGTACATTCTTTGTCATTCGATGGTAAGAACTATGTCACTGATGGTACATTTCGTTGGCTGTAATCAATTTAGTGATTGCTTTATCTGTTATTTATGGAGTTATTTTACTAATTAGATACGTAAAAAACAACCAAAGTAAGCAGAATCAATTAAGCGAATTGAATGAAAAAGTAGACAAAATTCTTGAACATATCGAAAGGAATAATAAATCTTAGATTTTTAATCGTTATTATTTTTCGAGAATTTTTTAGTTGAAAAATTTCATATTCTTCTAAGTTTAATTTAACTTTACCTAAAAAAAATTTCACTAACGGAGGCTTTAGTTTAGGAACTGTCTGGACGACATTTCCTATGCTATTTCAGAATGAACAAGATAAAACATTAACGGTTTAATTCCTTGCGAATAAACTCTATCTTTTTTTCTATATCTCTCATCCTACTGTTAATAGCATTAACCGCCTTTAGTTGTTCCAAAGTTATATCCTCATCAGCTTCTAAATCTGAAGTCAATACTTCTAATTCATTAAGTAACCGTGAAATTTGGTTGATTTCAGTATTTATATATTTTTTTGTTTCTGAGCAATTATCGAAATTAAACAATGAGGATATTTCATTTGATTGAGGTAAATCTGATACTGCTTTGGTGTCTCTTTCTAAAAAAGCAGAAACGGACAAAAGAAACACAATTACTACTATAATTTTTGTAACCTTCTCTTTCAATTAGATGCCTCCTAAGAATAATGTTACTAGTATTTTCTATCAATAAATTAAAATTATTCTTTTCATATAGATAAACTAAAAATTGATATTGGGAGTGAAAAATATGGGAGCTATTAAACCACGACACTACAAGATGAAAAATGGTGAAACTATTTTATTAAGAACCGCATTTGTACATGATGCAGAAAACCTATTAAATTTTAATAAAGAAATTATAAAGGAAGCTCCTTATTTATTAACAACAGAAGAAGAATTCACATTAACTCTAGAGCAGGAGAACCAATTTTTAAAACAGATGATAGATGACAGTGGTAAATTAGCCATAATCGCTGAATATCAAAATGAGATTATTGGGTTTTTGGACTTTCACAGTGGCTTTAAACAACGAATAAAACACCAAGGTTCTTTTGGTATGAGTGTAAGTAATCAATTCAGAAGTCAAGGGGTTGGAATAGCTCTACTAACCACTTTATTGGATTGGGGAAAGGAACATCCTATAATTGAAAAAATTTGTCTCGAAGTATTTTCAGATAATGAAAGTGCCATTTCGTTATACAAAAAGTTCGGGTTTGTTGAAGAAGGAAAAAGAGTAAAAGCAATAAAAATTAGCAATGAAAACTACTATGACTTAATTGAAATGGCTTTTTTTACGAAATAGTAAAAAACAAAATGGGATTGTGAAGAATTGTACCTAAAGTAACGGTGAGCGATTGTTAAAGAAACACTTATTGAAA
The DNA here is from genome assembly GCF_001866075.3 of Anaerobacillus isosaccharinicus. GTDB lineage: Bacteria > Bacillota > Bacilli > Bacillales > Anaerobacillaceae > Anaerobacillus > Anaerobacillus isosaccharinicus. The sequence goes on along the minus strand of NZ_CP063356.1, from coordinate 3,637,709 downwards.
TGATTGAGGTGGGAAATAATGGACAGATTTTTATTTGTTTTTGGCATACTTGTATTTTTCTTTGCTTTTATATTTTTTGTAATGAGTTTTTTTGCTGAACATGATGGTGTAGCTATGGTTATCTCAATATTTGCAATGCTAAATGCAAGTATAGCAATTGGTGTTTCTGAAATTTTAGCTAGGACTAAAAACTTGAAGTGATAAATTTAAAAATTGTTTTTATTGAATTAACGAATGCTAATCTTTAAGAAGGATTACTTTTAATTTTTTATATGACTGGGGGATGAAATGCTAAATAAAAAAAGAGAACCTAAAAAAACTTGGTATTGGGTTCCTTTTGTGGGGGCAATAGTGATGTCTATACTTTTAGTATTACAGGTTAATTATCTGAAAACTCCAAAGCGAATTTATTGGACTCCACCAGATACAGGGGATTTACTAAGAGCAACGTGGTACGGTATTGTAATGATAATTATTTTTACAATCCAAGGGATTAATGGACTTTATCAATATAAAAAGCAAAAAGGTAAAAATGAATAATAAAGCTATTTAACTAACGGAGTCGTTAGGAAAAAAATTACAAATTTACAAAAGCCAAATTATGCACTAATTTATTCAGTTAAATGCATAATTTGGCTCCTTTGTCCTAGCTTTATTTTTTTTTGAAAAAACACTCAAATTTTAAATATAATCTTCTAAACTTCTCTTCTTTCGATTGATTAGATTTTCTCCTTAAACTCTATAACCTGTTACGATATTACCGTACCGAGTTATTAATAATACGATGATAAATACTTTTTTTTATTACCTAGTACAGTAACTCTTTTCGTTAATCTGTTTCTTGAACACTTTTTACTTTTAATTTTATTTCAATTTATTGTTTTTTTAATACCGTACGGGAATACAAAGTTCTTTATTTTCGTACAAGGGTTAAGGAATATTTTTTGTAATGGGGCGAGAGGGAGATGGGATAAACGTACTACCCCTTTACAAAGGGTAGGGAAAAATAACCAAAAGAAGGATGGAACTAGGCTTTTACTAAACCTAATTCTATCCTCTTTAGAAACGCTATATGGGTGCGCTTCGGTCGAGTATTACGACAAAATACTGAAATTGGAGAGAGCTTCTCCCTTCAAACCGCCCAGGTTCTGCTTTACCGGTCATCCTCAACCAACGAGAATGTATTTTGTCCTACCTCACTTTCGTGACAGAGACGGGATTAAATCTGGGAAAAGGAATGTCCCTCTAACGGACGACAAACTACACCGGTTAAGCATAGCAGTGGCTGACGGGCGACCAACTTTTGTTTAACGTCAATTTATCCACGACCAAAAATGCCTGCCATTTTCCGCGTCATGAGGTGCTTCACCACATCTAAGTTGTATGGATATTAGAATTGCAGAAACGTTTTTCTGTTCAACAACATAGTTTTGTTGATACATGCCGGTCCTTTCTAGACTCGCTCCTATTTGCAATTCTCTCAAAATCGACATATCTTCATATCTCTTATATATCAATTACCTTTAAGTATACACACTGAAAATCGAAATTGTGGATTTTCGCTGATTAATTTTATTGTAAAAAAATCCAAATCAAATATTTACTCAAGAAATAATTTTTTTAACGATTTTACACAAGTGAATATTTATTTTGTATAGTAATAATAACTGGTGAGCACTCTCCCGAAAAACATTAAATTTAACTTATCGTGACGTTTTCCCTAAAAAAATATTAGCAAATCAAAATTTCTTTAAACATGCATATTATGCAGAAGCTTTGTTTTGGTTAAATAAAAGAGAAACAGATTTTGCTAACGGGTTCCGTTAACTATCGCAAAACTATAATTTACGCAACAAAAAGCACTCCTAATTGCACCGCATAATGGGGTGCTTTTTGTATATAAAAATGGTCCAGTTTCAAGAACTGGACCATTACTTGTATTATTATTTTCAATCGCTTCTTCAACTAAAGCTACTCTTATATGTACTATGGTTTTGGACCGTATTCAACGTAAATAAAGATACAAAAACAGCCTAGTCCCCAACTTTATTTACTAATTATATTTAGTTAGTAATTATAGTTTTCAACGTTAACAAAGATAGGACTTTACTTGGAGGGGTGGGTATGATAGGCTGGCATGCCTGATGAAACAACGGCTTCAGCCTTTCAAGACAAATCATGCCCACAGAGGCTCCAAGTCAAGCCCTTAAACGCTTATCTACGGTTTCATGTAAACAAAGATAAAAGATACACCAAATCAATGTTTTTGAGCGGACCATCCATAAAATCAAAATCTAATCTCTCTTCAATTTTTAAATACTTAAAATATCGAAGTTTTTTGTTCCACCAAGACAGTATTACAACCACAAAGTCAGTCCATTTTTCATCAGGAAAGAAGATATATCCGTTCTTTTCAATGCATATTTCCCCGACTATGTTATTGCTATTGTTAATATATAAACTCTTGTTATTAACTTTAATCTTTATCTGGTCCATCTTCTCACCTTCTTATTATTGGACTAACCTCTTCAGCAAAGAGCTTCTGTCGCATCGACAACTCCTTGTTCAACTATTGCTCACCGTTTGTTGAAGATAATGAAGCTGTTGTCCTGAATTATTTTTCTTTTCTATTTTATGGACTCAGCAATTTCTGTGAAAGAATCTAAATCAATTTTGTCAGGATTCGCACCAAAATAATACCCTAACTTATTTTGAACAAAAGCCAAAGAGTGAAAATCATTATGATGCTTTCTGTAAAAAGCCTTTTCTTCATTTTTCAGGTTATAAACTTTATCATTTGAATGAACAATCATATCTAAGTCTTTTTGAGGCATTACATAAAAAACGAAATCAAGTGTAGGGTATTCATCAATTTTACCTGGTCTTAGAAAATGTAGTTTTAACCTACCATCTTTATCAATATTTCCGAACCGATGGGTTGGCTCAAAAGGCAACTTTCTTGGAAGGTTTACCTTTTCACCATACATTTTTTGAAATTGTGCAATTGCTTTTTTAGCAGGAATATAGTCATTCCCCTTTATAAATTCTTCAATCTGTTTTTCTTCATGAGTTTTTCCTTGTGATTCATTGGCACTAATCAACATAGTGAAACTTAAAATAAACATAGTCACCAAAAAAATAACCTTATAATGCTTCATAAAATCCCTCCATTTAGACATTTGGTTTTAATATGTGTAATTAAATCAAATATATCCTGATGGAGAATGAACAGTATTGTACTAACCTGCTTCTTTACTTGAATAAGTAAATTTTAACACTATCTACCAATTACAAAAAGACAATTTTAAAAGAAAAATAAAAGGACCAGGCTTAATAAGTATCCAGGTCCTCTACTGCCAAATTTTTCACTAAAGGTAGCAATAGGTAAACCTTTGATATGATCTCCAGCTTTTCCCCTGCTCCACACCGTACGAGCCAGTTTCCCAGCATACGGCGTTCCATCTAATTGTATGTATTTAAATCATAAGTTCCATGTTACTCATTATTTTTTTGAGATTATAAGATTTGATCCATGCTACATTCCTTACGGTATTGGTTGATCTTATTTATCATTGTCTTGGTTAGACCAAGTATGGTTATGAGTGTGTTAATCGTCTTGATGTCTTTTATATGAATTAGCTTATGTACTTCTTTGTGGAGAATTCGAAGGTTGTTGAAACTGTCATTCCCACCGAGATGTAACGGGATAAAGTGGTGACAGTGCACATTAGTAGCGGTTAGGAAAATTCCTGTGATTTCGCACTTCCCAAGTTTCATGCTGTACCGACTAATCCTGTTATCCATATATTCGACACTTCGTGTCGGGAGATTAGATTGCATTAACAAAGAAATTTCTTGTTGTATGTCAACTCTAAGTTTCTTTTGTATGAGTTTCCTTCCCTCTTCGGTGAAGGGCGTAAGTCCTTGACTGAAGTTCATGCTGTTTTTTGTTCTTACATCAGCGATTGGGTAAAGATAAACTTTAGCTACCTTAAATGTCCTATAACCTAATCTGTAAAACTTTTTGTAGGTTGGTGGTGGATTGGCTGGATGTTCATACTTCCCGACAGATTTAAGACGATTATACATAAAGTAATGCAGTTTGTAGGCAAGACGCGAGAACTCATTGTTTACATGTGTTGCTCGATTGAAGTAGTTGTGAATTCCTAGAACGAAGCTATTAAAGAGTAGGGCATTTTGTGCAGTCGGTGAAGCTTGTAATTTTAGAATGCGTTTTTTGGCTTCAGCAATGATTTTCTGCTTTTTACTATCCTTTATACCTGTGTGTGCAACTCTCTTATTCCTTTTTCTATTCGCACGAATAGTAAACCCTAAAAATTCAGAACTTCTTTTTCGCAGATTGATGATCTGTGATTTCTCAGGTGAAATATCAAGTTTAAGACGATGTTTCAGATAGGATTTTACTGCATGATACCACTTTTGCGCAGTCTTCCAATCTCGACAAAGTATTTTGAAATCGTCACAGTAGCGTACAAGATAACCCTCTTTCAGATTGGTTCGCTTTTTAGCCAGGAGTTCGCCTTCTCTTGTTTTAAAAGGTCTGTCTAAGGGGAAAAATTCCCATTGTTTAGAAACCCATTGATCTAAATCATTGAGTACCACGTTAGAAAGTAGGGGCGATAACAGTCCGCCCTGAGGAGAACCCTTTGTTGGTGATCCTTCTCCGTCAATTTCCGCTTTTAACATTTTAAAAATGCATGCTAGCACTTTTCTATCCCTTATTCCCAAGTTCCACAATTGTTTTATAAGTAAAGTATGATTGATGTTGTCAAAGAAGCCTTTAATATCAATATCTACTACGAAGTGTAGTGAGGCTTGATTAACTAAGAATTGTACTCTTGCCATAGCATGGTGTGTAGACCGTAAAGGTCTGAAACCGTAGCTATGTTTATAAAATTGTGCTTCGGCAATGGGTTCAAGTACCTGCTTGAAGCATTGTTGTATAACTCGATCAAAAATACAGGGTATACCAAGAGGTCTCCATTTCCCATTATCCTTCTGAATTAATTTTCGCCTAACTTTCTTTGGACGATAATTTTTTAGCTTGTCTTGGATTAACGTTACTAGTTCTTCATCTGATAGTTTTTTGATATCGTTGATAGTTTTACCATCAGTTCCTGGTGTCTTCGACCCTTTATTAGATTTTATTGAGCGATAAGCCAACAAAATATTTTCCTTGGACGTAATTGTGTCATATAAGGAGTGGAAAATTTCTTGTTTCTTTGATCTTTCAAATAAATCTGTAAAGGTTTCAGTCATGCCATAGTAATCCCAATATCGTAGAGTTTGCACTGTGGCACCCCCTTAGTTCAAGGTGATGTTCCCACGTTCTTACCAGATCGGTGCAATACACGTTTGGAAAATGATCATTCATACAATTAGACTTAGGGCTGTTCCTCCGATCCCATTACAGGAGTTTCATAGGTCGTGCCCTTACCCTCACAAAGATAAATGCTTTTCGGCTTGAGCCTTATAGCAACCGTTTTGGCTGACAGTCCAAGTTACAACGTTCCTTGCTTTCCAAGTTCCTTATAATCTAGCTATCCATTCTGAACTTAGGTGCTTCCTCTGAGCCTGTGAGTTGGATATTGCCATTGTTCAATATAGCGTATTTCATAGGAGAGACTTTTACTTTACGCCGCTCACCCCATCGTGTGATGGTACATACGTTTCCGCATGTCCTAACTTTAGACCCGTACATTCGGTTGTTTGTCAGTTTCTTATTGAAACATTCTCACCATATCCAGTTTTTCAGCCATCCGGCATATCCGTTGGCATACCTTTTCCTTTTAGGAATGGCTTCAGCCTTCGTTCTGCCGACTCTACCTGTCCTTCGAACCCCGATGATCTGTCAATCATGACGCACGCAGGAGCTTTGACGAGATAGTTTCTGTGTACATGGTCACATCATTCCTATCCTCGATTATAAAGTTAGAAGCCATTATGCATTGGCTTCCCTGTATTTTCACGTCGTAAGACGTTTATTACAGAACATGTCGGACCTCACCGTTAGTTCAACACTTCTAATTTATTATGTTAGTTTACTTGTGCTGGAATAGACTATTATTAATTTTTTAAAACTTCAACAACTTTGTCAGTGGTTAATATTGATAAAACTACTGCTATAACAATCATAATTGCGGTACCAATCAACGCCATGCCAGAAGACCCAAACCCACCAATAGTATAATGTATAGTTCTTTCAAAAATTAAAATATATAAAAGGAAAAAGATAACTACCAAAAAACCCTTAATCAACTTTTTCATAATTTAACACCTCCTTGCTTACATTTTTCATTAACATGAATTAATTATTTCTTTAAAAGTCCTAACTCTCTTCTTCCTTAAACTGTGTTTTAATTCAGCAAAAGAAAGCATTACACCTACTTGAAGTAATGCATCCGTTAGTAAAAAACTTACTTTAAAAAGGACTTGTCAAAATACTCCATTACTAGTATTACTAGCCCCAAAATCGACAACAACAATCCTACAACAAATGGGAAACCTAGGAATAAACTTTGAACAGTATCATTCCCATATTGCTTTCCCCCAAAAATTGCATACCACAACTGTGAACCAGACCATCTAGTCATGCTGGGAATATATGTTGCTGCCACCACAATTATAGTTAATGTAGTAAATAATCCTCCTAACATTATAAAACCGCCAATTACTGTCCTTTTCATTCTTTCGCCCCCAATCTATAAATTTCCTTGTTCAACATTCCTGCTCTTTACTTCAAAAAGAAAAGGCGAATACCCTTGTTAAGCATTCGCTATTCGTTAGTTCAATAGCGATAATTTTTTTTTTACTTTATGTATGCTATGGGAAATATAGTAACCACATAAAATCAAAGCAAAGTTCCGTAAATAGATATGATTAAATCTACCTAAATCCACTAAACCTTTTACATAAAAAGTTAATAGGAGTAGAACTATTCCAAGTGGTAAGATGCCAAGCGTAATCATCATTTTAAAGTTAATTTTCCATCTTCCATCTGCTTTTAACTCTTTAATCAAATGCCCTCCACCAAGAAGAACCCCAAACAAAATTAGTATCGATATTGGCGTTACAATTGATAAAAAATGTAAAAATGGTGTTGTAGGCCAAAATGCGGTATTTTCCCATCCCCAGGATGTTTCGAAAAGCCACGCTGAACTAAGTAGGAAAAAAATCCACATAATGCACTTTAATAGATAATTCAACCTTTATCCCTCCAAATAATAAAGTTGCCTAAAGCATTCGATTTTAGAAATTTTATTCAACTCTTTGCTTCTTTACTTCAACAAAGAAAGGCGAATACCCTTGTTCAAAATTCGCTCTCGTTAGTGTAATAGTTTGCATCTATTCTATGGTAAAATGAACATTGAAATTATTAAAGATACAAAAGGAGTATCGATATGAAATACGTATGGTTGACTTTTGTCATGCTGATATTAACTGCAAGCATATTTTGGTATATAGGCTTAGCAAAGCAACATCCCCAATTGGAGAAAACTATAAAGGAGGCTGTTGCATCGAAAGAAGATTCCCTATCACTTTCTGAATACGGGGAGTGGAAGGAAATGCATACGTTCGGACCTTACACAACTAATGAAATGATAGAAGAGAAACTTGGTAGGAAGTTTCGTGGTCCATCTTTGGCATCGGACGATTTGAATTTTTTGCTTGTCCTTGTAGATACAAAAAATTCGGTAAGGTACGCTCTTCTTCCTCGCACGACTGAAGATTATATTATCACAGATTATTTGTTTAACAATGAAGAAGCAGATGAAATTAAAATTGAATATCACCCACGATGGTAACACTATTGTGACGAACAAGCATCAATCTTCAATAATTAAAACCTTGACACCCATTTTACTAAACTTCCACGTTAACGGAACAAGGCTTATTTTCCTTATTGAAGATAAGCATCCGTTACTACAATAAGAAAACTCTCCAAAATGGTCAACAGAATTATTGCAATTAATTTACTCTAAATTATTTTCTAGGACGAAACCATTATTCCAAGTACCAACAAGGATATAATGATTATCATTGCTAAACTCAGCAAAACTTGCATTTTGAAGAGGGTGAATTACTAAGGTTTCTAAATCTTCGTAACGTAATATAAAAACCATCTCACTATAAGTGATTAAAATATTTTTCCCATCAGATGACTGGTGAATATGTTTGTAATGTCCCGCTTCTTTTTTTTCATTATATTCTGGAAGTAAAGTCTTCTTTTTTATAACTCTGTTGAATGTTGAGTCTAAAATAATGATGTCAAAATCATTATGAACCATAATGAATACTTCATGGATAGGGTCATAAATTACAGCATCCCAATACCAAAAGGTAGGATGCTTGATTAAAGTAACTTCCTTATTATACTCATTAAACTTCATTAACTTGTGTTCTCGTAAATCAGTTTCTTTATTTACATAACTTACAGTAAATAAATGTTTTTTTTCAGCAGAAATATACTGATGATAGTTGAACATCGTAATTAAGTCTTCCAAATCAGTTATTATCCTGTATTCGCCTTTATCAATATCCATTTCAACAAGCTGGTTTCCCTCTTTAGTCCTAATAGCATCAATTATTTGGAAAGGTTTTTGTGTTACTGCAAATTTCCCTTCGATTATATGTAATGATTTATTAGGTTGAATACTATTGACTAACTGAAAGGTATCAGTGTCATAAACACAAATAGTACCATTTGTACTTTTAATGTAAATATATTTACTATCACTCGTAAAAGTTACGAACCCAGGATGTTTTGGCTTTTGAAGTTCGGCTGCCTTTTCCCATGATTTTGTATTGTACACGATTGTTTTGCTGCCCATAGTGTGACATAACAATTTCCTATCAAATGATAATTTTATCTCATATGATGTTTTTAACTTTTTTACAATATTCATTTGAAGCATCTATTATCTTACTCCTTAGCAAATCGGATAATTGTTGAACGTTTGCTTCTGTTAGTTAAGTTTAAGGATATGTCTTCAAGTGCGTAAAACTTATTAATTCACCCATTGTATTTATCACTACCTCATCTTCCCCATAACTCATATGTGCTTGATAATAAGGATATATTTTTAGCGTTAACTCATATAATCCGCCAACCCCGTACACCTGCTTTATTTTAAGAATTTCTGTGTCATATGTTGCCCAAGTAAGACCTTCTGGTGCATTTTTGTCGTCTTTGTAGATTTCAACAATTGCTTTATCTACTGGTTCTCTTAGGCTACCTATAAGTGCATATTTTAGCGTTTCGCATAATTCCGTATCAGATTCATTGATTGTTTTTGCATTTACTGTTAGATTGGGGAACACAAAAAGCAACCCAATCATAAACATAACTGAAAATTTTTTCATAACTATCACCTCATTTTAGTTTCCTAATAACTAAAAAGGTTTATTCAAGTATTTACCACGTTACTTTAACAAGAAAAGGCGAATACCCTTAGTTAAGCATTCGCATCCGTTAATTGAAGAAAGTGTTAGTAAAACTATTCTTTTACCTCTAATACAAATACTACACTGCCAGCTGTTCTAGAATTCCATCTTGCAGAAAGGTCATAAATGTAAATACCTTCATCGCTCGGAACATTAATTTTTAATTCATCTAACTTCTTACGCTCTTCAAATAATTCACCATTAAACCAAGACATCAAATAGACATTTTTAGGCATTTCCTCATAATTAATATTAACTATTGAACTAGGCTTAACCACAGTCACCTCTACATCATCATAAATATTTGGTGGGTTATTCCCTTGTGGACCAGCATTTGAACCAACATAACCAATATAATTTACAGATTCCCCTTCAACAGTTATATTGGGGCTTATTATAATATCCGAATTACATCCCACTAACATAAGCGTTATAATTAATAATGATAAAAGCCATAAACTTTTCTTCATATCTCTCCTCCTCAAAATTACTTTCACTAAACTGCTCTTTACTTGAATAAGTAAATTTTAACACTATTTACCAATTAAAAAGAAAAATAAAAGGACCTGGCTTAATAAGTATCCAGGTCCTCCACTGCCAAATTTTTCACTAAAGCTTCCGTTACTTTAAGTGAAATTCATCACAAAAATCGTTTTCCTAATAAATATCCTATAATTGCTCCCAAAAATGCACCAAAAGAATTAAGTATTACATCGTCTATATTTGAAATTCTTCCAATTGCTAAAGCGTATTGTAGGAATTCAATAATAATAGAAAGCAACATTCCTATTAAAGTTGTCAACAATATCACTTTTCTTTTTGAATATATTCTTAACGCCATAAAAACTCCGAATGGAATAAATAAAACCACATTGAATCCTAAAATTCTAATTGGTACTGTATAGTCCACAGAATTAAAAAGCACATCTATACTACTTACAAACGGAACTAATTGAATTCCTGATAAAGAACCAGGAAGCATAGTCACCATTAGAATCCCTATAATTGAAAGAACTAAAAAGATGTTAATTATTGAATAAATAAGTGCTTTCTTTTTCTCTTCTCCTGCTTTTACTTTTCTATAATACAGAAACCACCCTATTAAAATTATAAAGGGAATGCAAATCAAAAATATAGGTATAACTTGGTTAAAGGCTCTCCACAATTGTTCCAAAACGTGCAACCTCTTTTCCGTAAATTATAATTCAAACTATAATTTACCATAATTTAGTTGTCGAAAGAATAAAAATTTCATGTAATAGCTTGTACCACTAACCTGCTTCCAATAGTTGAAAAGCGACAGCTCTGTTTAGCTATCGCATCCGTTACTTCAATAAGATTTAGTAATTTTTCAGTGAATTAGCTATTTTAAAAAGTTCATCTTTTGCTTGATTATCTTCATTAGAAACGAAGATATAATGTAAATTATACTCGATGTTATCTTTTAACCAGTGTAGTTGGGCTGATGGGAATGGCGTTTCTTGGAAAAGAGCCACTGTTCCGTCATCTAATGTTATTTCCTCATATGTATTATCTTCTTTAAATATACTAAAATTACGGTCAAAATTTGCTACGATGAACTCTATTACCCTTTCATCCTCATTAGAATGGTAAGTTATACTATATATAATCTTTTTTAAATCTCTATCCCAATCTCCTATGGTTACAGCTGACTCTTCATATAAAAAAGGTAGATATTTTGGGAATTTAGCCTCGAAGGGTAGAGCAGTGATTGCGACCTCCTTTGGTACAGGTTTAAATTCCCGACCCGACATATTATTTTCTACCTCTTCTAAACTTGAAGTATCAAAAAGATTAGAATTATCAGTAGAACAAGCTGACAAGAAAAACAAAGTCAAACATACAATAAACGTAAATTTAACAACTCTCAATTTCGGTAAAACCTCCTTCACAATAGCATTATAAGAATTAACATAAAAAGTTTCGAGTAATGACTATTTTACTTCTTATTAGTTCCCTAATAGTAGCGACACTTTGCTAAACTCTCGCTTTCGTTACTATAATGATGGTAACGTTATTGTATTTTGGTACTAATAACTTCAATCTCGTTCTGCATTTTACCAATAAATTTACCAGTTAGAAGTAAAACTGCTCCGATTACCAGCATTCCATAAAAAAAGGATTGTGAGCTCATAAAACCGAGAGGATAAACAATTGAACTTACTATTAAACCCAACCCAAAAGAACTAATGCCATTGCCTACTAACTTTTTTCTCATTAAACTCATCTCCTTTTTTAGTTACAATGCCGTTTAAAAATTTCCTGATTTTTCTATATGCTCTTTTACGAAAGTGTACAATATATGGTTTCAAAGTTAAAAATGCTTATTCAAGTATTCTGCTTCTTTACTTGAATAAGTAAATTTTAACACTATCTGCCTATTACAAAAAGACAATTTTGAAAGAAAAATAAAAGGACCTGGCTTAATAAGTATCCAGGTCCTCCACTGCCAAAATTTTTCACTAAAGCTCACCGTTAGTGAAATTATTTTTTATAATTTATAATGTCTTAAATTACTCGATAAATGACAAATATATTTAATGAAATTAAACTTAAATGTGCAAAAATATACTTTAACTCAAAAATAGTCCGTACTAGAAAATCCCCAAACTCAAAATAAATAAAAGCATCAACTAAAATAATTGAAATTATTGTGAATAATGACTCTCCTAACGGAAACTTGCTTTTCAACATTTTTAGTCCAAACAAGTTAGAAATAAACAAACAAATTGTACAAGCTAAAAATAAATAACTCGAAGAAAGAGAACTAAAATGAAAAATAAAACACCACCCCATTTATCATCATAAATAATGTGCTTTAAATTATAACATCTTGCTTCTTCAACATTCCTGCTCATGAGTTGAATATAAATAACAGGAACAACCACTCTTTTAATGTTCCTGCTGTTCCACTAAAGCTCTTCGTTAGCTTAATATCTACTTATTACTTACTGAGTTTGATTTTCTCAATATTACCATTCCATTCAACTGTTACTTCGATTTCAGTATGTACACTAACTTTGGCATTCGTTGGATTAGCTTCACTACTATCTTTAAGGGTGCCGTTTTCGGCTAATGTGGCACCACTCCTACCGAAGCCTCCAACACTATCGACACTGTAAGTGATTTTTCCAACAGAGTTGACATCATTTCCCTTATATTGAAGTACAAATTCCTGTGTTTCATAGTCACTAGTTTGTATTACTTTTAAATTTGCTGACCAATTATCTGTCTGTCCAGAAAAAGTTAAGGTCTTGGAGCTACAAGCTGCTAACGATAATAATAAAAGTACAAATAATATTAATATCTTTCGGCACATATTTTTTCACCTTCCTTACTTTATTTTTAATGCTAAAACAAAAGAGCATGTAGCTGTTCGAGTAATGCTTTCGTTAATTTAATAACGGAATTAATTAACTGGACCATAAACATTAATACACTTTCCCGAATAAGCATTAATAACAACAGTAGGTGCTTTATCACCGTATTTAAGATTAATTTCCCACTTTTGTTTATTCATTAACTTATTATAGAACCCATCCTGTTGAGATAAGTAAGTATAAATATTTTCATTAGGTATCGTTTCTATTTCAATATTATCAGCAAATATACCCAATTGGTTTGGTGGGTTATTTAAGCAATCCACTGCACTAATCATTGCTTCTCCAGAATTCATTATTGGTTTTTGGTATTCATAAAAAACAATAAACAAAATTCCAATAAACAAAAACATTATAATTTTTTTCACCATAATCACTCTGTTTCATAAAAGTTTAACACTATTTCCTTCTTCAATTTCCTGCTCTGTTGCCCCAATAAATAGGAACTGCTATTACAACAGTTCCTCAACTAAATAAGCATCCGTTTATTGAACAAATTACATTACATATTTATTTTTTAATACTCACTCCACTTATAGTACCTACCCATATTCCAATTAAACCACTGAATGTAACAAATGCTAATCCAATACCATCCCAACCACCAATAACTTCTCTGCTATAAAAAACGATTCCGACACAAACTAAACTCAATACAATGGAAATTAAAAATAGGGCTTTTTTAGAAATCTTACGAGATATAAAAAAGATGACAATTGCAACAACAATCCCAATGAGCAATATCGGTGTCCATCCTTCTAACATTAAAGCATCCATCTTGTTCCCCCCTTTTCATATTCTTATCTAACTGTGGAGCGTTGTTAAATTATTCTGCTTCTTTACTTGAATAAGTAAATTTTAACACTATCTACCAATTACAAAAAGACAATTTTAAAAGAAAAATAAAAGGACCTGGCTTAATAAGTATCCAGGTCCTCCACTGCCAAATTTTTCACTAAAACCAGCACTCGTAAGTGAAAAACTACTATATTATCACTTCATGTATGTAACCCTTGATAAATAAATATAAACCAGATGATGCTAATGCCAATCCAATATAAAATGTCCAAGGGTTATCCTCAGTTTTCTTATCGAAAGTTCTAATAGTTAATAGCCCAAAAATAATAGTTATAACAGAGATAATGACAAATCGTGGACCAAATAGAAACGATACGAGCCCCATTATTAGTACTATCATTCCATAAGGGTTCTGCTTCTTTATTTTATTTAATTCTTGTTCTTCCTTAACAGACATATCACCTGCACTTTTGTTTATGTTTATTTGTGCCCCGCAATATACATCCTCCTAAATAACCCTTCTAAACTGGAATAACGACGGCTTCTTGTGTTAAACTCCCCGTGCTCAACAAAAGCAGCGAGAGCCTCTTCAACTCTTGCATTCGTTAGTGAAAAAAGAAAACTTAATGTTAATGATACCTAAACCACACATACCAACCTTTCTCTTTACTTTTTGCTACAAATATTTGCCCTTCAAGAGAACTGGCACTTATCCCTTCCCACTTCGGGAAGTATATTCTTGCTAACCAAGACTTATCTGCAACTTCTTTACCACAAAAGTTTTTAGCCATTCCATAATAACCCTCATCCTTTTCCCTCCCAACAGTCTTCGGAAAAGGAAGAGCGGTTATAACTTTCCAATCTGAGTAGAACTCTGCTAATTCTCCCTTTTCATAGGTCAAGGGAATTAAAGTTTCTAATGCTTTTAGAAATTCCGCCCTACCTTCAACAGTGACATCTTCTAAATCGCTGACATCAGGGCATTTTTCTGGTTGAGCATAGACGGATATTGGAATAGAAAAAAATAAAAAAATGAAAATTAAAATAAGCAGCTTTTTCATAAAAAATCACCTCAGTACCTAATTTTCACTTTATCCTTATTAAATATTTATTGCTAAAGTAAACTGCTTCGTTAGCACCATAACAGCGGCAACAGCTTACTAAACTATTGCCTCCTATAGTTGAATTACTTTTAATCCCTTTTATTAATGTTTAATTTATAGATTAGCAAACTGAAGATACGCTCCCATAACAGTAAACACTGTTAAAAAAACACCACCAAGAATAAGTAATAGTTTTAATAACCAATAATTTACAACAGATGGTAACGGTGTCATGTCCCTAAAAATTTCAAAAGTCTCCTTTTTGAAAAAGCGGTATTTGGTCATATAAAAACCCAAACAAATACAAGCTATTCCAAAGAAAATTATTAACATTGCAATTATAATTTCGATAGTCACCAAGTTCAAAACTACCTAAGAATTAGTCAAATTGAAATCTAAAGTGTTACTATACCCAAAACTATTGTTGGTAAGTTAAAATTTCATTAATTTAACTATCGCATCCGTTAATTAAATAAGAACAAATCTAAGAAATTTTATCTTACTCTCTTTTTTATAAAATCAATAATCGTTCCAACTAAAAGCCAGTAGGATATGTTAATAAAATAAACTGCAAAATATAAATCATGAACCGCGTAAAATTTTATTGGTTCATATAATGCCTGTAATAAATGAAAAAGTGGATTTGTAATACTTATTAAATAAAGTAAAACATTTTTATCGTCATAACCTAACCAATTAAATAAACATACTCCCAAAACTATTATTGTTAGCCAAAATTTTAAAGACTTAATAATTCTAATAAGATTACCCCCTGTTTAATCAAACCTAAAATTAAACTTTCTTCTTTAATAAACCTGCTCAATAGCAACAAAAGCAACAGCGCTTATTGTGCTATTGCCACTCGTTAGTTTCTATAAATAAGTCTAAACAATTAACCTATTATTTAACTTGAGAAAGAGATAACTAATCGGGATAGTTAGAATTGAACCAATGAATGAAAAGGATAAAGTTAAATTATAAAAACTAACGACCTGCAAATTGCTTTCCAAATATTCCTTCTAAATATTTTAATATCAATTCGTTTTTACCGGCATATTGAACAATAATGTTCCCCTTTTTAAAATAATGAGGAGTTGAAAAATAGCTTATTGAAGCATTTCCTATGTTTCCATCTCCGTGTATTGTTGAAGCTTCTCTTTCCATATCCTCATAAGATGGATACTCATAAATCAAGATATACTCTCCTTCAACTTGAATTACTTTAGGAACAACTGAAAAGAAATGGTCCATTTCGTCATTATTGATAACGGTAAAATTCATGTTTACTTCTTCAAGTTGTTTTACAAGTTGTGAAAAATCAAATTGCCCTGTACGATTCGAACACCCTATTAGTAATAAAATCAAGAAAATCATTGATAGAAATGTTTTCATACAAGCACCTCTTTTTTAATAAAAATCTTGACCAATGTTCCAAATAATTATACTGACCCTTGTTGCACTAAACTGCTTCTTTACTTCAATAGGCGATAGGAGTTATCGCATCGACAACTCCTAATCTTCGACTATTGCTTCCGTTAGTAAAATACTGTCTTTCTTTATTCACCATTTACTACTTTCAAAATATCATTATTCATTTTACTAACAATATCTAATATTCTTCTCATTTCGGTCTCATCCGAAGTCAACATACTATAGTCAACTTCACGTATTTCGGCATAAAGTTCACTTCCGTATGTATTAATTATGTTACCTATAATATGTACTTCTCTTTCGCTCAAATTTTTTATATCTTTCAAAAGTAAGTAATCAATATAGTAAAAATACATTTCATAAACTGAACCATAAGTTGGACTAAGATGTCTTAATGAATCTAAGTTATTCATATGTCTATTCAACCTTAGACCATGTGAAGATAAAAGTTTATCATATAAATCCTTTTCTTCGTCAGTATAGCCTTCACTATAATCTAACAACGTTTCTGCAACAAGTGATAAATCACCCGTATAATCCCAAATAGCCCTGGAAAATAAACCAACTTCTTTTTGCTTATATAGCTCTATTGTTTTATTGGCACTAATTAACTGATTGATTAAAATGGTAGACACTAATATTAAAACAATGTATGCTAATATATTTAATTTTTTCAACTTAACACCTCCAAGAGTATCATATTATTTAAAATGTAATACCTTAATCGTTTACTCCTTTTTAAACTCTTCTGCTTGTTAGCACCACAACAGCAATGACAGCTTGCTAAACAATCGCTCTTCGTTAATGCAATAACGACTCCTACGCTGTTAACCTATTTTTTACTCTAACAAACATATAACTAATTGGGGTGAAAAGAAGTGAACCAATAATTGCAAATGATAAAAACCAAATGAACCCCTCTAAAGATGATATGTCCCAGTAAATTCTTTCTTTGAATGTATCATGTAAAATTGTAGATGCAAGCATCGACATAAACGAAACAGTAAAACCTATCCAAAGGCTATGTAACACCAATCCAATATTACCTCTTTTGGTATTTATTTTATTTAAAAAAGTAAACACAGCAATAGAAGGGACAGTAGAAATAACGAGAAAGAAAATATACGAAATCCATTCAGCAAACATTAAATTACCTACAAAATATATTGCACTCGATATAGCAATAGAATATAAGACACCTAACAACAAAGCTACTCTTAAATCTGTATTAGTCATTTTACTGTCCCCCCTCACACTGACCATGCATTTCCTTATTCTATATTCGCATTCATTAGTTGAAGAACAAGGATACAATTATATATCCAACTATGATTACAATAATTAAAATCCCTGTGCCTTTCCATCCTAAGCTACCGACTAAATCAACAAGACTACCACTTTGAGCACGATTAAAACCGTCTCCTATATTACTTGCAAGATTTCTTTTGATTTCTTCTTGTCTTAATCTTTCCCGCTTATCCTCTGGTTTTTCTTTATTGTCACTCATTAACTTCTCCCCTTATTTAAGCTCCTTTTTCAACATTTCTACCTCAATATATCAATAAAGGCGTTACTGCACTGTTCCACTAAAGCATCCGTTAATGCAATTAACCAAAACTAATCAATATCCAATAAAAAAGAATAACTGGCATTACCTTGTTCCCAAGTCGCAAAAACCTCAAAAACAGTTCTCCCTTTATGATTAAAAGTGTCTATTTCAGCATATTTGCCAGTAACATCATTATTTTCATTCCAAGTCTTCACTTCATATCTAATCGGAGGTGTCTCAAAATCAATGGATACAGGCGTACCAGAAGTTACTTTGAAGGGTTCTTTGTTTTGAACTAAGTTCGGCGGTGCGTCTGAAGACGCTTCAATACTTGTTGTTTGCCCATTATCGCAACAATGAGTCCAGCTGTATATTCCAAGTACACCATTAATTTTTTCTTCACCATTAGAAATTGAAACTTTAGGTGGATTTTTGTAGGTACTTTCTTGCTGTTCTTCGTTTTCGCCATTCACTTTATTAGATACATCAGTTTCATTACTGCAACCAATTACTGATAACATCAAACTAAAAAGAATTAGTAAGTATTTAATTTTCATTTACAAATATTCCCCCATAAGATTAAATTTTTTTATTGCTGTTATCACTTAATTTAGACGGATTAGATGGAAATAAAGTTTCAGTATTAACTCTTTTCATCTTTAACTATCCTGCTCAATAGTTGAAAAGCGACAGCTCTGTTCCACTATCTCATTCGATAGTTTAATTAGATAGGATTAATAACCGTTTAAGCGAAAAATACTTAAAATTGCAATGATACCAATAGCCATTAAGGAAATAGTGGCAATATGCTTTTTTCCTTCTAGATACTTACGTTCCATAAAGAATTGAGAGGAAAGAAATGTTATCATTGCAGCTACATAAACCCATTTGATTACACTGTAATCATAAGTCTTATAGACAAACACGATAAGCGGTATAAATACGACAGTAAATATTACCCTTAGTCCTAGATATAGTTTTTCTGCATCTGTTTCTTTTAGAGATTTAAACATACCTGTCACAAGTCGTTTTCTTAGTAGATTATCTGCAATACTGATTATAAGGATTAAAAAAATTATTAAAGAAGTCATAAAACTTAAACACCTCCGTTCTTGAAGTATTCTGCTTCAATAATGAGACAAAAGCTTTAATGCTGCTGTTCCAGCAAAGAATCCGTTAGCACAAGAACACCTGTATGTTGGAGAGTTAAAGTTGAAATACAGGTTTTTATTAATCCACAATTGTAATAATTTCAAGGGAACTAAAAGGAGCATTGTGTATGGTGTAAAATAATCGAGAGTTTTCAGTTATAGGTAATACTTTTTCATTTCCATCATCAAGTATTTTCATTTGTTTTATACTTTTATCAAATGCTTTCCCTACTAAAATTGAAATCTTTGTACCTTGCTTAGTCTCCATTTCAAATCCCATTGTTGAATAAGGACTTTCACTCTCTAAATCACTATATCCCTTGTCCCTATACCAACTAAACCCCTTTTTACCTTCTGTTATACTCGAAACACCTAACGCTTTATTTCGTTCGAAAAACACTATTGTTTCACCACTATATTCCTCAACAGATAATAAAGTGGCATTTGTACCT
This sequence comes from Anaerobacillus isosaccharinicus, assembly GCF_001866075.3. Lineage (GTDB taxonomy): Bacteria > Bacillota > Bacilli > Bacillales > Anaerobacillaceae > Anaerobacillus > Anaerobacillus isosaccharinicus. The sequence continues at coordinate 3,618,359 of NZ_CP063356.1, read as the reverse complement.
TCTTGTTCCAGTCCGTATTTAATTGCATCTTCTTTTTTGTTATACCAATTAGAGCTATCCTGAGTACAACCTACTAAAAATGTAATGGAAAAAAATAATAGAAATAATTTTTTCAAAATATCACTCCCAAAATATTTTATTTACTAAATTAACCTGCTTCAATAACAACAAAAGCAACAGCGTTTATTGTGCTATTGCCTCCGTTTGTTTAAGAAGAAATTACTTTTTCTGTTTAGTTTCTGCCCATATTATTCGGGCAACTGGCAAACACTCTTCCAATGAAAAGCTCCAATCAAACGCTTTAGTAAAAATCTGTGCAATGCCATCTGAAAGGGTATTTACAGAGTCAACATTACTTAGTAAAGAAACAATTCTTGTTATTTCAAACTCATATTCATCGTCAGGTGCAGAAGGCAGCAATCCAACAGGGTCCCAGTCATTTACTATCTTTTTTACTATATTAAAAGTCTCATTATATTTCTCTTTAAGATGTTTATTTGACAATAAAAAATCGCTCCTTTGAGGTTGCACAACATACTAATTACTTTTTGAACTAATGCTCTCGTTAGTAAAAAGTTACTTATTGTTTGCTTTTTTAAATTCTCGCCACTCTTCTGAGTATTTTGGGTTAGTTACTTCTAATTCTACAAAGAGTACCTCCATATTTTCCAAATCATATTTAACAATATAATTACCAAATGGGTCTTCGTTTTTGGCTAATCCTCTATTTAATTCAACTATACCTTCTGAACTGATTTCAGAAGTGGTAAGAGTTTTATAATTATCATCAACAAAATTAGCAAGAGTAGGGTCAAATTGGTCTAAGTTTTCTGCTAACAATATAATTAATTCTTGTCTTCTATCTTCCAGTAATTTTTGATATTCCATTTGCTTTGACTGGTAAATCAAAGCTATTGTACCTAGTGCAATCACCAAAAAAGTAATAATTAAAGTTAGTTTATTCTTCACTTTTTTATCCCCACCAATAGATAGTTATATAGATTTTAAAAGAATTTTAAGACACCTTGATTATATATTTAATACAGGAATGCAGCTCAAGAGTTGAAAAAAGTAAGCAGGAACAACCATTCTTTGACTGCGCTCCTGTTGTTCCACTATTTCGTTAGCTTATTAAGTTAACTATGCTTAGCTTTCTTATCTTCAAAAGCTATTTCAATAATAAATAATAATAAGGCAAGAAGGATTTCTATTAAAAACGGAATGGTAATGCTATTCATAAATTCATCAATTGTAAATATTAACAGCCAAGTAAATGTACAATCAATAATCATTCTTGTAAAAAATAAGTTCAATTTCCCTGAAATAAACTGAGAAGATATTTTAACAAAAGCCTTAGAAAATATATCAGTGATAATACCCACAATATAGTAAATCAAGACGAATATTAAAAGCGAATAAAAAGAATCATATTTTACTCCTAATAAACTGAAAATACCTGCAAATCCAAAATAAACAATTCCTAATGCAAAGGAAATGGAAAAGACAATAAGGAATATGATTGCTGTAACCGCAATAACCTTTTCTATTAAATTCATGTCTCGAAATGAACTGTTATCATCACTCATTCCATTCCTCTTTCCCCAAAAAAACTTTGGAAAATGTTAAACTCTTCTGCTCCAAACTTCTATATGTAGAGGACCGTTGCAACGACAGCTCCTCAACTATTGCGCCCGTTATTTGAATAAGAAATTAAAAGTTTAGAAACTGTTCATATCCTTTTGTAAAAAAGTTAAATTTCTCTTCTTCTTCTTGTTTAGGTGATATAAAAGATAAAAATTTATCATTATTGTAAGCATAGGCTACTTTAAAAAACCACTCTTCTTTAACCTTTTCATTATCTTTATAGACAAGAATTTTGTGCTTTGATTTAACTTGAACATTCTTTAATTTATCAGAAGACTTATATTTGTTTTTAATCTGCTCCACTAACAATTTGTCATTGTCTGTTATTTCTTCACCCTGTTTTATGACAACATACTGGTCATCATATTGTTCTCCTTCGCCCAAAGATTTCTCAACGATTACTGTTATCATTGTAATATCCATAGTTTCTGGGTGTGTACAGATACGAACCTTCAACATACCCAAATTCCACAAGGTCATTTGCGTTAACCATTTCTTCCACTTCACCTTTTCTTGGAGTAGGTTCATATTTCATCATAAATATAAAAGTTAAGAAGCCGATTATAATTAAAGCAATTATTGCGGTGAAAAAAAATAATAGTTTCTTTCCCAAATTACCCCTCCTTGTAAAAACCATCTTCTTCAAGTAACCTGCTTTTTTACTTGAACAAGTAAATTTTAACACTTTCTACCATTTGTCAAAAGACAATTTTTTCAAGAAAAATAAATAATCCTGGTTACTAAGCAACCAGGTCACACTGCGGATTTTTACTTTAGCTATCCGTTTGTTGAATAAGAAAAAGAATTTACTTATCTTTTATTTCGCTCATAGTTAATAAATGATAACTTTGTGCAGAAGAAATGTTGTCACAATTTTCAAGCCTGTATTCAGTTAAATTTCCATCTTCCTTCACAAGTTCAATACACTTATCTTTGGTATTAAACCAACGATTTCCACCAAACTTGTCTTTGGAATTGTCAATCTCTATCTTTATTAAATTTCCATCATGATATAAATGAGTAAATATTGGGTCGCCTTCTATCGTATAATTAACAATGCGTATTTTATCTCTTTTTTTCGCTTCAACATTTTCTACAAAGGTTTCAAGAACGAAGTAGTTGTAAACTTGACCATGCACATTAACAACATCTCCTTGGGCAATAGACTCTTCAAAATCATATGAACGAGTTGAAATAAACACAATTACTGCAAAAAAATTATGACAGAACCAATGATTACTTTTTTTGCCTTACTCATTTTTCTTCCCCCTTTATTTAGGAGACGGCATAATAAAATAAAAGTTTCATTTATGCTACTACCTATACAGTTATTACAAGAACAAACCATTCCCTATCTTGAAGTAAACTGCCTGTAAGCACCACAACGGGAAGCAAAGGCTTCTTGCACTAATGCTCCCGTTAATTGAATAAGCCCTACAATTAACTGATTGATATTACATCAATGGTAATTATTTTTTCCGTTTTATCCTAATCATAGGTTAGTCTCCTAAGGCGACAATTAATTTTTTTTGCTTTTTAGCTGTTTCACATAAAGAAAATAAGTCTTTGGCAAATTTTTTTACTTCACTTTCAGAAACTCTTTCATATAGTAGGTTTGAAATATCCATAAGTAAATCTATTTCACTAATACTAAATACTTTATCTCCATAAGGGTCTAAATTTAACAGTAAATCTGCCTCAGGCGAAATAATATGTTTATTCTTGTAAATTAAAACTTCTAATTCATCATCAACTGGAACATACAATTTAGAAATAAACGCTTCTTTGACATTATTTGCAACATAAAAGTTTACAGCCAAAATAAATCACCTCTCCAAAAAATTTATCTTGTTAAAATGTTTGGACTAAAATTGCCATTTTTTTATAAATTTTAGCGTTATTGTACACTACAAAACCTCTTGTACTACTATTGCTTTCTTTAGGTTAAGTACATTTATTCACAAATTCCATATATAATATCATACATTTTATTGGTTAAAGTTAACATCCTTTATTACGAATTATGTATGATATAATCAAATATTGTTATTTGCTTTTATTTATTCTAATAAGGAGGTTACATAATTGGGTTGTAAAATTATATTTGCAATAATGATAAGTTGTGTACTAATTATTAACTCAGGTTGTAATAATCAATCTACTACTGAAAAAACATTATCGGCTGATGAGCAAGTTGCATATGATTACGTTAATATATTATGGAATTCATATTCCACAGCAGAACAACAGCTGGAATTTGCAGAAAAACACCTTACTGATTTTGAAAAAGATATCTATCTAAAAAATCATCACCCAAGAAAAGTTGATTTATTTAAGAACCCTACTTTTTTTGGAACGTTCGAAAATGCTAATGGAGGTATCACAGTTTTATTAGAAGGTGAACGTGACGGTGAAATTATAGAAGCCCTAATATCTGTGCAAAACGAAGTTATTCAAGCGTATATGGTATCAAACCCATTTTTCGAGGGTGATTTTTTAGAAATGCGTAAAAAATTTGATAAGCCTATGTTAGTGCATTAGACTATAAATCAGTGAACGAGACCAGAAGTGATTTTCTAAAATACACTTCTGGTTTTTTTTACAAAATTGCTTTTATTTTTTAAAAGGAAGCACTCTCATTACAAACTACTCAACTAACGCAATCCGTTACTTGTGACAACCTAATCAATATCATCTATTTTGCTACCTTCTTCATTTATCTGGTATATACCTCCACCAAAACTCCAACCCTTGCTTTCATTAAATTTAATAAACTCATCCATAAACTGATTACTTCCTAAATCCTTACCGTCGTTACTATATATAGTTCCTTCTAATTGAACTCCAACTGGTTTCTTCAACCAACCACCCCTAAGAAAGATTAATTGTTCAAGTAAAGCAACCGATAGTTAGACAAGGTTTTTAAATCCCGTTAAATCATTTATCTATTATCAATAATTAACTTCTTAATACGCTCATGCAATCCGTCTAATTTTTTCTCGTCATAAATGGTCACAGTAATTTCATGCTCATAATTGTCATCATTAAGATGGGCATGTGTAGCAGTATTTTTTGCCTGTACCAAAAGCCCCTCTAAAGTATCAACCATTTCTTTAGCCTCTTCAATTGTTAGAAATAATGATACGTTTTCTAAGGATTTATCATTATCCTCATCATATATTCTCATCACTCTTCCTCCATTTTTATTACATTAACCTGCACCAAAACTGGAACAAGAGCAGGGGCAGCTTCTTTCACTATTGCCTCCGATAGTTTAAGTGAAAATCATCACATAACATAATTTTTAATACCACTTTGACTTATATTCTTTTGCAGGGATAAGGTTTATATTTGTAAATTTATATTTTTTTATAAAGTCATAAAATTTTTCAGAGGTTAGGATTGTTCCTGGTAAGCCTGTGGGATAGAGTATATCATCACCATTCCAGGTAGGAATGTCTATGTGAATTGAATCAAATGATTTAATAGTACCTACTCTACAAATATCGCAAAGTTCTTCTTCGACTTCTCTTATTAAATTTGATTTATGTTCATCAATCCTTGTCCCACCTCTTTTGATTGTAACGTGATAATATTTTTGAGGAAGAACTATTGATTTACTCGAATTATTTACTTTTAGGATTTGAACATCCTGAAAATCAGTTATTCCTATAAGGTCTGATTTTTCATATGCAACCTTGAAACTTTCAGAACAAAGAAATGTGGTGAATGTACCGAAAACAAAATCGCCAAATGAAAGTTTAGATAGCTTGACCATTCTTGGAGAAAGCCACTTTCTCATTCCCACAGGTAATTCACATTTTATGCACACTTCAAAATCTCCTGTTTTTTGTTCTACCTGTTCACCAAATGCATATATATCATCTTTAAAACGACTTGAATTATCTATTACATAAAACCTCATAGAACACCTCGTATTTTAAGTCTTATAATAGAAAATTAACCTGTCCGTTCAACAACAGAATGACCTGTTGTATTGGTAGTTCCTCAACTAATGCATTCGTTAATTAAATAACGTTTAATTTTAATTTATTTTAAAATACAAAATTTCGTATGCGTCAGGTGACTTCAATATTAAATGAGAGTACAAAACTAAAATTCTTCCAATGAATTCTTCTTCATCTTCAACATTAATTTTGCTCTCATAAAAGTTTATCGGTAAAAATATAAGATAATTCCCTGCAATCCTTGACCATAAATTTTGTAAATAACCAATGTCGGCTTTGCTGACTATTTTTGTAGAAGGTGTTGTATTACCATCCCACCAAAGGATAGTACATTCTTCATCACCATATAACTTTTTCACAAAATCAAATATCTCATATAAAACTTGTTCTTTTGGTTCACCTGAAAATTCTTCAATCAGTGTCGTTATAATAGCATTTTCCCTGTAAACTTTATCCAGCCCCATTTCGTCTAAAAAACTATCCCATAAATGAGTCATAACATCACCTTTCTGGAACTAATGCTTTCGTTACTTGAATAACAACATCGTAATAATATAGTTAATAATCAGCATCCCAAAACTTATCCTTTTTCATATCTTCAACCACTTTTTCGAACATATTCTCACTACTGAAAATCATTCGAACAGGTGATTTAGTTGGACTACCACCAAATTTAGTACAAGGAAATACTCGGATTTGATAAATGTTATTTAATTTCCAATAGTACACGTCTAAAAGCCAATGTGTAGCTTTAGGGTAGTCAGGAGTAATTTCATCGTTTAACATAGCATTTTTATCGGCTTCTCCTATTGGTAAAAGTTCATACTGAATGCACCGATTTCCTTTTCGCTTATGATTTTGACGTTCTGCCTCTTTTAAAATATTATATCTATTTTCAAATTTCTTCTTTAATCTTCTTTTCAATTTTCATCACACCTAAAAGTCATTATTTAATTAATAGCTTCCTTAACTCTTCTGCTTTTTAACACAACAAGGATTGTATCCCTTGTTGAAGATAAGCATCCATCCGTTAGTCGAAGATAATTATATGATTATATTCAACAAAATTTTAAAACAATTTCCAACGTAGTTTTATGGTTCACTATGTACCGCCTTGTAGAATTTTCCATTTAACTCAATAGCTAAAACCTCTTTTAAGTTCATGTCTTTAATTTTAAACAACTTACTCCCAACAGGTGCTATTGTAGAGTCTAAATCTTTTTCAGGGAGTTGCTTATTTCCGTCAATATATCGTTTAACTTCACCAATTTCCATATCCAGACTGTCTGGAGAAACTATTTCTTCAGTAACAGAAAATGCTTTGTTGTCCCAAACTACTGCGTCTCCATATGGTAAACTCGGATATGAAGATTGACTATTAGTATTAGTACAACCCATCAATAAAAATAAGAGTAATAATATAGTAAATACATTTCTCAATAACGCACTTCCTCTCTACTTTTCACGAGAAAATTTTTTATTAAATTCTAACGCTTCGATACATCAACAACAGTAGGAACTGCGATTCCAACAGTTCCTAAGCTAATGCCACTCGTTACTTTAATAACAAGATAGCGTCACCCTTGTTTAAAAATTAATTAGTTTACTTAATGAAAAGAATAATTTTAATTTATTGATAGAAAATACTAGTACCATTATTCTTAGGAGGCATCTAAATTGAAAGAGAAGGTTACAAAAATTATAGTAGTAATTGTGTTTCTTTTGTCCGTTTCTGCTTTTTTAGAAAGAGACACCAAAGCAGTATCAGATTTACCTCAATCAAATGAAATATTCTCGTTGTTTAATTTAGATAATTGCTCAGAAACAAAAAAATATATAAAAACTGAAATCAACCAAATTTCACGGTTACTTAATGAATTAGAAGTATTGACTTCAGATTTAAAAGCTGATGAGGATATAACTTTGGAACAACTAAAGGCGGTTAATGCTATTAAAAGTAGGATGAAAGATATAGAAAAAAAGATAGAGTTTATACGCAAGGAATTAAATCGTTAATGTTTTATCTTGTTCATTCTGATATATAGCACTGGGAACTGTCGTTCCAACAGTTCCTAAACTAATGCTCTCCGTTAACAAAAAACAATTCTATTCATTAAGTTTTTCATCTGCTATGATTTCAAATAAAATCGCTGCTTCTTCTCCCCAGAGTTTTATATACTTACTCTGACTTGGAATTACCACTTCTAGCATGTTATTTAGAGGAGTTAACCAAATTTCATATTTATTGTTAATTTTATAATTAGGTGGGGAAGCCATTTCAACTTTTGCATTTATCCAATTTGCTTTTTCAAGCATCAGTAATATCTTCTCTACTTTTTCTGGGTTCGTTATTTCTCTTAATAATTCGTATTTATTATCTTCGCCAATACGTTTTTGAACCTCTAACTTTTCTACTCTTTCTTTTACAATCGTATTATTTACTTTAATTATTTGATTGGGTTCGAGGGCTTCCCCCTTGATTGTTGTATTAGTGCATCCTAATAATAAAATTAAAATAGATAAATATAATAAGCCCCATACTCTCATCTGACGATTCATTCCTCCCTTTATATAAGTCGCCTTTCTCAAAAGTAACTACTCATTCTTCAGAAAAACTTTACTATTGTTGTTCCAGTAAAGCTACCCTTTACTATAAGTACATTTCTTCACAATTTATTATTCAAACTCTTTCAATTCCCATTCCAGTAACAACAAAGTGAGGACTATTATCTTTTCGGTTAAAAAATCTCCAGTGTTCACTATGTTCATCATCTTCAGAACTATCTGGAAATACTTCTAACATATAACCACCAGATAAAATGACCTTTAAACCTCCTACACTGTCGGATTCAACCTGTTCTACAATTATGTTCCCATTGACTTCTAAAAAAGTTTTAATACGTTCATCAAATCTATTGTTACCTTGTATATCCCAATCAAAATCCCCGAAATTGTCTTCCAAAGCTGAGTTTGGCGAATAGAAATCCCTTGAAGCAACAACTATTTTCTTTCCACAAGTAATTCTCCAAGAACATTGGATATTTAAAGCATACTCAGATGTTTCCACAGTTTTGCCTCTTCGAATTATTTGAACTATATCCCCAAAACCAATCCAAAAGAGGTTAGATGCCCGTCCAGCAAGCTGTAATTTTAAACCCACTAATTTTTCTACTTGTGATTTAATTTCTTTTCTCATAATCGCCCCCTTTTAAAACTGATATAGATAATTTGTCCTATTTTTTCATATTTGTTATTGAACTATCCTGCCAAATAGTGGAACAAGGAGTGCATTCATTATTCAAGGAAAGCCTCCGTTAATTTAAGTGTAATGATTCACAAAACTAATAAATACCATACTAAATTTAATCTCTATCTTTTTCAACAGCAGAACGGGAACGGATATTGATTGACTCTGTTGCTTGTGTAGCACCATCATTTCCCAAAGCCTGAATAGTAATGTAGTCGAGGAATATCCTATTACCGAATTCCCATGTAATAGACCATCCATCACTTCCATCTATGTCGTAACCAATAAGTGTTCTTTCAGCCCAAGTCCCTGTTCCTGTTTCGGTTATCCAAAAGAGTATTGTTTCAACATTTTCTGCTTCCACAGAAATAGTCATTGTACTGACACCCTCTGGAACAAAATGCCAAACATGTTCCTTTTCTAAATCTGTATCAACCTTTAGCAATCGAGCTTCGTAATCTCTATCTTCTGTTTGATTGTTTGATGCTTCTACACTTTCTCCTGGTTGATTTTCAAATTCAATATTACATGCAGAGAGAAATAGTATAACCAATAAAAAACACGCAACTATTGCATTCTTTTGCATATGTATCCTCCATTAAATCATCTTAGATAAGCCGTATAGTCTTCTTTCACTAACCTACTCTATAACTCAATAAACAGAAACAACCGCTTTTATGACTGTTCCTATCCGTTAACACAACAAGAATCTTTTTTGCGGTATTTTGTTGGGGGTCACCTCCAACGTCGTAATTGGTAAAATTTTAGCTGCCTTTTTTGTCGCAAAAAATATAATATAAGAGCCCGTCAACTCTAACGACCATAGTATAATGGTCGTTAGAGTTGACGGCTCTTAAACTTTAGAAAAGGAAAAGGTCATTTGTCTCAATAGCTTGGCGGCTGGACAAATGACCTCTAACAACTATGATTATTTTACTAGATTCGCCTCGTTCTATCAAGAAGTATAATGATTCCATTAATAAGTATGATGTTGAATTACGATGTCCGTGCTGCGGTAGAAGAATGAAAAAACACGGCAAATATAAAAGATGGGTTCATATGAAACACCAGTCCTCGATAATCTTTGTGTTAAGAAGGCGTTGTGGTTCTTGTGATCGTACGTTTTCGTTACTCCCTTGTTTTCTTACTCCTTGGTCTCGTTTTTCAAATGTTTTTCGTGAATTTATTGCACGGTGGTTGTTAATGGGAGTTCCGTTAACGCATCTCACTAAGCGACTTTCTCATTGTACAGTCCCAATCATTTCCTTACGGACTTTACGTCGTTGGAAAATGAAATTAACCTCTCGCTTTAATCAGTGGATTGCCAAGCAACGTGTTAGATTGGCGCATGATTACCAAGCAGGTGATGATTTACTTGAACTTTACCGTAAGGGAATTAGTCTTATCCAAGAGTGTGAGCTTTACTTCAAGATTTTGTTTCATGGAAAAAAACATATTCCTGGAAAAGGAAAGTTATTCTCATCACTCAATCTTCGTCAACACAAAGGGTTATTCTGGTAGCCACCAGGAATGTCGTTTCAATTGCATAAAATTGGTTTCTACCCCTTTTTTACTACACAAAATATGTCTGTTTTCCTTTCCTTAAAAACAGAAGAAAATTAAGAGTGTTTACATTTGTAAAAAAGGAGAGGAAAACGAGTGGATGAAAATTTACGCAATGAAATCGCAGCATTTCGTTTTGGGTTAATTGCCCAAGTTGTTCAGCGAAAGCTTAATGCTGGGGAGAAATATAACCTTTTAAAGGAGATTGCAGCACAAAGATATTCCATCCCAGGCAGTGAGAAAACCACAATTAGCCTTAGATCATTAGAAAGATATTTGAAAAACTATGAAAAAGATGGATTTGATGCATTAAAGCCTCAAAAAAGAGAGAAAAAGGGAAGTCTTCAATATGTGGACCACTCTATATTGAAACGAGCTGTGGAATTAAGAAAAGAACTTCCTAGCCGTAGTGTGGAACAGGTAATTCGAATTTTGGAATTAGAAGAACGTGTTCCGGTTGGTGTCCTCAAAACACGTACGCTCTCAAGATATTTTCAAGAACAGGGTTGGAGTAAGCGAGATATTTACCGTGCGGTAAAGAAAGAATTTCAACATTTCGAACACGCAGCTCCTAATGATTGTTGGCAAGCAGATACACAACATGCCCTTTATTTACCCGATCCAAATCATTCGGGGCGAAGAAAGAAAGCATACTTAATAGCAATTATTGATGATTATAGTCGTCGGATTATGCACGCTGAATTCTTTTTTGAAGAACGTTATCCACGTCTTGAAAGATGTGTTCAAAAAGCGGTATTAAAGTATGGTGTGCCCCATTTGTTTTTCTGTGATAATGGCTCTGTTTATAGCGCAAAACAGTTTAAAGTGATTTGCGCGCGTATGGGGACGAAGTTAATCCATGCAAGCCCGTACTCGCCAGAATCAAAAGGCAAGGTTGAAAAGTTTTTCCAATATGTTGATTCAAGCTTTACCGGTGAAGCAAATCTTCTCATTAATCAAGGCAAGTTGACGACATTAAAATCGTTAAATGAGTACTTGCGATCATGGTTGGATGCCTACGATCATCGGGTTCACCGCGGGACTGGACAAACACCAAAAAGCGATATGAAGCGAAACAAGAGGAACAACGGTTTCTTTCTCCTGAAGAGTTAAAAGAAATCTTTTTATGGGAAGAAGACCGTTCAGTTAGAAAAACAGCGGTGATTGAATTAGAGGGAAATCTTTACGATGTAGATCGTCTTTACGGGGTAAAAAAATTATCGTTCGTTATAACCCATTTGATTTATCCTATGTACAGGTTTGGAAAGATGACTTGCGCTACCCAGATGCAAAACCAGCTGAACTGCGAAATCAAAGTCATTCAAAACTTCATGAACCATATGATGAAAAGTCCTCACCAACGGCTGTATCGGATTATTTAGATCGGTTGAAAAAACAGCAGGATGAGGAAAAGCGAAAACAACTAGGAACCACAAGTTTTGTCCAATGGAAAGAAAAATCAAGGGGGCGTAGCGAATGTTAGATTTCTTCGAAATGAAAGGTGTTCCATTTACTCGTGAGATTTTAATTGAACAACTATATAGCTCATCTAGCTACAATGAAGCAACAGCTCGATTAGAGTACGCTGCTGAAAATCGACAGTTTTGCTTATTAACTGGTGAGGCTGGTATGGGAAAATCAACGGCTGTAAGATCATTAGTACAAAAACTAGATCGTACAAAATACCGTTATTTATATTTATGTGACTCTGAACTAACTCCTAAACTATTTTATCGAGAAGTTTTACAAAACTTTGGAATTCACCCTGCATTTCGATCAACCGAAGCGAAACGACAGTACCAATCTTTAATGTTAGATATTTATGAGAATGAGAGAAAAACACCAGTTATTGTTATTGATGAAGCACACCATTTCTCGGAGCCGATGTTGCAAGAGTTACGCTTCATACTTAACTTTAAAGAAGATTCTATGTCTCCTCTTACCCTTATTGTCGTTGGGCAACCTAGTCTACGAAATCAATTAAAAGTGAAGCACCTAGAAGCTATCGATCAAAGGATACAAATGCGATACCAAGTAACAGGGCTAACTGAGCAAGAAACAAAAGCTTACATTAAACATCAATTGATAGTAGTTGAAACACCATATGAGATTTTTTCAGAAGAAGCCATTCAGGCAATTCATAACTTTAGCCAGGGGATTCCGAGAAAAATTAATACTCTATGTAGTCAAAGTCTTTTAGATGCATTTCTTCAAGGAAATAAAGTTGTAGGAGAATCCCACATTCACCGTGTAATCAATGAATTATAAGGGGAAAGTAACATCGAAGATGATTAATAACTTAGAAGATTATAAGAACCAGCTTGAAGATGGGATCGGCGAAATGGAGACTATGGTTGATCAATTAAGAGCTGAAATACACGATTTATTGGAGAAAAAGGTAGCATTAGAAAAAGTAGTTGAAGTGTTTAAAAACGATCTTAGAAATTTCATCTAGGTTCTTCCGCTTTGGATGCGCCAAATTAAGTGACTAAATCAATCGCCAGTGGCAATGAGTGTGACTCTACATAACAAGCCACGTCAATGTCACTGGCAGTTAATATGACAATTTTCGAGACTGCGGACAGTATTTATAATAAATTATAAAACCAATGAAATTAAACAATACTATCAATGCCGTTGATGTCATTGTATTTTTTCCATTTATATACTTTATATTATTTAATGCCCAAATTGAAAATGTTACCCAATATAATAAGAACATAAAAAAACCTATATATATAACATTGTGTTTGATTAAAACTTGGGCTATATCACCATCAACAATAATATTAGTATTTGGCAGATTTACTGATACACCGCTAAAGAAAGTTTGTGTAAATATGCCTTCCGTTCTTGGATACTTTGCAATATTTAATCCAGCACTTGGAGGATATACAAATGTATATTCTTGTTGGTCTTCGATACTTCGTACACCTAACCAAATAGCATCATTGTAAAAAGAATCATCCACAAAATGTACACTTACAAATTCCTTAACAGCTTCGTTAATTTCATCGTGATTACTTTCAGCATGCAAACCCATTAAAAAGCCAGAGAATTTGTGAATTTGTTGTGAGTGTAGACTATAGTTCCAATAATAAAAGATAGAAATTAAAAAGACACTAATAATAAGTAAGCTAATCGCAGTTATTCCAAAGACAGGAAGAATAAACCTTCTTGTTTTGTATATTAGACTAAGTTCATCTACTACATGTTGTGGAGACCCATGTTTTTGGATAGTTTTTATTATAGCTTGTTTTTCATCAAGACCATTCTCAATTAACTGTTGTACTTCATCTTCCATATTTGAGGACAACTCTTCATGAATATCATTTAATGTTTCCTTTGGTTCCTTAATTTTCATACAAACCCTATCACAAAAAATCCTTATAGAATTTGATTTATTATATATCATTAGAAATATCCCTCCCCAGAAACCTATCTATGATTTCTTTAAACACAACCCATTCTTTTTTTTGCTTCTCCAATCTCTCCGAACCTACTGGTGTTATTGAATAATACTTCCTCCTACCACCTGCACCAGAAGAGTCATCCCAATATGAGTAAACAAAACCGTTTTTCTCTAATCTTTTTAACGAGAGATACAACGTTGCTTCTTTTATTTCAAATAAGCCTCCTGTTAATTCTGTTATCTCTTTTGATAAGGAGTAACCATACATCGGTTTGTTTTCCACTAATGAAAGTAAGATAGAATCTATATAACCTTTTAAAGATTCTTTTTCAATTTCCAAAATTCACACCTCCTATATAACTTATATAACAATATACTATGTATTGCAAGGTATTAGGGTAAAATAACTTGAAATCCCATTTTCGTTTATCATGTTATTATTAAATTACTCTTAAAACAATTAAAGGAACTGCTACTACAACAGTTCCTAAACTAATGCATCCGTTAGTTTAAGAGTCATAAATCCTTGAACAGTAAATTTATGTCCTCTTTTAATTCGCTTTTCTGCAACTCCCAGCCCATTTCTTGAAAAGATGTTATCGAATACTTATTCTTTGATATTAAATACCCTTTTAATTTCAAAAAGGTGCTTAGCGGAAAATCATGTTCATACCAAGTCTCCCTGTACCCAACAATACCGTGGGTTTTTAAAAGTAAATCAACCTCTTTAATGACAATAAATAATAACTCGTCATAAAGAACTGAGGTGTCCATCTCAATTTTTGCGTTTATATTTAGGTCAATGTCTTCATAACTAGTTACTTTTATGTTCAACCACTCATCTGTTCGATTAAATTCTAATTTTGTTCCAGCTGGTTCAGCATACCATATACAAGTAGTTTGTGATTTTACTTCATCATTAGGAACACATTTTGAATTTAACTCCATTAGCGCATAGAGGAAGTCTCCTAATCCATCGTTTAAATAGCTAATAGTAAAAGAATGTCTTTGCAAGTTTACCTCTATAAATCCATCTGCCCACCCTAAACCGCTTAACCTATATTCAAAATTCATAAAATTCACCTCTGATATTTTAGATAGTCTCTCGGAAATTAAATTTCCGCTTCAGCTCTAGTCTTTCGACTAGGGCTTTTTATTGTTTTACCCCTATTTAAAGGGGGCGAACACATTTTCCTCTTGACAAATTCAGAACGCCCCAATAATCGAGTTGAAGACATTAAAAAACTCGTATTGGGGGAATTTTTATGCTAAAAAACGTCCGTTCTCATGAATCCTATCTGTCTTTTGTTGTCGAGCAATTAGATGAACTCTATAAGGATAAAGCATTTTTAAAAACCTTTTACTCTGAACCAATAATTTGGTGTTCCTTGATTGACCTAACCGATGCCACCATGTTGCTTAGACACCGTTATTCCTCTAATCCAAGAGGAAGAAAACCGCGGCAGCCGTGTGATATGCTTCGGAGTTTAATGCTCATGCATTACCACCATATCTCAAGTATTGACAAGTGGGTTTATACATTAAAGACAACGCCAGTTCTTGCGGTCCTTAGTGGTTTTTCTCCATACAATGTTCCTGGAGTAGGTACCTTTTACGATTTTTTTAATCGGCTATGGCTTGGTTCAACTCCACATCTATCGAATAGAAATAACAGAAAGCTAAAGAAACCAAGAAAGAAAGGCAAAAAGAATCAGAAACAAGAGCCTAAAAACCCTAAGATTGTTGAAAAACTAGTTAAACGCGCCTTGAAAAATAAGGATATTAAATATACACCGAAAGCCCATGACCAACTTCAAATGATCTTTCAATCCTTGTTCGTCAATAAATCAGCAACACAAGGATTACTAGGTGACACCATGTCCTTAAGCATCCTCGGTGATGGATCTCCCGTTGTTACTGGTGGAAGACCTTATGGTAAGTTTCTATGCGATTGTCGTAAACAAGGAAATTGGAAATGCCAATGCAAGAGACAATTCTCAGACCCTGACGCTGATTACGGTTGGGATAGTTCTAGAGAAAAGTACTATTATGGGCGAAGCCTATTCATGGTAACTGCATCTGATAGTCCTTATGACTTACCTATTTATCCAAGGCTCTACAGAGCCAGTAAACATGACTCAGTTTTATTTGTAAGTACGTTTCATGAACTCAAACATTGGTATTCTGATTGGAAAATCAGTGAAGTCATCTTAGATTCTGCTCTAGATGCTTTTCCCATCTATGAAATGTTAGAACACTATGATGTTTCAGCCATCATTGACCTTAATCCAAGACGTTCTAAACAATTTCAGCATAAACAAATGGATATAAATCTTAAAGGTGTTCCAGTCTGCCCTATTGGTCGAGAGATGATCCACTGGGGATTAAATCAAAAAACCTATCGGCGCAAATGGCGTTGTCCAGCCGTATGCGGAAAATGGGAATGCCCAAATCCGTGTTCAGATTCAGATTATGGTCGAACATTTTATACAGCGACGAAGGATAATCCTCGTCTCTTTCCACGTATCAAACGTGATAGTAAGGAATGGCGAAAACGCTATTCTTTGCGAACTGGAGTTGAGCGTTGTATTAAACGGCAAAAAGTGGATTATCGTTTAGAAGATTCAAGAGGACGAAGTTCTAGACATTGGAATATTCGTACATATATCATCGGCATGTGTCAGCATGCCGATGCATGGATAAAGGAAGCAAAAAAGAATAATTTTGTGGCTACCAACCCGATTATTCAGTCCTTTTTGTCCTTATAAAGTCATCTTAAAATATAATTTTCAAAAAATCCACTTCATGTGGTTTATTTGTCATTCATTTTTTTGAAAATGACTTTGAAAATCCCACGCTTTCCTCTTAAAACAAGCTCATAAGCTCCAGGAGACCTAAATTTAATCATTTAATTTCCGAGTCTCTATTTTAGTTAAGCTTTCGTTAACTCTAGTAATTTCCTTCTCGAAGTCTCCACTGCTTAGTCCATCATCCACTTTAAATGATTTAACTCTTCGCAGCTTTTTACTTCTGACATCCACTTAATATTCCCTGCAAATATTTCTGAGCATTTAAATTCGATCTGTTTTATTTGTTTTCCGAGGATACACTCAATAAACCCTGAGTAATCCCTTGTTTCATCAGGGTTACGTGAAGAACTATAAAAAGTCAAAAGTTTATACTCATAGTTTAAATTTGGCATTTTATCAAAAATACGAGCTGCAAATGCATCTTTAAAATTTACATAAGTTAAAGAATCTAGTCCCCAACGTATAATTATTTCTCCGTCTGGATACACAGCTTTTATCTTTGCATATCTCCCGTTATCATCTTTTGAAATAGCTAGGATTTCAAATTGAGGTAACTCACGATTACGTGTCATTATTATTCATCCCTAATTCTTTGACTTAGCGTAAACACTTGATTCTATTCAAGTGTTTATGAATGAAACCTTCTTAAAAGTAAAGCACTCGTTAACGCAAAAAGAACCGAGCTTCTATTTGCAGGTTAACTTTAAGTTTAATAATTCAGAAATCAAATTTTTTATCTATTTTTAGACCGTTCATCACTGAAGGAGTTATCACATTTTCTCCCACAACATTATAAAATTCAAGTACACCACCTTGTAATAGACAATCATATCCTTTAGCATTTGGACATAACATTTTATAGAGGTGGATGCAAATGAAATGGTTAATTTCAACAATAGTTTTAATGGTTGTTATTATGTTCGGATCGTATGTTTGGAGTAGTGAACAAACAAAAATGAGATTAAATCAAGAAATTGTGTTTTTGGAAGAACATACAGAGCTATTAAATGAACATTTCCCTGGATTTTTATGGGAGTTATTTTCAACACCAATATTAACTGCCATCGGTTGATTACAGCCAACGAAATGTACCATCAGTGACATAGTTCTTACCATCGAATGACAAAGAATGTACCAGTAAATGCCACGCTGTTTACCAGTTTGCCTTTTGTATAATTAGTGAGCACACCTTCGAGTGTGCCATTTTTTATATAGGAGGTATTTTTGTATGATTCATTATCGAAAGATATTGGAATTGCACGATGAGGGGATCAGTCTTAGGGGCATTGCCGCCAGTACAGGTCACTCTCGCCAAAAAATAACAGAGGTTATTTCCCTAGCCGAAAAGAAAGGATTAGATTGTCCATTAGAGGAAGAAATGACGGATAAGTGGATTGAGGAATTTCTTTTTCCAGAGAAGAGCTTGGAGGCTTCTGGTCGAAAACCATTGAACTTTGACTATATTCATGAAGAGTTGGCCAAACCTAATGTGACACTTTCGCTTCTGCATCATGAGTATGAAGCTGAATGTCGAGCCAGTCAAAAAATACCGTACTCATACCGTAGTTTTTTGCGGCACTATAGCAGGTACGCTGACAAGTACAAAGCTACATTGCGTATTCGCAGAAAACCAGGTGAAATAATGGAAGTTGACTGGGCAGGTTCCACATCTTTTATCATTGATAGAGATACTGGGGAGAAGGTTAAAGCCTATATTTTCGTTGCGACTTTGCCTTGTAGTCAATTCTCTTATGCGGAAGCAAGCTTATCAATGGATTCACAGTCATGGATTAATGCTCACAATAGTGCGTATAAGTATTTTGGAGGATCTACACAAATTGTTGTACCGGATAACCTAAAAACGAGTGTAACAAAACATACCACACGTGAATTGATTTTGAATCCTACCTACAGAGAAATGGCAGAATACTATAATACAGTCGTTATGCCTGCACGTGTTCGTACTCCGAAAGATAAAGCAAGTGTTGAAGGTTCCGTTGGTGTTATCTCTACATGGATTATAGCAGCATTAAGAAATACACATTGCTTTAGTATTGATGAATTGAACGAGGAAGTTTGGAAGAAATTAGATGAATTCAATCGCCGTCCCTTTACTCGAAAAAAAGGCTCTCGATTGTCAGCATTTGAAGAAGAGGAGAAATTTGCGCTTTCTCCTCTTCCAATCGCACATTTTAAAATGTCTGAATGGAAAAAAACAAAAGTACGCCCTGACTATCATCTTTCTATCGAGAGCATGTTTTATTCTGTGCCGTACGAATATATTAATCGAGAAGTCGAGGTGAAACTTTCCGATAACCTCGTTGAAATCTTTTTTAATCATATGCGTGTGGCATCACATAAACGACTATACGGGAAGTTTGGACAATCTTCCACCCTTCGTGACCACATGCCTGATAATCATAAGTTATACGTGGATCAAACGCCAGAAACTGCAATAGAATGGGCTGAAAGTATTGGTGCATCAACCTTAAGCGTTATTCGCTATCTTTTAGATACTTCGCAAAATGAAAAACAAGCGTTACAGTCTATATTTTCTTTGAAAAAGTCTGAGCGTAATTACACAAAATATGAGATTGAGCGTGCTTGCAAAATGGTAGTTTCTATGACTAAAAGACCTACGGTCAAAAGTATTCAAACGATCTTAAAGAACAACAAAAAAAGTGATGCCGAACAAGAATTGAAACGTCAAACAGATATTAGCAAAAATAATTATGGCTTCACACGTGGAGCTTCTTACTATGGAGGAACGGATAAATGATGAATGAGCAGACATTAACCAAACTACACGAATTGAAATTAAGTGGAATGGCGGAAGCCTATAAGGAACAATCAACTAATAAAGAGTTTCAAAAGTTGAGTTTCGAAGAACGCTTTAGTTTACTTGTCGATTTAGAACATTCCCGTCGTAAGAGTAATAAGCTTCAACGCTTGATCAATACAGCCACTTTTTTAAACTCAAATGCTTGTATCGAAGATATGGAATATCACGAAGACCGAAGATTAGATAAAAATTTGATATTAAAACTGGCCAGCGGTACCTATATCCATGACAGTCACAATATCATATTGAAAGGACCTACTGGTTCGGGAAAAACATTTTTAGCAACTGCCTTTGGAGTATCTGCTTGTCGACAATTCTATAATGTTAAATACATTCGCTTACCGGAATTATTAGATGAACTGTCTCTCGCAAAATTAGCTGCAGATGGAAGCTATCGAAAATTGATTAAAAAGTATACGAAAGTAGATCTACTCATCCTTGATGAATGGTTACTAACAGATTTATCAACGAATGAAGCAGCAATTCTATTAGAAATCACAGAATCTCGTCATAAGATAGCTTCGACTATTTTCTGTTCACAAATTGACCCTAGTGGTTGGCATATAAAATTGGGGAATGAAACAATTGCGGAGGCTATTCTAGATCGTATTATCCATGATTCATATCAAATTCTAATAGACGGAGAAGTATCTATGCGTGAGCGTCATGGATTAGGTAGCTAAGTTTAATATGGCCACTTTAACGAGAAAGGAACTACGTAAATTAGAAGAGTACTATTATTGGAGTGGTTACAATGACTGGTATCCATTTCCTAAAGAACTAAAAGGAAAGCTTTTGAGTGTTTATGGAAAGGAGCCTTTACCTTATACCTGGACCGAACATGATATTTGGGAGGGTTCCAGAAAGATGATCATGGAGTACTTCAAAAACAAATAAACTAATTGAACACAAAAGAAAAGTCCTACAAGATTATAAAACTATTAATCTGTAGGACTTTTTTATTCAATGGTAAATACACTGGCGTTACATGGTAAAATCCTTGGCATTCGGTGGTAAAAAACATGGCGAGGGTGGTAAATTCGAGTGGCTGTAATCATCGGTCAACAATATGGTTTAAATGAGAGTTATGGTTTTAAAGTAGAACCAAATAAACATATTAAATTAACTCGTACTTTGCACGATAGTACTGAATTTATTATAGAGTTTTATATAGTTGCTCATGATACCAAAAGGGACTTAGGAAACGACATTTTAAAGTTCAAATTCCATAGCAATAATAAAATACAATTAATAGAGTATAAGAAGAAGAGTTGGTAAATCATCAAAAAAATTAACCAACTTCATCTTCTTATTCTTTTATGCAGTTGCATGCAAACTAATAAACAAGTTATGATAAACTTTTTAAATTTTTCCTCCTTTTGATTTCTACTATCAATAGTTACAAAGAAAGCGTCACTGTTGTTGTTCCAGTAACGCTCTTCGTTAGTGAAATTTTTTTAGGGTAAAGTTAAATTAAACTTAGAAGAATAGGAAATTTTTCAACCAAAGAAATCTCGAAAAATAATAACGATTAAAAACCTAAGATTTATTATTCCTTTCGATATGTTCAAGAATTTTGTCTACCTTTTCATTCAATTCGCTTAATTGATTCTGCTTACTTTGGTTGTTTTTTACGTATCTAATTAATAAAATAACTCCATAAATAACAGATAAAGCAATCACTAAATTAAGTGTCGAAGCCACAGTAAATAAGAAATCATCCATAAAGTTTGACCACTCCCACCATTTTTCTATTTTTTACTATTCCATTAACGCATTCAATAGTTTAAGTACACCTTTTCACATTTGTAAAATAATCATGGCTCTTTATTTTCTTTCTTCCTAGAAAAAACATATACTCCTGCCATAATTAAACCAAAAATTATAAACCTTAGAATTTCCGTCCATATTTCAATTAAAGTTTTAATTAATTTTTCACTTGTACTCAAGTGATACTCCATAGAAAACCAGGAAGAGATACCTAAAGATATAATGAACATAATTAAGATAATGAGTAAAGAAATAACAACCCAGTAATAATCTTTCTTAAATCGGTTTCGCAGATAATAAAAAACAACAACTACTACTGGCATTGAAAAAATAAGTACTAGCATAGACATAAAAGACCAAACATAGCCTGGGTCTAAATTATTCACTAACAATTTCCCTCCAAATAAAATATCTTTACTACGCAAATTTCCTTTTGCACACCTGTCCTATACAGCAACCAAAGAAAAAATTTTGTTAATTCGGTTTGTTAAACAGACAAAAGCAGCGACAGTTTACTGAACTAAAAGCCACCCGTTATTTTAATAAGAAAACAGCACTCGTTGATAGATAAACAATACCTTTTACTCTAATGGATTTTTCTTTTTCTTGGATAATCAATTGAATCAGCTATTTCAACTAACATTTCAGGAGTGACCTTTTTTGAAATCTTCTTAGGAATATTAAACATATATTGCCAATCATCTCTTTCGAAAACGAGGGCTTCGAAAGAGTCTGAAACGTTAATAAACTTCGCTTCATTCCCGTTTTTAAGTTTGAGTAGTTTAACAATCCGCTTTTCTTTAATTGGAATTTTATGCTCAATAGGTCGAACAAAGATAAAATAATGATTTTCTGGTGACTTATCATTGATAAACTCTAATTCAAGAGAATCGTTTATGTCACCTTCTGTGTCTGTAAACCTTCCAAAATGGTGTGTAAAGTTTAAAGGCGGGAGTCTAAGCGGTAGTTTTAAGTCTTTTTTGAAATGATTTTCAAATTCTTTAACAGCTTCCTCAACCGTTTTATAACCAATTTCAGGATATATTTCTTCAAAAGGTCGAGTCTCACTGATTGTTTTTGCAGAAGCTGTTTCATTGTTTACTCCACAAATAAAGGTATTAAAAATAAGCATTACAAGAAAAATATTCTTCGTCAATTTACATCACCCTAACTGTTTTTAGGTATTACCTTAACCTGTAAATTAACAAATATTCACTTTTCGCTATCCTGTTCAAGAATTGAATAAAAAAACAGAAACAACCACTCTTATGACTGTTTCTGCTTTTCAACTATTGCTCTCGTTAATTTAAGTACATCCCTTCACATACTTTAAAACATAAAATAGAAATGAAGTCTAAATAAATGTTTTATGTTATGCTCTAATCTTCCTCATACAAATAATCAATTAAAATTAGGAGCAGTGATACCAGCCAGAATAATTAAAAGTGATATCGAAGCAACAATGGCTGGTTTTATCGATGCTGTATCGTCTTTTACTAAAGATGAAATTGCATAAACCAATGAAAGAATAAAAACAAAAGGCCAGACAAACCAAGTCCAATAATAGAATATACCTATACCTTGCAACAAACCAATTAACATACAATTCTCCTCCTCTCTTATTTACCGTACTTTTATGCAAACCTGCTCAATGGTTGAACAAGCGTCAACTCTGTTCCACTATCGCACTCGATAGTTTAATTAGATAGGATTAATAACCGTTTATGCCAAAAATACTTAAAATTGCAATGATACCAATAGCCATCAAGGAAATAGTGGCAATATGCTTTTTTCCTTCTAGATACTTCCGTTCAATTAAGGATTGAGAGGAAAGAAATGTTATCATTGCAACTACATAAACCCATTTGATTACACTGTAATCATAAGTCTTATAGACAAACACGATAAGCGGTATAAATACGACAGTAAATATTACCCTTAGTCCTAGGTATACTTTTTCTGCATCTGTTTCTTGTAGTGATTTAAACATACCTGTCACAAGCCGTTTTCGTAGTAGATTATCTGCAATACTAATTATTAGGATTAAAATAAGTATTAAAGTAGTCATAAAACATAAACACCTCCGTTCTTGAAGTATTGCTCTTCGTTAATGCAATAACGACTCCTACGCTGTTAACCTATTTTTTACTCTAACAAACATATAACTAATTGGGGTGAAAAGAAGGGAACCAATAATTGCAAATGATAAAAACCAAATGAACCCCTCTAAAGATGATATGTCCCAGTAAATTCTTTCTTTGAATGTATCATGTAAAATTGTAGATGCAAGCATCGATATAAACGAAACAGTAAAACCTATCCAAAGGCTATGTAACACCAATCCAATATTATCTCTTTTGGTATTTATTTTACTTAAATAAGTAAACACAGCAATAGAAGGGACAGTAGAAATAACGAGAAAGAAAATATACGAAATCCATTCAGCAAACATTAAATTACCTACAAAATATATTGCACTCGATATAGCAATAGAATATAAGACACCTAACAACAAAGCTACTCTTAAATCTGTATTAGTCATTTTACTGTCCCCCCTCACACTGACCATGCATTTCCTTATTCTATATTCACCCCCGTTACTTTAACTATCACCGTATTCATTTTCTAAGAATTCCACCGCTTCATCTAAGTTATAAGTCGTTAAAACTACACCATTTTCATTAAAAATCACGATTACAGGTGCTCTTTTAAGTTCTAATTTGGGGTATTTTTTATTAATCTCTTCTAAACTTTTAGGCATTGTAACTTTATCCACTTTATTGAAAACAGATGGAAAAGCATTGTAACCACCCGTTTTTTCCGTTATCCATAAAACAGAAAACTCTCCTTTACTACCTGGCATTAATTCTTGATAGGTATTAGAAGAGCAGCCACTAATTAAAAATGTTGATAAAGAGAATGATAGCATTAGTAAAGTTAATCTATTCATAACCACACCTCCTATTTTATTGAATTATCCTGCTTCTTTACTTCAACAAAGAAAGGCGAATACCCTTGTTCAACATTCGCACTTCGTTACTTTAAGTGTATATATCACAAGTTGATTGAAACCATACCTCTACTCACAAGAGGAAGCATCAAAAATTATCCAAAGATGTAAGTTTCGTTTTTTGAATTATCCGCCACGGGTAATAATAATTTTCAAATCTAACATAATAGTTCTTACCAACTACGAGTTCGTCCCAAATTTCACCTATATGAACTTCCTTACTTTTTCTTTCAGTTTCTCTGTATAAAAAACTATGATTTTCTCTAAAAATTAGGTTAAAATCACCCACGGGTTCTGCGCTTAAGACAATTCTATATTCATTATTATTTATTTCTTTTTCATTAACTTGGAAAAATCCAATATAAATTTGCGGGTTGGAATAACTATTAATAATCGCTAACATAAATATAATAAAAATTATAATAAGTAAACTTTTATTTTTTTTCATTTTAAACTCCATTCACTAATATTGAAACAATGTGTAATTATAGAGTTTGCCTTACTTCTCACTATAGCTCTTCGTTTGTTTAAGTATATAAATTTACAAACTCTTTGAAGATGTTAATAAAAAATCCCTGCTTTAATAGGTACGTTCGAATAATAAACTTTCTCTGACCATTTGCAGTGTCCAATATCCGTATGAAACGATATTAATTAATAATGTAATAACAATCCAAATTGGAACCGCACCAAAATTATCCGCTATTATCCAAAAACATAGTAAATACAACAAGACTCTAATAAGATTTAAACTCCAACGGTCCTTATTTAGAAGTAATATTCTCCAAGAAGATATTTGCTTAGGAGATTTTTTAATGCTTTTCTCGTATACAAATAAGTAGAATACGACATTAAATATAAATAACATTACAGGAGCAAAAACCATAGCAAAACCTACTATTGCAACATTGTCAATTTCAGGATACTTTTCTAGTAGAATAAGTGATGTTTCGTAAAGTTTATACAGAGCATAACAAGAAAAAAATGAGATGATTAAACACACAATATATATACTTAATTTATTTGCTTCCCTCAACTTAACTTCCTCCTACTGTTTTCAATCCTTCTTCAATACTTCAACAAAAACTTTACTGCTGTTCCAGTAAAGGTAGCAATAGGTAAACCTTTGATATGATCTCCAGCTTTTCCCCTGCTCCACACCGTACGAGCCAGTTTCCCAGCATACGGCGTTCCATCTAATTGTATGTATTTAAATCATAAGTTCCATGTTACTCATTATTTTTTTGAGATTATAAGATTTGATCCATGCTACATTCCTTACGGTATTGGTTGATCTTATTTATCATTGTCTTGGTTAGACCAAGTATGGTTATGAGTGTGTTAATCGTCTTGATGTCTTTTATATGAATTAGCTTATGTACTTCTTTGTGGAGAATTCGAAGGTTGTTGAAACTGTCATTCCCACCGAGATGTAACGGGATAAAGTGGTGACAGTGCACATTAGTAGCGGTTAGGAAAATTCCTGTGATTTCGCACTTCCCAAGTTTCATGCTGTACCGACTAATCCTGTTATCCATATATTCGACACTTCGTGTCGGGAGATTAGATTGCATTAACAAAGAAATTTCTTGTTGTATGTCAACTCTAAGTTTCTTTTGTATGAGTTTCCTTCCCTCTTCGGTGAAGGGCGTAAGTCCTTGACTGAAGTTCATGCTGTTTTTTGTTCTTACATCAGCGATTGGGTAAAGATAAACTTTAGCTACCTTAAATGTCCTATAACCTAATCTGTAAAACTTTTTGTAGGTTGGTGGTGGATTGGCTGGATGTTCATACTTCCCGACAGATTTAAGACGATTATACATAAAGTAATGCAGTTTGTAGGCAAGACGCGAGAACTCATTGTTTACATGTGTTGCTCGATTGAAGTAGTTGTGAATTCCTAGAACGAAGCTATTAAAGAGTAGGGCATTTTGTGCAGTCGGTGAAGCTTGTAATTTTAGAATGCGTTTTTTGGCTTCAGCAATGATTTTCTGCTTTTTACTATCCTTTATACCTGTGTGTGCAACTCTCTTATTCCTTTTTCTATTCGCACGAATAGTAAACCCTAAAAATTCAGAACTTCTTTTTCGCAGATTGATGATCTGTGATTTCTCAGGTGAAATATCAAGTTTAAGACGATGTTTCAGATAGGATTTTACTGCATGATACCACTTTTGCGCAGTCTTCCAATCTCGACAAAGTATTTTGAAATCGTCACAGTAGCGTACAAGATAACCCTCTTTCAGATTGGTTCGCTTTTTAGCCAGGAGTTCGCCTTCTCTTGTTTTAAAAGGTCTGTCTAAGGGGAAAAATTCCCATTGTTTAGAAACCCATTGATCTAAATCATTGAGTACCACGTTAGAAAGTAGGGGCGATAACAGTCCGCCCTGAGGAGAACCCTTTGTTGGTGATCCTTCTCCGTCAATTTCCGCTTTTAACATTTTAAAAATGCATGCTAGCACTTTTCTATCCCTTATTCCCAAGTTCCACAATTGTTTTATAAGTAAAGTATGATTGATGTTGTCAAAGAAGCCTTTAATATCAATATCTACTACGAAGTGTAGTGAGGCTTGATTAACTAAGAATTGTACTCTTGCCATAGCATGGTGTGTAGACCGTAAAGGTCTGAAACCGTAGCTATGTTTATAAAATTGTGCTTCGGCAATGGGTTCAAGTACCTGCTTGAAGCATTGTTGTATAACTCGATCAAAAATACAGGGTATACCAAGAGGTCTCCATTTCCCATTATCCTTCTGAATTAATTTTCGCCTAACTTTCTTTGGACGATAATTTTTTAGCTTGTCTTGGATTAACGTTACTAGTTCTTCATCTGATAGTTTTTTGATATCGTTGATAGTTTTACCATCAGTTCCTGGTGTCTTCGACCCTTTATTAGATTTTATTGAGCGATAAGCCAACAAAATATTTTCCTTGGACGTAATTGTGTCATATAAGGAGTGGAAAATTTCTTGTTTCTTTGATCTTTCAAATAAATCTGTAAAGGTTTCAGTCATGCCATAGTAATCCCAATATCGTAGAGTTTGCACTGTGGCACCCCCTTAGTTCAAGGTGATGTTCCCACGTTCTTACCAGATCGGTGCAATACACGTTTGGAAAATGATCATTCATACAATTAGACTTAGGGCTGTTCCTCCGATCCCATTACAGGAGTTTCATAGGTCGTGCCCTTACCCTCACAAAGATAAATGCTTTTCGGCTTGAGCCTTATAGCAACCGTTTTGGCTGACAGTCCAAGTTACAACGTTCCTTGCTTTCCAAGTTCCTTATAATCTAGCTATCCATTCTGAACTTAGGTGCTTCCTCTGAGCCTGTGAGTTGGATATTGCCATTGTTCAATATAGCGTATTTCATAGGAGAGACTTTTACTTTACGCCGCTCACCCCATCGTGTGATGGTACATACGTTTCCGCATGTCCTAACTTTAGACCCGTACATTCGGTTGTTTGTCAGTTTCTTATTGAAACATTCTCACCATATCCAGTTTTTCAGCCATCCGGCATATCCGTTGGCATACCTTTTCCTTTTAGGAATGGCTTCAGCCTTCGTTCTGCCGACTCTACCTGTCCTTCGAACCCCGATGATCTGTCAATCATGACGCACGCAGGAGCTTTGACGAGATAGTTTCTGTGTACATGGTCACATCATTCCTATCCTCGATTATAAAGTTAGAAGCCATTATGCATTGGCTTCCCTGTATTTTCACGTCGTAAGACGTTTATTACAGAACATGTCGGACCTCACCGTTAGTGCAACAACCATACTTGCTTATTTCGTAAATTTACTTCTAAGTAGATAAACAACCTCATGATTCTCTAACTCGATGTTACGACGCTCAATATCTCTATAAAATTCAGAGGAAAATGAAACCATTGAACCTTCATCCCATGAATACCCTATACTCGCTAAAACCATCTGCTCGTTCGGAACATCCATTTCTTCGCTAATGTTGCCCCATACGATAGACCTACCTTCCGTACCTTTAGTTGAAACGATATTAGAGGTTGACATCGAGCCCCCTATGCCATCACTGATAATCCCTATATTAAACAAAGTTTGATTTTCAATGGTATCTGTTTCAATGATTGTAAAAATAATAGAACCATTATTCATAACTTCAGTCGTAAGAGGTCCTATTTGTTCATCAACCAATTTACCAAATTCATATTTTTCAACCCACACAGATACTTTTTTATATTCACCTTCAATATTGAAGTCAAATACAAATGATTGGTTTGATGTAGTTGAAAGTATTCCTTTTTCTCTGTCAGTTAACTCCGCACCTACTATTGTATTTGATTTTACGTTGTTCCCACATGCACTTAAAGTGAATGCTAATATTGTTACTATCGTAATATTAAGTAATTTTTTCATTATCCCCAGCCTTTCTTCTTGAAGTAAACTGCTTCGTTAGTTTAAGTGTTTCTTTTCACAAAGATAATATTTCTTACAATCTTATATTAACATAAATATCCAATACACCTTTAAGAACTTTGGAAATATTCATCAAATTGTATAAAAAATTAAAAAAGCAAAGGAATTTACTGCTTCCCTTGCTTTTTATAATGCTAATTTTCTGTTCAAAGTGATGTTATTAAAACTATAGTAAATTTAACTGCTAAATATGTTTTTCTACCTCAAAACCGAAGCCGTTAGTTGTAGGTAACTGGATTTATCTCATCCACCATATGCGCAAAAATTGCTTTCTTTGTTTCTTCTCCCCTTGCCCAAATATCATAAAAGCGAGTATAAAAGTGTGAGTTGTGATTTGTATCCCTTTAATGAAGTAGTACTTAATCATTGTGCTTTTTTCCAGAATAGGAAGGAATCCATTGATTGCTGCCATAATTGTTTTTCTGCCCCAAAATTCCGACTGCTTTGAAGGGTCGAACACTGGTAATTCGTACTCTTTTATTCCTTATATTTTTCTCAGCCATAACTAAAAATCATTCGTTTATTTTTCCATTAAGGATAAGATGTTTTAGCCAAGGTCGTGCGTGTTGTAATAAATGTTGATACAACACGCACGACAAACCATATATATACACGCTTTTCAATCCGTTTCCAGATAAAAAATACTCTGAATATCATCGATTTCCGTTGTACCGGTGGTCGTGTCGAAACCGAAACTCTAGAGGAACAAGATTATGAAGTCGAGCGACAAAAATAGTTCTATATACCTAAAAAATAAATAACCGAATTAATCTTTTGAACTTCTAAAAAAGTTATAATGTCTGTACAACGCAAGTTGAAGTCAAACAAAATTATATTTTGGCAGAAAAATACAACCTATCCAAAAAATAAATTTCGCGATATTTTACAATTTTAATTTTTAATTTTGTAAAGTAAAAGTAGAAGCACAAATAAAAACTTAAACACTATTTGAAGGGATGAACTTTATGAAAAACTTTATAACTATTGAAATGCAATATGAAAAAGACAGAACACAAAATGGTGGTGTTGCAGAAATTATAGGATTTCATGACCGTTATGTCTTTGACCGCACATGGGACGATTCCCCAGAAATTATCAAAAAAGCAGATAAAAATGCTTCCGGTATTAAGAAATACAAATTATTTGAAGGAAAAATATACTATATTAAATATCCTTACGGCAGACAAAAACCTAAATATGTAAAAATTAAAAATACACAGATGGTACCACTTCGAGAGATGGACGTAAAAAAACTGCTAGAAGAATTTTTACAACCAACCCAAATCTTTACAAAGGTCCAAAGCCAGACAACGTCTCTTAACAATCATGAAAACCATTTAAACCCTAACGTAATTTTCATTCTTGAGAACTTAGATGAAGCCTTTGCAGCAAAAGAAACCAATAACGGTGATAGTATTTTTCTTGGTATGAGTATCGTAACATATAAGTTCTCAGTTAAAGAGAATTTAAAGGAAGAATGGGTATTAATTAAAGATAATCTTGAGCATGGCAAAACAGTAGAAGAAATTAAAAAATTGTTAGTAGCAAAATCTATGACTGAAGCAAAGCCAACTCGGGTTTTCAATGTAGAAAAATATAGAGCCATAATCTAGAAGGTAAACCCAGCCAAAGGGCTTTAGTAAAGCCCCTTTTATTACTTATCCAACAATAATCACTAAAAAACTTAAATTAACTGTCTTTTTTATTTTTCTATTTTTGTTTTTTATGATGTATAATAGACCATAGGAGATACAGTTGAAACCTTTGGGGAGTAGCCAACGTAACCTCTTGATAAAGCCCAAGAAGCCTGTTAAATTAACCTTTAATGGGGCTGGTTGTGTAACTGGTGTTTGCCGAGGTCTTCAAAACCTTATGGGAGGCGCGTGCCGTCTTCGGTGGGTTCGATTCCCACACAGTCCCGCCAAATCAAGGTTTTCATGGCTTTTGTGGTTTTAGATATCAAGAGGTTTCAGGGCTGACTTTGGCTAACCTTGGGAGACCTTTTTGGCTGACCATTGGGGCTCAATTACATAAATATTCAAACTGTATCCTCCTTTATACAAATAGGGAGGTTTTTTTTATGGAGAAAAACGGGCAGAAAAGGCTTAGAAAACTTATGGTTTTTAAAGCAACTGAAGGGCTCACAGAAATCAACTAAACGATAGTCAATAGTTCAAAAATATACAATTGACGAACACTGATGTAAAGCAGCAACATAATTTGTACGCATCTATACAATCTGTGCTTAAATAAAACAATTTTATTAGAATTATTAACAAATTAAACCCATTACATCTTTTGGTTAAATGTAATGGGTTTAACTCGCTCAATCGTACTTATCAGTCTAGGAATTAGATGTAGCCTGGCATCGGTGGAACTCCTAGGAATACCGAGCCTGCTCCGTCATAAATTCCCTCGCTGAGGAACGCATGCTGGGTCACGACCATTGCGTCGCGCAGATAGCGCTGTAGCGGGTGCCCATCGTAGATCGCCGCGGTTCCGGCAAGCAGGTAGGCAGACTGCACGGCACTTGCACCTGCGCGGGCAGCTTTTACGGCTGCCAGACGCAGCATGCTTGTTTGGTCAGCGGAGACACCATCTCCCCTCAAGATCGAGTCCCAAGCAGAGTCGGTGGCCTCGTAGAAGAAGGCACGCGCCGACCTTAGCGAAGCTTCTGCCTTTGCCACGGCGATTCGGATGTAAGCGCGATCGGCCATTTTCGGTGCACCAGTGATGCTAGGATGGCCCCCTGCCATTTGAGAAACTTCATTTAGCGCTGCGCGGGCTACGCCAAGATTGACTACCGCCAGTACCTGTGATGCATAAGCAATGGATGGATACTGAAAGATCGGCTCTTCAATAGAAGGTACACCTCCACGGACAAATGTCCAATCGTCAGAGACGAATGCGTCTTTCACTCGCAAGTCATGACTTCCCGTTCCACGCATCCCGAAAACTTCCCAGTTCTCAACAATTTCCACGTCCTCGGGCATGAGTACTGCCGTGAGCGGCTTGCCACCATCCCCAGTACCAATACCGACGCCGAGAATGTCAGCGCCCTTACACCCGCTTGCAAACTTCCAGAGACCGTTCACACGCCAACCACTCGCTACCTTCTCTGCCGGCTGGACTGGAAACAGACCGCCAGCGAAAGACACGTCCGGGCCATTTGCGTATATGCGTGCAAGCGTATCACGTGGTAGTGACGCTAAGTATACCGCAGCAGAACCAAAGCTAGCCACCCATCCTGCTGAGCCGTCAGCTTCGGATATGTCTTCAATCAGCCTTAGGAACTCCGTGGGTGAGCAGGCATCACCTCCAAAGCAGCGCGGCGTGTGAGCGCGATATACACCCAGCTGTTTTAGTTGCGCTACCATGTCTCGAGGCACGTGCCGCTTCTCCTCAAATTCGTCCCGTCGGGAGCGGATTTCATTCAACACTCGGTTGAGTAATTTCTGGTTTTGAATTTCAACAGTCATGATCTTTCCTCCTTAATAATAGATTCGAAGACTTTTAGTCCTGCACTAGCACAGTTGATATCTTGGTCAGCAGTTCCACCTGAAACACCAATTCCTCCAATAATAAAGCCATTAAGTTTAATTGGGATACCTCCTCCGAATACCACTAATCGATCAGTATGAACAATACCATGTAGTAGAGATGGTTCATCTTTAATCATTGGATACCAATCATGAGTAGGCACTCCAAAACTTGCTGCTGTATATGCTTTATTTTGCGCAATCGTTCCACTGAGTAATGGAGATTCGTCCATTCTCGTAAATGATTTTAAGTTTGCTCCATCATCAACAATAGCTACATTGATTAATATTCCTAATTCTTTTGCTTTTTGACAAGCACTATCTAACATCCTAGCAGCAATTTTTTGAGTAAGGACTGGCCGCTCATAAATACCACCATTCCACTTACTATCTTTTAATGCATTCGTCATATTAGTTTTTGGAGTTACCTTTTTTTCTTCTTTTTTTGAGGAATTAATCACCATTTTAATATTACTAGAAGGATATACTTTGCAAGCTAAAGCATACTTTTCTTTCACTTCTTCATCAGTAAGAGCATCTTTTGAGTAAAGTGGGTCATGTTCAAACTTTCCTTCAACTACTTTAACTTTACACATCCCACATCCACCTCTACGACAGCCTGTTGGTAATGGGATAAAATTTTTACGTGCTGCACTTAATACATCTTCTTCACTTTGACAAGTGTATTCATAAGTTTCATCAGCATACTCAAAATTTATTTTATACATCGTTCACCCTCCTTTACGTTAACGCTTTCATAAAGGATTCCAATAATTCACGACGATGATAAAAGATCCCTTGACCAATCTTATCTTCGGTCCATGTGATTGTTGGAAAATCAGGATACGTTATATACCCATTGGCAAACGCTTCATTGCGATTACCTGATGGATCAAAGAAATAAATCGTTTCTCCCCTTGAAATACCGTGTCTAGTAGGTGTTACCTCAATTGGTACTTCATTCATCGTTAATAAATCCGCAGCCTTAAATACATCATGAATGGAGTCTACGAAAAATGCAGCATGATGAAGTTTAGCATCTGGGCCTTTTACGAAAGCTAGATCATGCGCTTTGTTTGTAGCAAAAAGGAAACTTCCTAATAATTCTTCGCCACCTACCGTCGTAATCTTCTCGCTTTGATTAAATCCAAGAACCTCCATAAAAAAGCGCGTTACACTCTTTAAATCATCTCCCGTTAAAAGAACATGGTCTAAGCGGTGTGGAGCGATTCCTTTCGCGTTCATTGGCCATGGATGAGGATTTAATGTACCAACCGCCGTTCCTAGATATCCAATCTCATAATAAAGTTCAACTTGATGTCCAGTAGGTAAGATAAACCTTACCGCTTGGCCTTCTGCTAATCGCGTATTCTTTGAGACACGACTTGTTGTTAAGCCAAATTGTTCAACTTTTTTCTCGAAATAACTTAGGTCTGTTTCGTTTCTCACTTTAAAGGCAAAGTGCTCTAGACCAGCTGAATCAGCTTTCTTTAAAATTAAACTATGGTGATCATACTCATCCCAGGCTTTTAAATATACTCGATCTTGCGTTCTTCCGGTTTCTTCTAAACCAATCACATTCGTATAATATTCAACCGATTTTTCCAAGTCCAAAACTCTTAATTCAACTCGCCCTAGTCTCATTACTGTCATTTTTTTACCCCCATTCAAAATATTTTTAGATTGTCGAAGGACTATTTAATCTGCAAATTCTCCCTTTGAAAAAGATAAGTGGCTCCCCTATATCATTTTGTTGAACATTTTTAACTAGTCCAGTGACGATAAGATGGTCTCCGCCTTCAAGGACCTCATTTACTTCACATTCTATCGTTGCTAAATTCTGTTCTATGATTGGAACACCAAATTCTGATAGAGTATACGCAATATTTTTGAATTTATCTGTTCCTTTTTTCGCGAATGCCCAGCATTCATCTTCCTGATTTTCTGTTAAAATATTTACGACAAAAGGTTTCTCTTTTACAAAAACAGGTGCACTACCACTCTTTTTATCAATACATACAAGAATAAGAGGCGGTTCTAGTGAAAGGGAAGAAAATGCATTAGCTGTTAAACCAATCAATTCATGATCATCACCAATCGTTGTAATTACAGTTACACCTGTAGCAAATTGACCTAAAGTGTTTCTAAACTCTCTTTGATCCATTGTAAACAACTCCTAATTATAGTATTATAATATTAATGTTTAATTATTTAATATTTTCTGATAATTCAACCTTCAGATTTACAATATTCCTAATTTTACTGAATGCTCATATTTAACGTGATCCCCTATTCGAGTAATGAGTTACTATTGTTTTCATTTATCATTTGCCAACCAAATCTTAATGGGATTTCCAGTTCTTTAAACGCTCACCTCCTAAAGATCACAAAACGTTGAAATCTTTGAAGCAGTTAACAATAATTTTTTTATCAAGTGATCCTTGTTCTCTTTAATTCGATACTCTGGACCTGAAATACTAATTGCACAGACAACATTGCCCATAAAATCTTTAATAGGTACTGCAATACAAAACAATCCTATTTCAAACTCTTCGTCATCGATAGCATAACCTTGTTCATTTATTTTCCTTAATTCATCTATTAACCTTTCGTGATTGGTAATGGTCTGACTAGTTAATGGAATTAAAATCAGGTCATTTATCATGCCAAGATCTTTATCTATATTACTTGCTAGCAGGACCTTACCTAAAGCTGTACAATAAAGTGGGTTTCTATCTCCTATAGTTGTTTTAATTCGTACAGGAGTTTTCGGTTCAATTTTTGCTAAATAACTTACTTCGTTATTTTCTCGAACAGCTAAATGAACAACTTCATTTGTTAGTTTTACCAAATTATCAATATAAGGTGTCGCATTAAAAAATGATTTGTATTGTTCAGTAACCAAGTTTCCCCAACCTAACAACCTTGAGCCTAATCGATACTTCCTACTCGGTGTACGTACTAAAACTCCTTCATTGTGAAGGGCTTTAACAATATGATGAACAGTACTTTTGTTCATCTCTAATTTAATTGAAAGATCAGATACTCCTACTTCAGGCTGTTCTATTGAAAAACAGTTAATGACTTTAACGGCATTAGTAATAGAATTAATCATTCTTACACCGGCTCCTTTCTACTATTGTTATAGCTTTAAGTCAACTTCAAAAACCCAAACACTAAATAAATTTGTAAAGCAATTTGCACTTCAAACCGACAGGATGAATTGGATAAATCAATTTCCGCAAGTTCTTGGAAACGCTGTATTCGGTATCTCATTCCACTAATTGAAACATTCATGGCACGAGATGTTTTATGAAGATTACATTCATTATCCATATAAAAATAAAGTGTTTTTAAGAGCTCGGTATCATTTTTTTCGTCATATGTAGCAATGACTCCTAATTTTTGATCTGCATAGTGTTTTAATTCCTCTGGATTCCTAGCATCCAATAACATCAATAAATGCCCTAGATCATTTGCACTAATAATCGCTTCTTTATTTTCTGTTGAGGAGGTAACTGCTCGAACTTTTGCTACTTCAATCGCTTTATTGGCCTCAAGAAATTTTTTATTAAAGCTATTAATACCTTCGCTTTTCGTACTAATACCGATATAAAATGATGATGGTTTGATTGCTTTCTCACCCACTAGAATATCGTAACAATGTTTAGCAAATGCTTTAATATCCATATTTCTTTTCTTTATCAATGTGTATGGTATTAACGCATGAATTTTATTCATTCTTACAGATGTCAACGTTTTGCAATGATAGAGTTCATTTTCCCTTTGGATAAAATTTAATAATTTTACCTTTGCTGATTGAAAAGGATCAGCATCTGTGTTAATTGCAGTACTAATATTCGTTTCCACATCTAATTGGAAAACTAGTACATAATGTGGCTCTCTTAGGTTGTAACCTAGGTATGACAGTTTTTGAGAAATCAAAGTAACATCAGCCTCATTACTATTGATAAGTTCTTCTAGTAGTTCACCTTTCATTCTTTCTTCCGTTTCAAGGGCCGTTTTTTCATTTAGAACTTGAAGTGCACAAATCGTTGCTGCCCTTTCTAAAAAGTCGAATTCAGGCTCTTCAAACTTTACACCTTGTTTAATGAAAGAGATAAAACCGAAAATTTCTCGACGAATTACAATTGGAGTTATTAAAATATTGAGATTATTTTCAAGCTCTAATTGAGTTGTTCGTTCAAGCTTTTCTTCTATTGGCAACTCGTTAAAATAATTTAATGTTTCCGCTTCCACGTTCTCATCTATGAAGCTTGCAATACAATCAAAATATTGGTTATGAATGATGACTGGATAATGAACTTCTTTACTTAATAAGTTCGCAAAATCATCTAACCCCTTACCTTGCAAAAGGGCATGGGTCAATTTTTTGCTTATTGATGATCCGATTTTTAACGCTTCTTTCTGTTTTTCAACGCGACGGTATACTCGGTCTAGCTCATCAGAGATATCTTGTTCCTCATAATCGTAAAGATTTTCCGTAATTTCATCGCCCCATTGTTCGATCGTTTTACCTGTGTATCTGCATTGTTTATCTCCTTTTCCAACACAGTGTGTTTCCTTAAAGATGATTTTCTTTCCTAGACATTCACTCGTATATCCCCCAGCATATCCAACTAGAAAGTGACAAACAGGTTCATGATAATACGAAAAATGGTGAAGATGTTGTTTTGCCTCATACGAATCGACCCAATACCCTGATACATCAAATTTCCCTTCTGAAATACTTACATTAAATTTAATAGGATAGGAAAAAACACGACCTCCAATATTATGCATTTTTGATCCTGCCAATAGCCACTCTATATCGTCGGACCAATCAAACACATTTTTTAGAATTCGTGCCTCATTCTTCCCGCAATGCCAACCATAACGAAGCAAAAAACGTTTCGCTCTTTCTACTCCAAGGGCTAGGATTAAATCCCTTCGTAAAACCCCCCATGCATCTGTACTAGACACCATCATATTGTTGTCTTTAAAGAAACCTTCAACTTCTGGATTAAAGATGGTAGTTAACTTATCAAAAGTCAATTCACTCGAATTGGTCATATGTTTTCCCCTCCTTTTAAACGATTATTTTTTTAATGTATTAATTTCATTCTTCATAACCTTTAAACTCCTTCAAAACAATTAAAAGCGCTGTCTTAGTAAATCTTTCTCCTATTCAATTTAAGACGGCTTACATAATTGATAATAAAATTCTTATTAAATATTCTGATAATACCCAATATTCAGTCTTTTATCGGCATAATTAGACTAATTTCTAGGTTGATCGAAATTTAATATCTATCATTTTCACTGTCGGAACCTTGTAAATATATATTAATTGATTTGCTTAACGATAGCTACAACCTAAACTGTCTAAGTAGCGGCTTTATTTTAGCTGATTCGTACTAATAATAAATTTGGTAAAATTTATTATACCAATTATCATGCTATAAAACAGCAAGCAAATACACCTATTTATTTTTGTAGACCACCATCTTCAAACAGTTTTTTAATAGTTTCTATCCTTTAACCATAAAATCCTATTAAGTTATAGTTATTTTTATGGGGATAATCACATCACTTCGTATTTCTGTCCCTGATATGAGCAAAAAATCCTATGCAGATGCATAGGATCACGATTTAATTAAAAATCGTTACTATTTCTCTCTTACAATTCTTACTTACTTTTCCTTACTTCTGAAGCAGGTCTTCCACCTATACCCCAGTGTGTATTAGGCACTTCATTAATAATGACACGAACATTTTCAACAGGAGAATCTAAAGACTCTGAGACTGTCTTCGTCACTTCAACAATTAATTTATTTATTTTCTCTAATTCTCGTCCTTCAATTAATGATATTTGAACTATTGGCATAAAATATTCCTCCTATTCCAATTAATTATGGTTACCAAAAACGGATTTTCATAAGTAACTAAAAAAACTTTACAATTATTTCATCTTAAAATTGACCTCACCAATTCCATCAAACTTTGCAGAAACATAATCACCACGGTTTATCATGACTGCGCTTGTAATGCCCCCAGTTAGTATAATTTCACCTTTGTTAAGCTTTCCACCTTTTCTAGCAAGCATATTTGCTAGTGTAGCTACAGAATTCGCTGGGTGACTTAACACTGCTGCACCAGCTCCCATTTCCACGATATTGCCGTTAATCGATAGTGTTACTCCTACTAAATCTAACTCTAATTCTTTTGCATTGATAATTTTGTCCCCTAAGACAACCTTAGAAGAAGATGCGTTATCAGCAATAACATCCGGGAGGGTAAACTGAAAGTTTTCATAACGACTATCGATGATTTCCAATGCACCCACGACATATTTCGTATTTGCAAGTACCTGTGCACCAGTAATACCAGGACCTTCAATGTCATTTTCTAGTATAAAGGCAATTTCTGCTTCAACTTTTGGATGGATAAATTCTTCTATTGGGATGGTTTTATTATTTTCGTGTACCATATGATCTAAGATGTAACCATAAATCGGATCTTTAACATTCATTTGTTCCATTTTTGCTCGACTTGTCAATCCCATTTTTGGACCGAAAACTCGTGTATGAGCCTTCTTCTTTAAACTTACTAATCTTTCCTGAATTTCATAAGCTTCTTCAATAGTTAAATCAGGATATTCCAACGTAATTCTCGTGATTTCTTGTTTATTTCTTTCCGCTTCATATAAAATCTGAGCAATATCATTGTAATTACATGTCTTCATTTTACCCTCCCAGAATAGTAGAATTAGTTTGCTAGTTCAGCAGCTACTTGAAAAATCAGATCTTCTTGACCACCAACCGCTTGTCGCTTTCCTAGCTCTACTAAAATATCTCTTTCATCAACACCAAATCGTTTTGCTGCATCCTGAGTATGTAATAAAAAGCTTGAATACACCCCAGAATAACCCATGATCAAACTAGTTCCGGTAACTTCTTGCGGTCTTTGCATGATCTGAGCTGCAACTCCATTAGCAGCATCCATAATTGGATAAAGATCAATACCAGTCAAAAAACCTAGTCGCTCGAATACAGCAACCATCACTTCAGTTTGCGTATTGCCACTTCCTGCACCTAAGCATCTTAAACTTCCATCGACATAAGTTGCTCCTTCATTAATTGCTTCAATAGTGTTAGCCATAGCTAGAGATAAATTATTATGACCATGAAAACCAATGTCACAAGTTAACACTTGACGAAGAGCTGCCGTTCTATCTTTAACTTGATGAGGAAGAAGAGTTCCGGCAGAATCGACAATGTAAACAATTTCTGCTCCATAACTCTCAAATAATTTAGCTTGTTGAACTAGCTTATCAACTGGTGCCATATGCGCCATCATTAAAAAACCAGCTGTTTTAAGACCAAGCTCACGCCCTAGTTGAATATGTTGTTGTGCCACATCTGCTTCTGTCACATGGGTGGCAACACGAACCATTTTAGCACCAAGCTTCGCTGCTTCATCTAAATGATCTTTTGTCCCTATACCAGGAATTAATAGAACAGAAACCTCAGATTGACGACATTCATCAACAGCAGCTTCAATTAGTTTCATTTCATTAACAAATGACAAACCATATTGGAGGGAAGAACCACCTAAACCATCACCATGAGAAACTTCAAAAAATTTAACACCTGCTTGATCAAGGCTTCTTGCAACTACACGGATTTGTTCCTCTGTAAAAGCGTGCTTCACAGCGTGACTTCCATCTCGCAACGTAACATCAACTAAATATAGATTTTTACTATTCACACGTCTACCTCCTTACGTCAATTGTTTCAACTGCATTTTAGCAATTTCTTCTCCAACTTTTGTTGCTGCAGCGGTCATAATATCTAAATTACCTGAATATGGAGGGAAGTAATCACCTGCACCTTCTACTTCAAGAAAAACAGTAATTTTTTTACCATCGATTAAAGGTTCTGTTCGTAACCGATATCCAGGCACGTACTTTTGAATTTCAGTTACGATTTGGCGAATCGATGCTATAATTTCTTTCTCTTTTCCGATTCGTTCTACAAGTACGTGAACTGTATCACGCATACAAACAGGTGGATCAGCAGGATTTAAAATGATAATTGCTTTTCCTTTTTTTGCGCCACCGATTTCTACGATTCCTTTTGCAGTTGTTCGTGTAAATTCATCTATATTTGCTCTTGTTCCTGGCCCTGCACTTTTACTTGATACGGTCGCAACAATTTCTCCATACTCAACTGCAACGATACGATTAATCGCATGAACGATAGGAATCGTTGCTTGCCCGCCGCAAGTAATCATATTAACATTTGGAGCTTTTACATGCTCCTCTAGATTAACAACTGGGACTACAAACGGCCCTAGTCCAGCAGGTGTTAAATCAATGACTTGCTTATTTAATTTACTTAAAATCTCTGAATGATGGAGATGAGCTTGAGCCATCGTTGCATCAAAAAGAATATCCGCTAACTCTGGTTGCTCTTGAAAACCCTCTATTCCATTATCAATAATTGTATAGCCTCTATCTCTTGCTCGCTTTAAACCATCTGATCTTGGATCAATACCTATCATAACCCCCATTTCTAGTACATTACTACGTTCAATCTTATACATAAGATCTGTCCCAATATTTCCAGAGCCGATAATTCCTACTTTTATTTTATTCACGGAAAATCTCCCTTCTATCTATTCAAATCGAACACTGACACTACCTAAATGAGCCAACCTTATTGTAAAATAATCACCTGATTTCGCGTCTACAGCTGCTGACAATGCCCCTGATAGAATGACTTCACCTTTTTTCAACGTAATCCCAAATTCGTAGAGTTTGTTTGCAAGCCATGCTACACAATTAGCTGGATTTCCTAAGGCTGCTGCTCCAACACCAGTATTGACAATTTCACCGTTTTTTTCTAATACCATTCCAATTTGGGCAAGGTCGACAGAATCGACTGGTGTAGGCTTTCCACCTAATACATATAGTCCAGATGATGCATTATCAGCTATTGTATCTGCTAATTTAATCTTCCAATCCTTGATTCTACTATCTACTATTTCAATCGCAGGTAATATATAATCGGTAGCCATCAACACATCCATCGCCGTAACATTTGGCCCTTTTAAATCATCTTTAAGTACAAAAGCAATTTCACCTTCAACTTTTGGTTGCAATACTTTCTCTTTTGTAACTACGCCTTGATTTTCAATAACCATTCTATCTAGTAAATGGCCGTAATCAGGCTGATCAACATTGAGTAATTTTTGCATAGCTAAGGAAGTTAGACCAATCTTCTTTCCAATCACTTTTTGTCCTGCTTCCTTTTTCTTTTCTATATTCGTTAATTGGATGTGATAAGCATCAGTAATTGTTAGTTCTTTATCTAGCTCTGTTAGGGGTGGGCTAGGGACCCTTACTTGCTCTACTTCATACAACAGGTTCGAAAATTCAATAATTTTGTTACTTGCTGTTACTTTATTCATATACACTTCTCTCCCTCTATTTATAA
Source organism: Anaerobacillus isosaccharinicus (assembly GCF_001866075.3). Classification (GTDB taxonomy): domain Bacteria; phylum Bacillota; class Bacilli; order Bacillales; family Anaerobacillaceae; genus Anaerobacillus; species Anaerobacillus isosaccharinicus. The sequence goes on along the minus strand of NZ_CP063356.1, from coordinate 3,576,602 downwards.
CTTTATACAAATGTTTTTTAGTTCAGAGTAAAATTCGAAGCTATGCATGCCACCTTCTCTACCAACACCACTTTGCTTCATACCACCAAAAGGTGTTCGTAAGTCACGTAAGAACCACGTGTTAACCCAAACGATACCAGCCTCTACTTGATCGGCTACTCGATGCGCTCTTCGAACATCATTTGTCCAAATAGAAGCACTTAACCCGTAGACTGTATCATTTGCGTATCCAATGACTTCCTCTTCCGTATCAAAAGGTAATACCGTAACTACTGGCCCAAAGATTTCTTCGCGAATAAGACGACAATCGTTGTTTAAATCCACTATAATTGTTGGTTCTAAATAAAATCCTTTATCTAAATGGCTAGGCTTTTTACCACCTGTCAAGATTGTTCCACCTTCTTCTTTTGCTAGTTCAATATAACTGAGAACACGGTTATAATGTTCTTCGCTAATCATTGCTCCCATAAACGTATCTTCAGCAAATGGATCTCCAACGACTAATTCTTTCGTTTTATTAACAAACTTTTCAACAAATTCATCGTAAGATTCTCTTTGCACATAAATTCTTGATCCACACAAACATACTTGACCTTGATTGACAAAACTCGATTTTATTGTTGTCTCAATCACTTCATCAAGATTAGCATCAGCAAAAATAATATTGGGATTTTTACCACCTAATTCATAAGAAAGTCGTTTAAGAGAATTTGCAGCTGTTTTCATAATTTGTTTCCCTGTACTAGTTTCACCAGTAAAAGTAATCGCTTTAACATCTGGATGTTCAGTAAGTGCTGACCCCGCTGAATCAGGTCCAAACCCATGTACAATATTGACGACACCGTCAGGAACTCCAGCTTCTTTACAAATTTCTCCTAGAATTGTAGCTGTAAGCGGTGTCCATTCTGCAGGTTTTAATACAGCTGTATTTCCAGCAGCTAAACATGGAGCAAGTTTCCAAGTTAGGAGAAACAAAGGGAGATTCCAAGGATTAATTAAACCAACAACACCTAAAGGTTTGCGAACAGCATAGTTTAAGGCAACATTATCCATTTGGTATGCCTCTGTACCTAAAGAGGTCATATATTCTGAAAAAAAGTGAAAATTGTATGCTGCACGTGGAATATCAACTGAACTAGTTAACCAGTAAGGTTTCCCAGTATCAATTGCCTCTAATGTTGCTAACTCTTCTTTTCTTTCTAAAATCAAATCACCTATTTTTCTTAGAATGGCTGCCCGCTCTCGTGAGGGAATTTGTTTCCACCCATTTTCGAAAGCGTTTTTCGCCGCTTGTACCGCTAGATCAATTTCTTCATAGCCTCCTTCTGCCACATGCCCAATGATTTCCTGTGTTGCTGGATTAATATTTTCAAACAACTTGTTATTTATTGAAGCGGTGTATTTTCCATTGATAAAATGGAGGCAATTAATTTTGCTCGTTTTCGTTCTTTCAATTACTGATTTTTGAATCATTTAGACCCCTCCAAAAATTAATTTTCTGCTAACTTCGCCATATACTGTTCAAACCATGTTTCTTGCCTTTCATAACAGTCTCCAATTTGAAGTAATAATTTTTCAGAAAATGGCTTTCCGATTAATTGCATACCAGTAGGTAAATGACCGTTAATAATTCCACATGGAACCGTTAATGCTGGGAACCCGAGAATGTTTGCTAATGGTGTTTTTCCTAACGAAAACATATTGTTAATCGCCTCTTCTGGCAAAACAGAACCAATATCAAATGGAGGCTGTGAATTAGTCGGTCCGATTAATACGTCAACGTTTTGTAAAGATTCTAATGTTTGTTCTATAAACAGGTTTCGAAGGCGTTGCGCATTTATATAGTCGACAGCACTGATCGCCTTACCAAATTTAAATCGGTATTTTAAATCATCACCATACAAATGACCATATTGGTTTAATAAAGGCTGGTGAAATGAAACAACCTCTGACTGAGCAATCACTTTAAGTGAATTTAATGCCATTGATAAGTTTTTTAGTTCTATTTCAATAATTTGAGCACCTAGTTCTCTTAGACGTTCAATCGCTCGTGTTATTGCTAGTTGAACTTCTTCATTTAAATCGTCAAATAAATAGTCTTTACAAATACCTATTCTAATCCCTTTTAAATGAATTAATGGATCAGCAAAATTGATAGATTCACAATGTTTAACTGAAGATGTATCTTTTGAATCGTAGCCTGAGATCGCCTCTAACATGATCGCTGCATCTTTTACGGTTCTTGTCATCGGGCCAATGTGATCTAACGACCAACTAAATGGAAGGCAACCATTTCTACTTACTCTTCCGTAGGTAGGTTTTATCCCTACAATTCCACATAATGCTGCCGGTAGTCTAATTGAACCTGCAGTATCTGTACCTAGTGCACCGTAGGATAATCCTGCTGCAACTGCAACTGCTGATCCTCCACTAGAGCCACCTGGGATTTTATTTAAATTCCAAGGGTTTTTCACATTGCCGTAATGCGGATTTTCAGTTGTTGCTCCCATTGCAAATTCATGTAAATTTGCTTTTCCAATAATAATTGCCCCAGCTTTTTTTAATTTTTTTACAACAGTGGCATCCTCATCCGGAACCCATTTTTCAAAAATTATAGAGCCAGATGTTGTTGGCTGGCCTTGAACTTGAATGATATCCTTTACCGCAATTGGAATACCGTGTAGCGGGCCTCGGATTTTCCCAGCCATCATTTCTTCTTCAAGTAATTTTGCCTGTTTAGTTGCATCAGTTTCCATTACGGTTATAAAACTATTTAACTCAGTATCAATCTTAGAAATCCTTTTTAAAATTTGATTCGTTAACTCAACCGGTGAAAGTCGTTTTTCCTTAATAAATTGTGATACCGTTGAAATTGATTCCATAAATAACTCAGTCATTATCTATTCATTCCTTTTCTAGAGAGAATTGGAAAGCTGGTTCAACTTCTATCAAGTTATCGTATTCATCTTCATCAAGTAGTTCCTTTATAAAATCAGTTAAACTAAGCATAAACCACACCGCCCCTATAAGATAAATAAAATTATTTGTGGGAATAGAATTAGGAATGTTATTAAGACTGAGTAGGCCACTAAGAAATAAGAAGTCCCTTTATATACCGTCGTGATTGGTATATTCGGTGTTATGCCTTGGACTATAAAGGCATTAACGCCGACTGGAGGAGTAATTGCCCCCATGCTTGTTACGATACATAATATAATCGCAAACCAGATTGGGTCATACCCAAGCATAATAATTGTCGGATAGAATATCGGGATCGATAAAATTAAAAATCCTAAAGCATCCATAATTGCTCCACCAATAATATATATAAAGATGATCGCAATAAGAATGACAACTGGAGGTACAGGTAACGAGTTAACAAAGTCAGCTACAGCAAAAGGTAAGCGTGTAACTGTTAGAAATCTTCCAAACACGATTGCACCAACAATGAGTAGGATAACCATTACCGACGAACGAATTGTATGCGATACAGCTAAAATAAATTTATCCCATGTCATTTTGTTCATAAGTAAGGTAAGAACTAATGCACCAAACGCTCCGAATGCCCCAGACTCCGTTGGCGTAAACCAGCCAAGGTAAAGTCCACCAATGACAAATGCGAACAAGAGAAAAACAGGGATAACGCCCTTTAAAGAGATTATTTTTTCTTTAAGAGAATGATTGGGTCCTGGCGGGCCTAACTCTGGGTTTCGATAACATAGAAAAGTAATCGTTAGCAATAATAACAGCGTTAAAATAACTGCTGGCAAAATGCTGGCAATAAAGAGATCTTTAACTGAAAGTTGTGTTTGAAGAGCAATGACAATTAGTACAGTACTAGGAGGAATAATAATTCCTAAAGTACCACCAGTCGCAACGCTTCCTGTACTTAGTGCTTCATCATATTTGTACTTCTTTAACTCGGGTAAGGCCATCGTTCCCATTGTTGCAGCGGTAGCTGTATTTGAGCCACAAATAGAAGCAAACCCTGAACTTGCTAATATCGTTGTACTCGCCATTCCTCCTTTATAATGTCCGAGCCACTTATAAGCTGCATCAAATAATTTTTCGGTAATACCTGACCTGTAAATAAGCTCTCCCATTAAAATAAATAGAGGAATAACACTAAGGGTATAACTTGAAAATTGACCCCAAATATCAGAGCTTAATATATTAAAGGCAGATTTAGGTGTAGAATGAATCATAAATCCAAAAAAGCCTACCATAAACATCGCAAAGCTTATTGGCATTCGGAGAAAGAATAATAGGAATAGTACAGCAATACCTAATAGCGCTAGTAGATTTGGATCCATGTCTACACCCTCCTTCTAAATTCAGCAATAAATTGGTTAACTAGAACGAATACAAAAGCCATAAAACCAATGGAGGTGATGAAAACAAATGGATAAAAAATGATCCGTAATGTTTGAGATAGATTATTATTATTCATTAACGTCAATCCGAACTGTATTAATTGCCAAACAACCATTGTGAAGAAAGATATACTAATAGACAAAAATAATATTTTTAGTGCTTTTTCAAATCGCTGAGGTAATTTTTTTACAAGTAAGTCAATATCTACGTGTCCTCGATGTAGTTGGGTGTATGCTAACCCAAATGAAAAAGTTATAGCTGCTAACCAACCAACTATTTCTGTCGTTCCGACAAAAGGTGTTGAAACCGTACGTTTAATGGCATTAAATACGATCAAAAGCATCATTGCAACTAAAGACGAACCTGATATACAGGCAAATGTCTGGCTTAACTTTACAACAAACTGATCGAACAATGTTTTCTTGACGTGAATGTTTGGTACCTTTCCTACGATAGGAGCCTTGCCTTCATTGACAATTGACTTTTTCAATATTTCTACGGAATTAGCATTACTCATTAGGCACCTCCTCCTATGAAGAAGTGGCACCTAACAAGTGCCACTTTCTAATTTGCACCTTTATTTAAAATCTTTTTCTTAATCAGGCATTTTTAGTTGAACTGGCTAATTAATTCGTATAGCTTTTCTTGAAACTCTTTTCCTGGTAACCCTTGAGCTTCTAAGCTATTTACATAATCTTCTTGCATCTCTCTTAAAATTTTATCCCATGTTTCTTTTTCAGATTCAGTAAGAGTGATAACTTCTACCCCATGCTCTTGCTGACTCCATTTAATTGAATTTTTTACATGATTATCTAAATATTCTCCTGTGAATGTTGCCATTTCAGCATTTAATTCATCAATGACTTGTTGTACATCCTTCGGTAAAGAATTCCAAACATCTTGATTCATAACCGCAACAAATGTATTGATTGTTAATGGATAATCAGTAATATAACTAACCATTTCTGCTAATTTTAAATCTTGTAAAACCTCACGTGAAGAAACAAAGCCATTAACGATCCCTGTTTGAAGAGCTTCTGGCACTTCAGCCTGAGACATTCCAACTGGAGCAGCACCTAATTTCTCCATAATCGGAGTAGCTGCACCAGCAATGCGGAGTTGTTTTCCTTTTAATTCATTTAAGTTCGAAATAGGCAATTGACTTTGAATGAAACTCGGTTCTGTCGCAAAAGTCGTAATGATTTTAAAATTATTAAAGGCTTCAGGTGGATATTCACTTACTAGTTGATGAAGCACTTTACTTGCAACAGTAGCATTCGGATAACCTGATGGCATATCAGCGATCGCAAGTAAAGGGAAACGACCTGGTTCGTACGTTGTTGAGGAAAGTCCGATATCAGCAATACCATTTGCCACTCCTTGATACATATTTTCAGCAGTTAATAATGAACCGCCAGGGAATGTATTTACCTTAACTCTCCCGTTTGTTCTGGCTTCAAGTTCTTCAGCCCATTTTTCCATTTGTACTGCCGGGAATGTATTGGCTGGGGCAAAGAATGCATAAGTTAACTCAATTTTTTTTTCAGAATTTGCACCATTTTGATCGTTTACATTGTCTTGCTGTGAAACTCCTTCATTACCACAAGCGGCTACAATCAACAACGACATAAACACTATAAGCAAGCTAATTTTCTTCATTAATGGTCATCCTCCAATTTCCCACTTTTTTATTCAGCTTTTTCTAATAAGAAGAACGGTCGACCAACTGTTGCCTCTAACCTAAAATACATATCTAAACCTGTTGCACGAAAAGAATGTGTCATATCAGCAACCGTTTGTAAGTCAGGCACATTATATAAGAAGCAGGCGTGCCAACCTGTGTTTCCAGCAGGACCGGCAGTAAGGATATCACGGTCAAACGTTCCTAATAATTCTGAACCATTTAATTTCCATTGTTGGATTACCTCATTTAGCTGAGGTAAAATTTCATTTGTTTTTTCATCTGTCGTTGTATTAAACCAGCCAGTTGACTCGAAATAAATTATCACCCTTAACGGTGAAGGTACTTGTGGAGCACCATGTTTAATTCCCAAAATAATCCTCTCCTTTTTTAAAATTTACCTCATTAGAAGTCCACCATTAATATCAAAAGTTGAACCAGTAATATAACCTGCTGATTCTGAAATCAGATAGGATACTAGTTTAGAAACTTCTGTCTCCTCACCAACCCGACCAACTGGTATATTACTAATTATTTTTTCTAATTTTTGAGGATCAATTTTCTCCATTTCAGGGGTACGGATAGCTGCTGGGGCAATTGTATTCACCGTAATTCCCTTATCTGCTAATTCTCTAGCAAATACTTTCGTTAACACAAGTTGACCTGCCTTTGAAGCACAATAGTGCGCCCCTGAAGTTAAAGGACCAAATTGACCACCAAAAGAAGACATGTTAATAATGCGACCCCACTTTTGTTTTTTCATGGTATCAATTACTGCCTGTGAAAAAAAGAAGGTACCTCCTAAATTGACAGATACTATATCATTCCACTCTTCGATATCAATATCTTCAATGGCTGTTTCTTTACGAACACCTGCATTATTAACTAAAATATCAATCCTACCCCACTTCTGAATAATAGCGCCTACACCACTCCTAATTTCTTGAACATTTGCTACATCGATCTCTAAAAACATCGACCTAGCTTCATATTTACTTTGAATGAACTCGGAGTTCTTTATTTCCTCTAAGGCTTGCTTATTAACATCAATTAAAACAACCTTTTTACCAGACTCTAAGAGATCCTTTGCAATAGAGAGGCCAAGTCCTTGACCAGCTCCTGTTACAACTGCAATTCTTCCATAACCATCTATATTCATAGCAGCACACCACCCCTAATTTTCTTTATCTAAAATTCTTTCTAACGCTACTAGAGCGTTTTCCCCAGAAACTTTAGCGATGTCCTGCACAGAATAATTCTTTACTAACAGCCAACGCAACATATTTTCCATCGCCTCAGTTGGGTTTTCTAAACCTAAAACGTAAGGAGACTCTTCAAAGTGCTGACCACTATGAGACTCAGAGATTGCTAGAATGGAATCGAATGCATTTTGTAAACCTACATGATCTCCAAAGAACGTGTCAGGCCCTAAACCAACATGATTGATACCGACCAAATCAACTAAATATTCAAAATGCTCCATGACTGAGTCAATAGTATGTTTATTAGGACTTTTTGGAGAAAGGGTGGTATTAGGAGCAGCACATACTCCTATTATGCCTCCCTTCTCTGCACAAGCTTTTAATACTTCATCCGATTTCATTCGAGGTGTGTCCCAAACTCCTCTAGCCCCAGCATGAGTAATGAAAACAGGATCACTGCTCGCCTTGATTACATCTAAACTCGTTTGATCACCACAATGTGAGATATCGATCGCCATTCCTAACACATTCATTCGTTCTATAACTTTTCTCCCGAATTTTGTTAGTCCACCATCATTTTTTTCAGTCAATCCCGAGCCTAAAGTATTAGATTCGTTGTAAGTTATTCCCATACAACGGATACCTAATCCATAAAGGATATCGACACGGTCCACTTCATTTTCTAATATGCTTGCAGCTTCTAATGAAGGCAAAAGAGCAATTTTCCTTTTACTCTTAGCCTCTATTAAATCGTTCCATGTTTTTGCTAAGTACACCGTATGTTGTTTTGAAATATCACAAAAACGCATACCAAGCGTATAGATAACATCGTCCCATTTCAAACCATTATTGGAAGTTACTATCGCAATGCCATCCATAAAATTCTCAAAAATAACATCAATTCCTGATTGTGCTAAGCCCTCATAATCATAGATTGTGTGTAACTGACGACAATATGGTAATATATCATCTTGTTTTTTGGGCACAATAAAGCCATGATCCCTTAACGAAATAATTGGATAATAGTTAAAGATTGTTTCGAGCTTCTTTTGTTGATCAATCGTTAATGCAATTGCATGCGTTTTTTTATGTCTACCTTTATCAGCTAACTGAAACGATTTATAATGCTTCCCTGCCTCTAAGTACTGAAAAGATTGATATCCATCATAGTTTTTATCATTCATCGAAATCCCTCAATTTTTTACCTCTAAACTGAAGTCTTCATGTAAGGGTAATGCTTCTTGCCATCCCTTTTCTCTCGAATCATAAATTCCTTCACTATAGAGTTTCTTTAATGATGTATTATTTAGCTGCATCGGATCAATTCCATTTTGGAAATCTTTTACTGATTGTAATAAAAGTCTCCTCATTTGAATAACAGGTAAATCACTTGTTCCTAGACGCTCTTTCGAACGATCAACAATTGCACCCATCGTTTCTGTTGCTGCATGATCTTGGTTTGCAATACCTCTAATACCAGTAAAATTACCTGTTCTCATTAATTCAATGTCTTGTTCGTAATCATTTTGAAGATTTCGGTGCTTTTTAAAGTGTTCATCTAACTCAAGACCACGTCTTGCATGTTGGGCCTCAACATTGATCGGTCTGTCATGAGCAAACTGCACATCCCAACTCCATGTACTATAGTCGTCACGCGGGATAAATGCATGCCACATCCCATCTTCTCCACCGAAACGAGGTGGAAACGTATAAAACGGAAAAATATAATGTATTTCCATAAATGCATTTTGTGTTTCGTTTCCAATACCTACTGCAATACAACGTTTACCGTAATTTGTATTTTCATATTCCTGTTTTACTGGAGGGTTTTTAACAAGTGGATGATTTGGGTCAATACCAAGATCACTACTTAGAATCCCTTCACCAGTTTGTTGTTTACTGTGAGCCTTGTGTAGAAATGCTGCGTGTACAAAGTCCAGGTCGTTTTCAATAACTTGTAAGTAGTTACATTCTTGCCACACGCGCTCGGCTAGAAGGTTTTCTTGTGGTAGCCCCATCCAATAAAATTCAGGAAATGGTGGGGTTTTTTCTTTCGGTCCCATATATGTCCAAATAATTCCATTTTTTTCTTTAATAGGATACGATTTCATTTCAATTGATTGTCTAAAATTGCTTTCCTCAGGCTCAGATGGCAGTTCTACACATTCACCCTCAACATCAAATTTCCAACCATGATACATACAGCGAAGCCCACAACCCTCATTTATTCCGTAGTATAACGAAGTTCCCCGATGCGGACACGCTTCATCTAATAAACCGACTTTTCCTTCGGTATCACGAAAAGCAACTAAATTCTCACTCAGTAACTTTACTTTCTTCGGTTTGCCATCCTCTACTACCTCACTTGATAATAATGCAGGAATCCAATATCTTCTAAACATCTCTCCCATCGGTGTTTCAGGTCCAGTCCTAGTCAAAAGCTCATTATCTTTGCGTTTCAACATATTAATATCCCCCTTTACAACATAACTAAGTGTTAAATTAATCTTAATTAAATCTGAATATAATGACAATTGCGAAATTTCACTATATGAAACAATTAATTTTTTTTTCAAATTGAGTTAAAATTTCTCAATTGCTTAAAATCATTTCTAGTTTTAATGAGCTAAAAAGTATAGACTACGGTGAAGTATTAATGATTTATTAGTATATTCGATTTAAAAGGAACCACCCAAGCCTCGCTGCCCAAGTTTTTAAATTTAAATATACTACAGATATATATAAATCATCCAAACCGCATTAACAAAGCACTATACACCACATTGAAAACAGACTATCTCAAAACCTTAGGGAGGCGCGTGCCGTCTTCGGTGGGTTCGATTCCCACACAGTCCCGCCAAAAACATACTTATAAAGGGTTTGGACATGTTCCAAACCCTTTTATTTTTGGTCCTGCGAGGAGAAAAATTCACAAGTGGTGCCCGAAAAGGTGCGATTTTTGACTTTATGCATCTATGCAAAATAACCTTCAGTTCTAAGCTGAAGGTTATTTTATGTTAAATTGTATCCATACTGCACATGAAAATTTCTTGGGTTTTAATTTATAAATTTTCTAAAATCCAAACTATGCTTACTAATTTTGTCTGATATCCTCTAATGATTTTGTTTTAACTATAGCTTTTGATTTTTGATTAGCAAGAAAAACTCCGAAAAAGATTGTTATTAAGCCGATAATTAGGTTGCTAGTGAGTGGTTCACCTAATAATACATTTCCCCATAAAAGTGCAGTGAGGGGAATTAGGTAAGTGACTGTACTAGCAAATTCCGCCCCACAATGGTTAATCAAATAATAATAGAGTAAATGTGCAATCCCTGATCCTAAACAGCCTAAACCTATTACAGAAATAATAAATAATAAATCAATTGATTGAATTATGTTTGCAAATGATGAAGTATCTGTTATAGCTACTCCTATTGCCCCTATACAAGCACCAACAAGTAGAGAGAATATTGTAATGATAACGACATTTAAACTTTGGAGGTATCTTCTAGTGAAGTGAGAAGCGAATCCATAACAAGTGGTCGCTAGGATCATTGTTCCAATTCCAATGAAATTGCTAGAAAATAAATCGTTAAAGTTAAAATTCATCAGAATTAAAATCCCAATAAAACCAAGAAAAATGCCTCCCCATTGCCTTTTGTTAAGATAGGCTGAAAAGATAATAAATCCAATCAAACCTGTCATTATTGGCGTCAAGGCATTAAGGACTGCTGCTGTGTTACTAGTAATATTCGTTTGACTAAGTGCAATTAGTCCCCATGGCAAACCTGCATTAAAAATTCCAACGATCACTAGTGCTTTCCATGGTAGACGTTTCGGAACCTCTTTTTTCTTTAACTTTATTAATAGAAATGGTAATAGGATGATAGCACCCGCGAGACAGCGTAAAAATACCGTTCCCCATACACCAGCTGTACCAATTAAATTTTCTATAAATACAAATGATAATCCCCATATTAACCCTAAAACTATTAAAGGCCCGATTAATCTCATAAGCTAACTCCCTTGTCTTGCTTGTATATTTTTCTATAAGCGGTCGGTGACAACAGCTTTTCCTTTTTAAACAAGGTTACGAAGTAAGAGGTATTCGCATACCCTACCGCCGAGCCAATACTTGATACTGTTTCGTTTGTGTTTTCCAAGTAATAGATCGCTTTTTCTACTCGAATTTTCCGAAGATATTCTACTGGACTAATTCCTCTTGCCCGCTTGAACGTTCTCTGAAGATGATATGGACTCACATGAAAAGATTCTCCAAGGGTCGTTAACGTAATATCTTTCCTATAGTTTAAGTTTAACCAACCTACAATGGAATTCACCCACTTCTCCTCAGGAAGTTCGATCCCATCCGGTCTACATCGTTTACAAGGTCTGTATTGAAAGGATTGTGCAACGTTCACCTCATGGAATATCCTAACATTATCTTTATTAGGTGGTCTTGAATGACATGATGGCCGGCAGAATATTCCTGTCGTTTTGACAGCATAATAAAAAACTCCATCATAACTCGAATCATTTTCTAAGATTGCTCTCCAGTATTCTTCTAGTATTTCCTGTTTCACTCGAACACCTCTTCCCTATCTTCTAAGATACCAAAATTCAAAGTATAGGCAATAGCTTTCGAATGTGATAGCAAGAAAACAATATAACGACGAGTTCCAACAACAAATGTAAAAAAACTTGTGAAACCCCGAGCTTTTAAAGAAAATTTTCTTCACAGTAACTCCCCGAATAGTTCGAAGAAAAATTTTTACGTTTTTACCTTACATCTAAACTATCCTTATTATTTTCTTCAATTTTCCACATCCACCAACCAAAACCTCCCCCACCTAGAGGAAACAGAATAAGATTTATCAACAAATCTTTTGCCCACTCTCCCGTTAAGTACATTGAAAATTCTAAGCCAAATTCAAACAATCTAGTGAAAATAAAAACAAGAAATGCTGTGGGAATGCCCCATTCTATTACGCCTTGTTTGATATTAATTGCAAGTGGTTTACGGTAAACCTACTTCGTACATGTCAATTCACATATGAGAATGACTACATCAGGTATGAAGACTTTATCTTTTACCGTCTTAAGAAGAAGGATTAAAAAACTATTGAATGATTACTGACCAGTTATTAATTTGAAAATTCAAAATAATATTATTTTTAAATAATATATTGCATATTAAGAGTAATCTGATAACATTAATAAATAGTTTTACTTTACTAGATTAACGCGTTTTAGCGTTTTTGCATGTTAGTATTGTGTAAAGAGAAGAGTAACTAATATTGTTGAGAGGAGAAAAAAATTATGGTAAAAAACACAATGACCCCTATTGAACCTCGGGAACAATGGGGTACTAAATTTGGGTTTATGTTAGCTGCTGCCGGTTCAGCAGTAGGACTAGGAAATATTTGGAGGTTCCCTTTTGTTGTAGGTGAAGGAGGTGGAGCCGCTTTCGTTTTATTGTATTTATTATTCGTCCTTGGCATTGGGCTCCCGTTGATGATTGGTGAGATTAGTATTGGACGTAAAGGTCGTGCTAATGCAATGGATAGCTACAAAGTCATCTCTCCTAAGTCAAAGTGGTATGTAAACGGTTTACTTGGCGTAATCATTAACTTTATGATTCTAGCCTTTTATTCTGTTATCGCAGGCTGGGCATTTTATTACTTCCTTTTAGCTCTGACAGGACAAATTATCTCTAATGATAAAGATTACGGAGCAGCATTTAGTCAATTTATTTCTCACCCCTTTTTACCAATTATCACGCAAATTTTATTAATGACCATTGTTGCACTGATTGTAGTAGGTGGAGTTAGAAAAGGAATTGAAAAATGGAATAATATTTTAATGCCTACCCTTTTTATTTTACTAATTATACTAGTTTTCCGAAGTGTAACACTAGACGGAGCAAAAGAAGGCCTACATTTCTTCTTAAACCCTGACTTTTCGGCAATTACTTCAACCATCGTTCTTGCCGCTCTCGGACAAGCGTTCTTTAGCTTAAGCATAGCAACAGGGTTATACGTTACGTATGGTAGCTATAATCAAAGTCAAAGTAGCATCCCAAAAAATGCAGCTGGAGTTGTTTTCCTAGATGTAGTAGTGGCAATTATGGCTGGTTTAATTATTTTCCCTGCTGTATTCCATTATGGGATTGACCCTGGTAGAGGCCCTGATTTAGCATTCATTACTTTCCCAACTATTTTTACAGATATGCCTTTTGGTTCTATCTTTGCGGTTTTCTTCTTTTTCTTCGTATTCGTTGCAGCGTTAACTTCAGCAATTTCATTATTAGAGGTGCCAGTTGCGTTTGCTAAAGAGAAGTTTCGGATTTCTCGTAAAATAGCAACACCGATCACTGCTATGATCATCACTGTGTTAGGGATCTTCTGTAGTTTATCTTTTGGCCCTTTATCACATATTCAAATCTTTGACCGTACCATCTTTGGTTTGTTTGATTTTGTTGCAGCACAAGTCTTACTGCCAATCTCAGGTTTATTGTTAAGTATTTTCTTAGGTTGGATTTGGAAGCCACTAGGAGTAAAAGAAGAAATTGAAAGAGAAAATAACACCTTTCCGTTCTTTAAAATTTGGAGTTTCTTAATTAAGTACGTCATCCCAATTGTTATCTTTATTATTTTCTTAGAAAAAATTGGGTTAATATAGCAGATAAAACGGAATTTTGAAACTATTAAATATAGCTAGCGCTAGTTCTTTAAGTATGCAAAAGCGATGCAGAAAACCTGCATCGCTTTTTTATTAACATGGTAATTTGTAAAAATAAAAAGAGCACGATATCATTCATTACTTTCCTTATCTAGTCCGATGTACAGCAACATTTTACCACTTAGCTATTTAAATGATATATTTTGAAATTGGTGTGCAAAGGATGAATGGATAGGCTCGTCACCGATAACGATAATCGTTGGTTTTAGAACTGTTATTTCACCAGATAAAGCCGACCAGTACTGTGCAGATGCTACAACTAAAACTTCTTGATTCATATAAACTTCTGACATTTTTCTTATACTTGGATGGATGACCGAAATTTTTTCGCTTCGCTCATCAGATCCAATTGTTACAAACGATGTATCCTGTAAAACTTCCTCCACACCGGCATAATAGGTTTGGAACATTCCGTCAGTTGGTATTTTCGCATAGCATGAAGCTAAATTTTCTGCTGGTTTAAAGAAGGCATTTAGTTCAATTTCCTCTTTTGCAAACGTCCGACCAGATCCTTGATGAATTTCACCATAAGAAACTAAGACGGGAACCTCTGGTAAAGTTAATGCAAATTGTCTGAGGACGACACCATTCATCGATTCGTGATCAGTAATTTTGGTTGATAAACAAAGACCTGACCAACGGTTTCCGAATTGGTCGAGCTTGTGAACCGGTTCAATGGATACTGCTTCTTTGAACATGGTGCGATGGCTGACATTTGAAAATTTATAATGCAGTCCTCCACCCCATGGGTTCCACCAAGCTTTAGGACCTGCTTTTGGATATTGATGATCAAATATTTCCTTCCCTTTATGTGTTAAGGAATAAATATTCGGATAATAAAGAGATGAAGCTTTAAATGTTAGCACATCATTATCTAAGATCCAGTTATCACCATCATTTTTAATTGAAACTTCACCTAATCCTTTAATAATTTGAACTGTTCGAACTTCCCCATGCTGCCCAACTGAAGAGTAGTTTCCTGAAATGTTTTTTATGCCAGCTGAATGATGCGTAACGGTTATATTCATTTTTGTTATTGCATCCTCTTTACAAACCTCTGTTACTAAAGTTTCACCCTCATGATTTAGAGATAGCTTTCCATTTAGGTAGGGAGTAAGCATCGATTGAAAAGAGTAGTCAATTTCTTCCCCAACAGTTGTTACGATATTATGATTATGAGCGTCCAACGTATAGGTTCGGGTTTCATTTATAGTTTTTGCTTCTTCCCCAAGGACAAACTTTCGCCACTCAGGCCATGTAGAAGCCGTATTCAGACCTACTTGAATTGGGCCAAAATGAACTTTTCCCTTTGCTTCAATTTCGTTTACCAAATATTCAATTCCAAAACGCCAATCATCTTTTTTTCCTACTGCTTTTTCAGGCCAGCTTAATGCCTTCGTATCACCTTTTAGAGACGTAAAAAGCCACCTTTCCGAAATGTCTTTATCTCGAATATAGTCTATAAACGGTAAGGATGCTTCTTTGCTCGTCATGACTCCGTCTTTTTGTGGAATACTTAAGCCGTATAATTGAATATATAAAGGCTGGCGAAGGAAGATATCTTTTTTACTTTCGTTTCCTTCGTTTGCTAAGTCGTGATAAATTTCTACCAATCCATCACCATAAATTTTAAATGACGTATTTAATATCAATGGTGTAAATGTATCAGATTGTAATGAAGTTTTTAAAATAAACGCTTGGGTAGCTTCAATATATTCAACAAAACTAGCTTCCTTCTTTGAAAAATCTTCGCTAAACGGTTTTCCTAGCTTCGGAGTGAAAAATGGCACTGGATCTTGGTCAGACCGGATAGAGCCAATAGTTACATTATGGTTTCTTCTTTCAATTCTGACATAATAAGGACCATTATAGCCATACCAATATTCCTCAGTTTCTCCACCGAATTTTGCACCATAGCCCGGGAATGCTAACGCTAATCGACTATTGAATGTAAAAGATTCTCCCGTCTCCCGTTTGACCTCTACTTCTAAATCTTCAGTTAGGAAATGGTTTTTTAATAGCTTGATTGGCAATGGGATTGAAAGACGTGTGTTTCCCTTGATTTCTGTTTTTACTACCGACTGCTCCCATTGAACAACCAGATTGTCGGGAAGCTCAATTGTCCACGTAGAATCTTCCTCTAATTGGCTTTCTAAATCGAGATATAACAGACCTGTTTCTTTAGCACGCCAATTTGTTTTTACAGTACGTAAGTGAAGCCTTCCTGCCTTTTTAGGAAATACCCCCATTTTTAATGGGATTTGATTGCCATTAATCACGAGATGTGCCCAAACAACAGGATGCGTTTTCCAAGGACTTGGTTCACTACTAGGCATTGTAAGTTTGACAGGAAATTCCCCACTCCACTCTTCATTAACAACAAACATTTCATTGAAATTATGTTCAACAAGTTCTGATGACATCCCTGAGATTGAAACATCAAGCGGTAACTGTGATTTATTGATAATACGATATGATACAATATGTTTTTCTTTTTCTAAAAGTTTAAAAGAAGGGAGCTTCATTTCTACTAAAATTTCATGAGTTTCAATAAGTCGAATTGCCCTTCCTGTTCGTTCAATTTGAATACGGACAAATTCTTCTCCTGCTTCCCATATATACTCATAATAAGTATGATCGTTTTCTTTAATCCCGTCAGGCTTAACCTCGATTACACGTTGACTCGTCGTATACCAATCATGTTTTTCAAAGAAAGGCTTTAACCAATCTATTTGTAGAACCATCGGGATAAAATTCATTAAATGCGTTGTATTTTCTCTATCTTCCCAAAAGAATCCACATTTTTTGTATAAAGGCACAGCCTTCGTATTACCAGCCCACGTAAATAAATCTAATCTTGGCCAATTTAATTCAACTGTTTTTTCTACTGCTTTTAATACAAGTTGCTTCCCAATTTTCAAGCCTTGGTAGGCTGGGTGGACGTTTAATAAAGGTATATAAAGTGCCTCTGTATCTTCACGATATTCTGAAAGACCACAGTAACCAACTACCTCTTCGCCAACTAATGCTAAAAATAAATAAAGATTGGTAGAATTGGCTTCTTTCTCTTTTACCTCTTCTTCTGTCGTAACAATGGAATCTCCGCCCCAATTTTCTCGGCTTTCATTCCACATTTTGGCGATCCCTTTTGCTAGACCTTCATGGTATTCTACAATTTTCACTTGCTCGCAAGTTTTCATAAGTTCCTCCTACACTACGTTTTTATATGTCTAACCTCACCATTTCTAATTACTTGATTCCAAACATTAACGATTATTTTCATCGCTATTTCCCCCTTTCAAATATTTTTGGTAAAATTTACTACCAATTCATATTTTAAAATTATATGTTATACATGTAAAGAATAATTTTCCAAAGTAAATTGGATATATATAGATAAAAACAGTAGGAATTCTAGGTTAAAAAAGGTTTTAGTATATAACCATTAGACTTGATTGGTTCGTTTCAAGGAAATCAAGATCAAAAAAACATGTACTCTCTTTAAAGTACATGTTTTCCAGTATCTTGAATTTAGTTAAAGTACCTTACAAAACGAAAAAATGGATAATTTTATTAGTTTAATCAGAACGTAAATATTTTATTACAATGTTTGCGTATTAGGACTCGGTACATTTTCCATTTCACTAATCGGCATATCGGCAAGATCATTATCAATTAGCGATACTAAATTTCCCATCGCCATGTTAGAAACACCGTTTACTACACCTACTCCAGGCATCCTTTTTTGATGTGAATCCCAGTTTGTTTGACTATTCTGTCCAATAAACACACCAGCATTTGTATTATTTACGTTAACATTTACAGCTCCCAAAACAAAGTTTATAGCCAAGGTGATCACTCCTCACAATAATTATGTTATTCGGAGTTATTCAAAATGTGAATAGGTAACTTTTTTTATTTTTGGGCATAGTTTACCTTGAGGTGAGAATTCTGTGGATAAAAATACGAATGTAATCCTACAAAGCATAAATGTAAATATTATTGATACCAATTCAGGTATTTTTGTTGGGGAAAACAAACAATACAATTGGAAGTCAACAGTAAATACAACTACTGGATTTAGTATAAAAGGTTCAAAAAACCTAGCTGCACGAAATATAACATCAATTGTAAAAAAGGACTTTTAATGTTTCGATCCACAAACAGTATTTTATTGTCTATGTGCACTTTAAATAAAACCTTTGGAGAGTATATACCATTGGATTAAACCACTTCAATATCTTTACAATATTCCGAAGCAATTAGGTCTTTAAACCATTTTGGTAAGTCCTCGTCGTTTAAATTTTTTATTATTTCTAAAAATTCTTCTTGATTCTCAATATCAGCCAAAAATGATTTCATATCACTTGATTGGTTGTTATCACCTGTCATATTACCAAAGCCTTGATTTTGTTTTTTAAAACTTTGAAAATCAATGGGAAAGTTGTTACCTAAATTAATACAGGAAGCTCCTTCTACAGATCCAATACGTAAATTCCCTATTAAGAAGTTCGGATTAAGAGATGACATTAATTTACCCTCCATTCTTATTTAGTGAAACTGTAAATCCTTTTTCATTTGTTTTTACAGAAGCTTTTTTTTCGTGCTTTTTAGTTTCAGTGGTATTTGTATTTTTAACTTTACTTTTTTCTTGATTAACACGAACACCTATATTATTTCCTAGATTTAATGCCCCGCTAAGCTCATCAATATCAATATTATCTAAACGAAAGGTTAGATTTTCTAACGCAGGATTTTGAATGTCAAGTTTTTCAATAGTAATACTATAGACGAATTCTTTTCCATTTAATTTCAATAACAACTGCTCTAAATTATCCAACTTTTTTAGTAATTCTTCAGCTTGCTTATCTTCTTTTTCTTTTTTCAAAAAAACTCGTTTAAACCAACTCATACTATTGATTTTCCGTTTTTTTAACCTTTTGACTTGAAATTATAAAACTTTCATTTTCTATTATTTGATTTTGGTCTCCAACGATAGAACCTATACCTTCTGTTAACTTTTTTTCAGATCTCCATTTAATGGGAAAGTTTTTACCTGTTAGAAGACCAGATGAATTTTCAATTTGGTCAACGATAATTTTATTTAATTGTATACGAACCATATTGAGTAGCCCCCAATTTTTAAAAAGTCATTTTAATAATTATATGGTCTGTTATATTGGTTTTATTACTACTAATCAGGTACCTGGCACTCCTCGAAAAATATCGTTTCACAAAATTGTTTCATTGATGCGCAGATGCCATTAACTAACTGGCTTTAATGCGATTATGAAATAAACCTTACTAAAAACAAATAGGTCACTCACAACGAGTAACCTATTTTAATTAACATTCCCAGAACAGAGCTAGCCTTCTATCATAGGGTGGGAGGGGGTTGTTGGTAGGGAAAAAGAAAAAAGCTTTGGAAACAGATTGACTGTTGCCAAAGCCTTATTTTCGATGGACCCACACTCTAACTTGCTTGGTTAATGAAGTTAGATGAATAGATTTCGGTTATTTTTATTTAATTTATTGGGAGAATTATTAAAGTCAGCGAGTTTTTAAATTTCTACAACATCACTCCGATATATCCAACGAAGCCTGGATAGCCGGACTAATTTCCATGTGGGGATAGTTAATTCGTTCTTCAAATTCTACCCAGTCGAGATTTGCCATCATCAGCAGGTACCGTTTACCGCTGGCAGGGTCGCTGATGATGATATGATCACGTCCAGCCGTTTCAACACGCCCGTGGTAAACCATTGCATTCCATTTATTATTCCCTTGGTAAGTAAAGTAGAATGTACCAATTTTACCTTTGTTGAAGCGCAGGATATTTTCGATAAACGATTCTTCCACTCTGCCTGTCGGTAGCTGTTGCCCAGTCCCTATCGGAACCACTGGCACAGAATAGGAGGGACCAGAATGCATATCCATCGGGAATCCGATTGGTTGTGGTGCGGTTGTACTTCCCATCATGGGAGCTGGATAATAACCAGCAGAATAATTCATCTGACAACTAGAGTTTCCATAATTCATGAGAAAATCGTCTCCTTATTATTTCATCTATAAAACTCTGGGCAGTAGCCCGGAACAGCGACATAGAAGCAATGATTTTTGTACGCAAAGTCAAACTGCGTCAAGGGAGATCTTGGCATTGTGACGGTACAAGGATCGCGGTATGCTTGCCCTGGACTCGGATTATAAAACCACAAACTCATTCTCGCACGAGGATTCCTATGACCATTCAACAAGTTCCTCGCCCTTTGGAGGTCTTCTTCATTGGGCCGCTGTGTATACAATGAACCATTTAAAACAGGCTCAAAGTGAGGAATTCCAGTTCCCGGTATCGTTTGATAGATGGCATGGTTGATCGTACGCAAATTTCTGAAGTCCGGCTCACAGTCTGCCTCGACCCGATTGGCCACTACCGTTCCTACTAAATCCATTCCTTCGGCTCCCTCACCGATCGCCTCCGCCAACATGAGCCTTGCTAACGACTCTACGTCACTTGTAGTATGTTTTATTCGTCTACCCATTTTCTCACCTCTTTCGGCTTATACAAGTAATCTATTACCTGAAGTTAGTTTTCGTAACTTGCCCATCCGCCCAAACTATGGAAATTGCATAGAAAATGTAACATTATATTCACCTAAATGAATGCAATGGAGAGAAACATGCCTAGATTGAAAATAGCCGGTAAATTTACCGACTATTATTTACTATCTGTAATATCATTAAATGAACCGATATAGTGAGATATTTCTCCAGCCTCATCTTTTACTTCGCTAATTGTTAGCAGTTGTACATAATTCTCATTGTTTTTCCGTTTATTCCATATTTGCCCTTGCCAATATCCCTTTTCTCTTATCGACTTCCACATATCTTCATAAAATTGATCTCCATGCTTTCCTGACTTAATTATGCTCGGTGTTTTACCGACACTTTCATCGGAGGAATAACCTGTTACCCTCGTAAAAGCTTGGTTTACTTTTACAATTACTCCACCTTTATTAGTAACCATCATGCCTTGGGCAACATTGTCAAAAATACTTGTCTCTATGTTCAACTTCTCAAGGTAATACATCCAAACAACAACGACAAAGCTAGATAGTGAAAACATTGCCAGCGACATAAATCCTATAGCATAATGCCCAGTTAGGTTAAATACGATTGCCAGTACAATTGGTGGGAAAAAACCTCCGAAGCCCCCTGTTGCAGACACAATTCCGTTAACAATTCCTGCTTCTTTAGTGAAATAGTAAGGAACAAGTTTAAATACTATTCCATTACCTACTCCTGCACAAGCCGCTATAGTTAAACAGCCAACCGTATATAAAGCAATATTTGGTGAAAAAGACAATAAAACTCCTGAAAAAGAAAAACCAATAAATACAAACATTAAAATGATTAATGGGTTATATTTATCTCCAAGCCAGCCACCGAAAGGCCTTATTAGCGTAGCTAATGTAATAAAACCCGCCGTACGTAGTCCAGCATCTAATGATGTTAACCCAAAGTTAACAACTAAAAAGTTCGGAAGATATACTGTAAAGGCTACGAAAGAACCAAAAGTAATAAAGTAAAACAAGCTTAAAAACCAAAGCTTTTGATTACGATAAACAGATTTGATTTGCTGTCCCAAAGGGCTTTTTACTTTTTTTTCAATTCGATCACCAAACAATAAATTTAAAATGATGAATAACAAAAGCGGGACTAAAAATAAACGCACCGTATTTTCCCAGCCAATACTATTGGCCAGTGCCGGTGCAGCAAATGCAGTAATAGCTGTTCCTAAATTTCCTGTGCCATATATACCGTTTACAAACCCTTGGCGCTCTTTTGGATAATATTTTGGAAGTGATGTGACACCGATCGAAAATAACGCACCCGCTAGCCCTAATAGTAACCCCCCAATAACAAGATCGATCATAGAACTTGCAGTACTTATAAAAAAGACCGGAAATATTAAAAAAATAAAACTTACTAAAAAAATAATTCTCGACCCATATCGGTTTGTCCAATAGCCTAATGGGATTCGCAATAAGGAACCTAATATTACAGGGACAGCTGTCACCAATGCTACTTCATTATTAGTTAATAAAATGTCCTCTCTTATGTATGGCATTAAAGAAGAAATAATAACCCAAACCATAAACCCAACAAAAAGGCTTGAGGTTTGTAGAGGTAGCTGTAACTTCTGTTTATTCATGAACGAATATTCTCCTTTCAATTAGCATCGTGCCGCTTTGCGATGAGAGTAGGACACCATTTTATTTATTATTTACCAAATCGACCTAATATTTTTTTGAGCATACCTTTTGATTCTCTCTCTTTTTGTTGTATGAAAATATAGTCTGGATTGTCACTGTATACCTCTATCCCGATTAAATCTAAGCACTCATCATCAGCAAAAAGGAATTTCACCTCGACGATTCGCTCATAACTGATCGACTGTTTTACTGGTTTATCTTCAAAGCTCAAAGAGTAATAGTCATGTCCATCGTTGTCCGATTTTTTGATAAAACTCCTCTGTTCAATAGGTAGTTTAGCGATTTTCTTTGCCGATTTTCCGTCAAGCTCGATCCCAACTACTGGAACTTCTTTCCCTAAGTCGATAATAATTTCCTGGTTTTCAGGCAATAGTTCTGAGTAATATTCGAATTTTTCTGGTTCAGTAAAATAAATATAGCCTGTTTCTGTCTCATCGCTGTATGTAATTTGTTCAAAGTTTATATTGTTAGTCATCATTTCACCCTTTTCTTTAGTTTTGGGAAATTCATTTTTCTATAAGGAATTAATCGATTGTATGTAATAAAAAATAGTATCTTTGAGTGATACCTCATCAACAGTCTAATTAAATTTTGGCACAAAACTAGCGAATAAGTAAAGCAAGATGCAAGAAAAATCAAAGATCAATATATAACAGTCTAGTTCTCAAGTTTGATTGTCAATGACGTGAATTGTATGATAGAAATAGATCCACTTCGGAAAAGATATGAATTAGTGGACGAATTGTTTAAATAGAAAAACTAGCTAATTGACAACGAATCATAGAAAGGAATGACTTTAGATTGTATCAAATAGGAGATAAAATCATTGCCGACTTTCAAGGGGAGAAAAAAGATGCTGAAATTGTTGAAATTGAAAAAATCTTTCGTGAAACAAATGGGCAAGGAGAGTTTGTAGAAAATGGCTTATCTATACTTGAACGAGCTATTTCTGCTATAAAACTCCCCTATGAATACCATGAAGATGTATTAGTCATCCACTACCCCGAAAGTACACTTGAAGAAAATAAAGATGATAACAAAGTAGTTTATCGATGTAAAGACAGTGCGTACACAATAGAAATTGATGATTTCCGTATTGTTGTGGGCGAAGAACAGCTGCAAAAGTAAACATTTTTTTATAGACTAAAAAAAGTAGAACGGCGGATCACCAGTTATATTTAACATAAACTCTCGTGGTCAAGAGAGCCTCTTACCTATAATAGATTTCCCTACCACTTTTATCTATTAATCGTTATTTGACATTTTTGTTGTTACTATTTCATATATTTAGGGTACATATTACTAGGAGGTAATTTCATGAAGAAACGTTTAAAAAACAAAATAGCCAAGAAGAATGCTGAAGCTAAGGCGATGGCACCAACGCAAGCGATTGGGCACACTAGTCGTTTAAACACAGCAAGATCAAAAACAAAAAGCAACACACATCGAAAAAATGGACGAGGATAAGGAGAGTTCAATATGAGCGATACATTAAAGAAGAAAAATCAAAATTTAATGGAGCAATCTCATTTTTCAACAGAAGGTTCACACCTAAAGAAACGGGCAAAAAGCATTCGTAGAATTAACCGTCATCTTCAAAGAGAGCAATCAAGAAAAGAAGCAAAGGCGAACCAACCAAAATTTCTTGTAACAGTCAATGACCATGAGTTCCGTGTTACTCAGGTGACTACAAAGGAAGAAGCATTGAAGAAGCTAGAAAAGTGGAGCGCTTATCGTACATACCTTCGTTCGTTAGAAGAAAAAGGTGAAGAAATTACGATTAAAGTGGATGAAATTGAATAATCGTATATTCATCCTGTAAAAAGCAACCACAAAGGAACATCCTCTTGTGGTTGCTGCTTTACTAATTAAGGATTAAGCCTCTTTTTCTAACTCTTCTATGTACGAGTTAAATTTCGCTTCAACTTGCTTCCACTCTTCATCATTTTCAATCTCATCAAAGAAAAGTGTTCCTTCTTCATCTTCTGTGTAGCTAAAAGCAATGATTTCAGGTTCTTTGTCCTCATCATCCAATTCTTCGCTAAGGGCTGCCATTAGGTAGTTCTTTTCATTTATTTCACAAGTGTACACGACCTCATACATTTGTTCGCTACCTTCTTCACCAAACATCAATTCTTCGCCAATTTCTACTGCCATTTTACATTCCTCCCTTTTACTTCCTAGTATGTCCCAATTTAACGGAGCTATCACCAATTTCTTACACTGATAAATCAACAGGACATGATCCCCCTAATCATAACAAAATTGTGGAGATGATGGTAATATTAGAAAAATAAACCTGTGGAGGCATTTACTTTTCTAAAATTCTTCAATAAAAAATGAATTATTCTCATTGTAAATTAAATTAACGTAAAAACTACTACTCGTGGTATTATTTTACCTAAAGTAATCAATACCTAAGCCACTATTGGGAAACTCTAATTATAAATTAACGAAAGAATTGAGGACTGAATTGTGCAGAAAGAGGAAAACAACAAATGCGTAATCGTCATCTTTGGCGCTACCGGAGATTTAGCAAAACGAAAACTTTTTCCATCGATTTATAACTTATACAAAAAGGGAAGTTTATCAGAAAATTTCGCCATTGTCGGAGCTGCCCGTCGTGAATGGTCAGATAATACGTTTAGAGAAAATGTTGCAACTTCCATTCAAGATTCAAAAATTAATGTAGATGCGGACTTAGATGATTTTCTTAAACACTTTCATTATTTATCGTTTGATGTAACGAATACATCTTCTTATCAGAATTTACACGAACTCATTAATGAATTAGATGAGCAGTTTAACATACCTGGTAATCGGATTTTTTACATGGCAATGGCACCCCAATTTTTTGGGACGATTGCCTCGTATTTAAAGTCTAATGAAGTCACAACTACAATTGGCTGGAGTCGCCTAATTATCGAAAAGCCTTTTGGTCATAATCTAGAATCAGCACAGAAATTAAATATCGATCTTCGTGAAGCGTTTGCTGAAGATGAAATTTATCGGATTGATCACTATCTTGGCAAAGAAATGGTTCAAAATATTGAGGTTATTCGCTTTGCTAATGCGATATTTGAACCTTTATGGAACAATCGCTACATCTCTAACATTCAAGTGACTTCAAGCGAATCTCTTGGTGTCGAGGATCGTGGTGGCTATTATGATCATGCCGGTGCCTTAAGAGACATGGTTCAAAATCATATGTTGCAAATGGTTGCTTTACTCGCGATGGAACCTCCAAACCGTTTAACAACAGAAGAAGTCCGAACTGAAAAAATTAAAGCACTACGGGCATTGCGACCAATGAAATCAGAAGATGTCGATCGTTATTTCGTGCGTGGGCAATATGGTCGTGGTATGGTGAATGGGAAAGAAGTGAATGGCTACCGTGAAGAAAGTAACGTCGACCCTAACTCAGCAACTGAGACGTTTGTCGCTGGAAAGCTTTTAATTGATAATTTCAGATGGGCTGGTGTACCTTTTTATATACGTACTGGAAAAAGGATGACGGAGAAGTCTACAAAAATTGTCATTGAATTTAAGGAACTACCAATGAACTTATACTACAAATCAAAAGACGAAATGCATCCAAACTTACTTATTATTCATATTCAACAAGATGAGGGCTTATCGATTGTATTGAACGGAAAGAAAGTTGCCTTATCCGGTGAAACAACGCCTGTAAAGCTTGATTACTGCAGTAGCTGCCAAGATGTACTGAATACACCTGAAGCCTATGAGAAGCTTTTGTATGACTGCATATTAGGAGACGCTACAAACTTTACCCATTGGGATGAAGTTTCCCTTTCATGGAGTTTTGTCGATACAATCTCAAAAGTATGGGAAAATTCTATACCTACTGATTTTCCTAATTATGAAGCACAGTCAATGGGTCCGAAAATTTCAGACAAGCTACTTGCAGATGATGGCTTTCATTGGTGGCCAATTTCTGACGATAGTCCGTACTCAATTTTGAAAGGGGAGAATATTAATGAAAATGTATGATATTACGGTTCCGATTTATGAAGGAATGCCAGTTTATAAAAATAAGCCAGAAAAGCAACCGAAGTTGGAGCAGGTAACTAACGCTCATGTAACGGAGTCAAGACTATCTATCGATGTTCATACCGGAACGCATATTGATGCGCCTCTACACATGATTAATGAGGGTGAAACATTTGAAACACTGGATTTAGAAAAACTCGTTGGGGCTTGTAAAGTACTGGATCTCTCTGAAGTAGATGGTGGGATCACACAAGATCATCTTCAACGCTTCGATATCGAAGCAAATGATTTTATTTTGTTTAAAACAAAAAATTCTTACGATGAAGAATTTAATTTTGAATTTGTCTATCTAGCTGAATGTAGCGCAAAGCTTTTAGCTGAGAAAAAAATTCGTGGTGTCGGAATTGATGCGCTTGGTGTGGAACGAAGCCAAGAAGGACATCCAACTCATAAAACGTTATTTGGTAGTGGCATTATTGTCATTGAAGGTTTACAACTAAAAGAGGTCAAAGAAGGACCTTACTTTATGGTAGCTGCACCTTTGAAATTAATTGGCACAGACGCTGCACCTGCCCGTGTTCTTTTGTTTGAAGGGTTAAATGTTTAATTTAAATGAAAAAGGAGCGATCTTAATGGACATCAGTCCCGATGAGATCGCTCCTTTTTGTACTATTTAGAGCGTCAGTCGCGCTATTACTTGTCTAACCAATTCGTATGAAATGATCCTGCTTTATCAAATCGCTGATAAGTATGGGCTCCGAAATAGTCACGTTGTGCTTGCAGAAGATTTGCTGGTAACGTTGCTGAACGATAGCTGTCATAGTAGGAAAGTGCCGCTGAGAATGCAGGCACTGGAATACCATGCTGTACTGCAATCGAGATGACATCACGTAAAGCACCTTGGTAGGAAATGACGATTTTTTTAAAGTACTGATCTAATAATAAGTTTGCCATGTTAGGATTGGCATCATAAGCTTCTTTAATGTTTTGTAAAAAACGCGCCCGAATAATACAACCGTCTCTCCAAATCATTGTGATGCTTCCAATATCTAAATTCCATTGGTACTCTTGGGATGCCGCTTTTAATTGTGCTAGGCCTTGAGCATACGAACAGATCTTACTCATATACAAGGCTTTTCGAACAGCTTCAATCAGATCAGCTTTTTCCACATTGAGGGACGGCTTTTCTGGGCCTTTTAAAATCGTACTTGCATGGACCCGCTCTTCTTTTATTGCAGACAGAAAGCGAGCGAAGACAGATTCTGTGATGATTGGTAATGCAACGCCAAGATCAAGAGCACTTACACTTGTCCATTTTCCTGTCCCTTTTTGCCCTGCCGTATCTAATATAACATCGACTAAAGGTTTTCCTGTCTCTTCATCGATTTTCTTAAAAATATTTGCTGTAATCTCGATTAAATAACTATCTAGTTCGCCTTTGTTCCACTCTGAAAACGTTTGATGAAGTTCGTCGGCACTTAAATCTAACGTATGTTTCAGAAAAAAGTAGGCTTCACAAATTAACTGCATATCCCCATATTCAATTCCGTTATGAACCATCTTTACGTAATGTCCTGCTCCGTCTGGACCAATGTAAGTACAACATGGTTCACCGTCGACCTTAGCTGAGATCTTCTCAAGCATGTCTTGAACTTTTTCATAAGCTTCTTTTTGCCCACCAGGCATAATCGCCGGTCCCTTTAATGCTCCTTCTTCCCCACCTGAAACTCCAGCACCAATAAAGTTAATCCCCGTTTCTGCTAGAAATTTATTTCGACGAATTGTATCTTCAAAGTATGTATTTCCCCCATCAATGAGAATGTCGCCTGTTTCTAAATAAGGTACCAAAGAGTTAATGGCTTTATCAGTAATTTCACCAGCATTTACCATTAATAATATTTTTCTTGGTGTTTCTAAAGAATTGACAAATTCCTTCACATCAACTGTTCCGATCATGTTTTTATCTTTATGTTCAATCAAGAGCTCGTCGATTGTTTTTTTTGCTATATCATAAATAGCAACGGAAAAGCCATTACTTTCAAAATTGAGGGCAAGACTTTTTCCCATAACCCCAACTCCGACAACTCCGATTTGTTGTTTTGACATAGTTGTTCAACTTCCCTTCTTCTCTTATTGCCATTGGCAATTTTTCTTAACCATAATGTTTATTTTACCTCAAGAGGACATTAATTAAGCAATGATCGTTGTAGTTTTTCAAATGATGATCTTTTTTTATTGATTCCCCTCGAAAATTGTACCAATATAAAAGCGATACTGTAAAGTTACAGCATCGCTCTTTTTTAATCCTCATTAGTTTTTTTTCATTTGATCAAGACTTTGTTTAATATCATCACGAATATCTTCCCAAGATTCAAGTCCCACAGATAAACGAATAAGTTGATCAGTAATTCCCATCGATAATCTTACGTCCTCAGGAATAACTGAATGAGTCATTGTGGCTGGATGTTGAATTAATGTTTCAGCATCGCCTAAACTAACAGCGATCTTAATCATCTTCAAACCATTCATAAAGCGTTGGATTTGCTGTTTAGTCCCGTCAAGCTCAAAAGAGAAGAGACCTCCACCATGTTTCATTTGTTTTTTCATAATTCCATAGTCAGGATGGTTTTCATCTCCTGGATAATAAACTGATTTAATTTGTGGTTCATTTTTCATCCACTCTACAAGTTTTGTCGTATTATCGCAGTGTCTGTCCATACGAATCGGCAATGTTTTTAGCCCTCTAAGTAACAACCAAGCGTCAAAAGGAGCTAAAATGCCACCAATATCTTTTTGGGTCGTCATAGCGATTTTGCTAATTAGCTCCTGGCTAGCAATGGCTAACCCTGCAACCACATCACCGTGACCACAAATATACTTTGTCGCACTATGAATGACCACATCACAACCTATTACTAGTGGTTTTTGTAAATAAGGGGAACAGAATGTATTATCAACGACAACCGGAATGTTATGTTCCTTGGCCACTTTTACGACCATTTCTAGATCAATCAATTTCATTGTTGGGTTAATTGGAGTTTCAATGTAAATGCAAGTTGTTTCAGGTCTAATGAATGTTCGAATTTGCTCTTCATTTTCCATAAATGAAAAATCATGAGACACATTATATTTTTCTTCCATCAATTTTAATAAGCCATAAGTACAACCATAAACACCTTGAGAGACAAGTACATGATCATTTGCTTTCGTTAATGAGAGAAGTACTGCAGAAATTGCTGCCATACCTGAACCAAAGGCTAAACAAGCTTCACCTTCTTCAATCTCAGCTACTTTTTCTTGTAAAACTGAAACGGTTGGGTTTCCTAATCTAGAATAAATGTATCCTTTTTCTTCACCAGCAAAAAAGCGTTCCCCTTGTTCTGCCGTATCAAACGTAAACGTTGATGTTTGATAAATCGGTGTCGATAAACTGTTTAAATGCTCTTTTGAATCATAACCTGCGTGAATGACCTTTGTTTCAAAATGTTTGTATTTTCTCTCCATTTTTTCTCCTCCTCTTTCTCTACCTTATATTTATACCATATGCTTAGAAAAACCTAAATGGAAACGCTTTCTTTTTGTTATTTTTTAGTACTAAATAACTATGTATTGGGATTGGAAACATCAAATTAACATTCTCACACTTTTTTATGCTACAATATTTTTTATTGAGTGACTTTCATAATGACAACATAATAATGACAATTATGAAAGTTATAAATTGCAAACTATTTAGAGGTGACTTTGAAATGCCAAATGAATATTTCATGTGGTTCATGCTTTTTTGGTCAGTTTTTATTTTTGTACTTATGTCGATTGGCGGCTATTTTATGTTTCGAAAGTTCTTAAAAAAGATGCCAAAAGCAGATGGAAAGTCAATTCTTGACTGGCAAGATTACTATATTGAACAGACGAAATCCTTATGGGATGAGGAAGGTAAAGCTTTTCTAGAAGAATTAGTTGAACCAGTTCCCTCTCTTTTTAGAGACGTTGCTAGAGATAAAATTAAAGGAAAAATTGGTGAGCTCGCATTAGAAGATAACGCAGAGCTTATTACGAGAGACTACATCATTAAAGGCTATTGCTTAGCAACACCAAAGCGAGATCATAAATTTTTAGTTAAGAAACTGACTGAAAAGAATATTGATAGGTCTGCATATAGCCAGTACTTGTAACTACAAATAGCATGTTCTAGCACCTTAAATGTGCTAGAGTGCTATAAAAACTATAGTTACATATTCTCGCTCCCTACATGAAAAAACAAGCTACTACTTTGTGTCTCTTCACAAGTAGGTAGCTTGTTTTTTAATTTGTAACAACTGCCTCTTCAACAGATTTAGTTACTTGGTTTTCGTTCTTTAGCTCTTTCTTTAGCTCTTTCTCGAGCTTTTTAAAGCCCATATACATAGAAATACGCCAAGGAACAATCATTCCATAAGCAACAATAAAGAACATTCCACTTAAATGAATTGGGTCAATGTAGTAGCCTAAAATATGCTTTAAAATCAAACGAACAAGTAAAAGTCCAATTAAAATAAATAAGAACGCTTTTGTTTTCTTTAAGTATATTTGATTTTCTTTAATTTCGAACTTTGAAGTTCTCACTAAAAATAATGAAAAAAACAACCCTACAGCTAATGCCTCTGCTACCTGAAGATAGCTTATTTGAGCTGGTTCATATAAAAACATAAGAAAACCAGTTGACATAAACATCGGTGGTAAAACAATTTTCTTGACTGTGGCCGGTTTCTTTGTTGCCCTCATTCTTATAAAAAAAGCCATAAAAGCCATAAAAATGGCAACCCCAGTTGCTAAATAGGTCATAAAGCTGGACCTCCTTTTTCTAAAAAAACTATATCCATAATTATAACATAACCTATTTTATTTTATTAAAAAATTTCAATGATTTGATTACATGAAGGGGCTAATGAGCGCTTTTATGAAAAAGTAAGCAATAAAGAGGATTACTGCTAAAACCCCTGATTTTTGGCCTCTTAATAATGTAAATAATGTGACGAAAAAAAGACTATATAATACCAAGTGATATAGGTTTAGAGGATGATACATGACCCCCTCAATAGTAAATCCTATTTGAAGAGGCGTCACAGTTCCGTATTTTTTAATCAAAATACTATCTAAAATTAAAAAAATATAACCAGAAATAGCCAG
The DNA here is from genome assembly GCF_001866075.3 of Anaerobacillus isosaccharinicus. Taxonomy (GTDB): domain Bacteria; phylum Bacillota; class Bacilli; order Bacillales; family Anaerobacillaceae; genus Anaerobacillus; species Anaerobacillus isosaccharinicus. Next base: position 3,545,150 of record NZ_CP063356.1, on the reverse strand, counting down.
ATAATCGACTAATTTAAACGACCACTTCTCCTTATAAAAACAATAGGAAAAATAAATGAGTGACACTAATGCAGACAGTTGTACGGCAAAAGGTCCACCTGCGTAGATGAGTAGTTTTGAAGGTGACAATAAGTAAGAAGGATGCATCATAAATGGCATTAATTTATAGGTTACCAAGAAGATAAGGCCACTGGTTTGAATTGTGTTAAGAGCTCTATTACTTATACTAGGCGCATTTTTCTTTACAAGGTATGCAAATGCAATATATGCAAACAACATACTAACACCTAAACTTAGGATAGAGAATGATAAGAAAATTGGCCCTAACTGTACTCCATCTAACTCATTGAGCATTCGTTTCTCCTCCTTCAATCCCTCTTTGAATAGCCGCAATCATTTCTGATTTCGTCATACCGCCAAGTTTTCGATAAACGACTGTACCGTCTTTATCAATCACTAAAGTGGTAGGAATAGGAGGTACTTGATATAACCTTGATACGTCACCATTTGGATCCTTTAAATTCATATATTGAACATGAAATCTTGCTAGAAACTCCTTACTTTGACTCAGACTATCTTGACTTGCTACATTAATTCCAATAAAAGTAACTTCATGTTCAAAAAGGTGAGCCACTTCAACTAAATCTGGCATCTCGGCTTTGCAAGGGGGACACCATGAGGCCCAAAAATTTATCAATATTGGTTTACCTAAAGCTAACAAGTCATTATCATAGGATATTTGTTCACCATCGAAACTCTCTAGACTAAAGGATGGTCCTAAGTAGCCCACTAAAGGCAAAGTTGGGCGATCGTTATTCAGTTCAAATCCATGCTGTTTTTGTCCCATCCATACAAATAGAAGGATGACAACGATATTTAAAATAATAAGAAAGCGTTTAATGATCACTAAAAAACCACCTTCATAAAAGATAATACAACAATAAAATAAAATTGCCTGATTTGTAAAGAAAACGCGATTTAAAGTAAAAAAGAGAAAGAGGCATACTCACCTCCTTCCCTTTGTATTAAGTAACGTAACGATTAGACTACGTCATAACCTGCTTCTTCAATTTCATTTTTAAGATTTTCTTCACTTACTTTGCCACTATCAAATTGTACGGTTACATTTTTTGCAGCTAAATTAACTTCTGCACTAGCAACACCATCAACTTTTGATAAAGCTCCTTCTACTGCAGCTTTGCAATGACCACAACTCATACCTTCAACTGAAATTGTTACTTCTACCATTTTTCAACAACTCCCTAAATATTATTATTTTGATCTTTATTTGATTTTTACGCGTTTTAGGCGTAAAGAGTTACTAACAACAGAAACGGAACTAAATGCCATCGCGGCTCCGGCAATCCAAGGTGCCAGTAGGCCCATGGCTGCAATTGGTAAGCCAATTGAGTTATAAATAAATGCCCAGAACAAGTTTTGCTTAATATTACGCATGGTTGCTCTACTTAATTTTATCGCTTCAGGAATGGAACGCAAGTCACCACGCATTAATGTAATATCCGCAGCTTCCATGGCAACGTCTGTACCAGTACCAATTGCCATTCCAATATCAGCTAAGGCTAACGCTGGGGCATCGTTAATGCCATCCCCAACCATAATAACTTTCTTACCTTGGTCTTTTAATTCTTTGATCTTAAATGCCTTTTGATCTGGTAATACTTCTGAAAATACATGATCAATATCAACTTGCTTTGCAATGGCCTTGGCCGTACGTTCATTATCTCCAGTAAGCATAATCACAGTATAGCCCATTTTCTTTAATTGGTGGACAGCTTCTTTAGAGCTTTCCTTTACTTGGTCAGCTACAGCAATTACTCCACTTAATTGTCCATTAACACTTACAAGCATCGCTGTTTTTCCATCAGACTCTAATTTAGTCATTTCAGCTTCAAGGTCTTTAAAGTCAATACTATTTTCACGCAAAAGCTTTCTCGTACCGATTAGGACTTCCTTTCCTTCAAAAACTGCTTTTAACCCATGTCCTGGAATGGCCTCAAATTGTTCGACGCTACTTAGGACAATGTCTTTCTCTTTAGCTGCTTTCACAATCGCTTGACCAAGAGGATGCTCAGAGCCCTTCTCAATGGAAGCTGCCAACCTTAACAACTCTGCTTTTTCCCAATTTTGTACAGGGATCACGTCTGTTAGTTCAGGTTCGCCTTTCGTGATTGTCCCTGTTTTATCTAACACAACTGTATCTGTTTTGTGAGCTCGCTCTAAATGCTCTCCGCCTTTATACAAAATACCATTTTCAGCACCTCTACCTGTCCCTACCATAATCGATGTTGGTGTTGCTAAACCTAAGGCACATGGACAAGCTATTACTAGAACAGCAGTAAAATTAATTAAGGCATCTTGGAAACTTGCTCCAAGAATAAAATACCACGTAACAAACGAGATCACCGCAATTAAAACAGCAACAGGTACAAAATAACCTGAAATAATATCTGCTAAACGTTGGATTGGTGCTTTAGATCCTTGGGCATCTTCGACCACTTTTATAATTTGCGCCAAAGTTGTTTCTTTACCAACCTTTGTTGCTTTAAATTTAAATGAGCCATGCTTATTTATCGTTGCCCCAATGACTTCATCATCAATCGTTTTATCGACAGGAATACTTTCTCCTGTCAGCATTGATTCATCGATCGTTGTATACCCTTCAACAACAATCCCATCAACAGGAATTTTCTCTCCAGGTTTAACAACGACAACATCATTCATTCGAACATCTTCAATGGCAATTTCACTTTCTACACCATCGCGGATGACGATCGCTTTTTTTGCTTGTAATCCCATTAGTTTTTTAATTGCTTCCGACGTACGTCCTTTTGCTCTTGCTTCTAGTAGTTTACCAAGTAAAATTAATGTAATAATCACAGCACTTGTTTCAAAGAAAAGATAAACCTCTCCTTGTAGCACAAGCCATACTGAGTAGAAGTAAGCGGCTGACGTTCCCATTGCAACAAGTACATCCATGTTCGAACTACCACCACGTAGAGACTTAAATGCACCTTTATAAAATTGTAGTCCCGCGTAAAACTGAACTGGTGTTGCAAGCGCCCATTGTAGATAGCCATTCATAAACCAATGGGGTAAAAGCATCTCTTCAGGGTAAAAGTGATCCACCATTGTTACAAATAATGGTAAAGAAAAGATTAGGGCGATCAAAAACATTCGTTTCTGGCGCGCTACTTCTTTATCCTTAGACAACTCTTCTTTTTCTTCTTTTCGGACAGAAGCTTGAAAACCGATTTTTTCAATCCGTTTTATAATTTCTTCTTCTGAAGTTACCCCCGTTACGTATTCAACCGTACCTCGTTCAAGGGGTAAATTAACCGTCGCAAGCACGACACCTTCTAGTTTATTAACAACCTTTTCAATGCGAGCAGAACAAGCTGCACAAGTCATCCCCTTGACATCTAACTCTAATTTAGTCTTTTTCACTTCAAACCCTAGCTTTTCGATCTTTCCTTCAATGTCTTTTAAAGATGTTTGCGTAGGGTCAAAGCTAATTGTTGCTTTTTCCATTGCTAGATTAACAGAAGCCGTTACACTTTCCTGTTTATTTAGCACTCTTTCAATCCTTGAAGAACACGCAGCACACGTCATTCCTCCGATCGTTAATTGGACGTTCTTTTCTCCCATTTATCATCACCTAGTCTATTTATGATTTGGAAAACTGCTGGATTACTTTCATCAACTCTTCAATTGCTTCGTCGCCATCACCTTCACTAACTGCCTGACTAACACAACCTCTAGTATGATGCTCTAAAAGCGTATAGCCGACTTTTTTTAATGCTGCTGATACAGCTGACACTTGAACTAAAACATCAACACAATAGCGATCATCTTCAATCATGCGTTGTATACCTCTAACTTGTCCCTCAACCCGCTTCAGACGATTTACTAATTTTTGTTTTTCTTCTTCTCGTCTTTTTACAGCTGGACTCTTCTCTGGATGAAGGGGAATATTTAAAATGTCTTTTTCCATGTCATCACCTCTATATATACCATACCCCCACACAGTATTTTTGTCAATAAAAAAACAGCCGATCGTCGTCGACTGTTTTTTAAGTTATGCGAATTCAGAGGTTGTCACCTGTTCAATTTCTTCTGGGTCACCTTGTTGGAGTAGATACATTTTATGGTATAAACCGCCTTGTTTAATCAACTCTTGGTGGTTCCCCCGTTCAACTATTTCACCTTGGTGTAACACTAAAATTTGGTCAGCATCTTGGATTGTTGATAGGCGGTGGGCGATTGCTATCGTCGTTCTACCTAAACGCATCTTCTCTAACGCTTTTTGAATTTCTCCTTCTGTTTCTGTATCAACGTTTGCTGTTGCTTCATCTAAAACAAGAATACTAGGATTTAGAGCAATCGTTCTAGCAAAAGAAAGCAACTGCCGTTGACCACTTGACAGCGTTGAACCGCGCTCACCAATTTTCGCGTCATACCCCTCAGGGAGATTTTTAATAAAGCTTTCTGCATGAACAAATTTCGCCGCATGAATAATCTCTTCTTTGGTTAATTCATGGCTATAGAACCTAATATTATCTTCTACCGTACCTACAAACAAAAATGGATCTTGGAGAACAAGTCCCATCTTTTTTCTTAACTCTTCATTAGTAAATTTTTCAATGGGAACACCATCAAGGAGAATATCCCCTTTAACACCCGGATAAAACCGCATTAATAAGTTAATGATCGAACTTTTCCCACTACCTGTATGGCCCACAAGGGCGATCGTTTCTCCCTTTTTGGCGGTAAAAGAAATATTTTTCAAAACTTCATGCTTTCCATCATAAGAGAAACTAACGTTACGGAACTCAACTTCTCCTTTTTCAATTAGCGGATACCCCTCGCCTTTTTGGCCAGGAGCAATTTCATCATGGTCTAACAGGCGAAAAACACGGCTAGCTGAGACAATTGCTTGTTGAAAAATTGATAATCGCATCATCATTTGATTAACTGGCTCAAAAAAGCGATCTAAATAATTAATGAATGCGTACAGGACACCTATTTCAACCGGGCTATTGAAGGAAGTAATTCCAAAAAAGCTTAATACAAGAACTAAAGCCATAATTGAAACAAAATCAACAGCAGGCCTTAATAATAATCCATCAAGCTTAATACTTTTCAACCAAGCTTTTTGGTGTTCATCGTTAATTTTTTCAAACTCTTTTCTTAGTCTTTTCTCTTGGCGAAAGATTTGGATAACTGTCATTCCTTGGATTGATTCACTAATCTTCGCATTTAGCTGACTTAATTTTTCACTCATTTCAGCGTAAAACTTCGAACTAAAACGGCGATATGCTTGCATTAAAATAAGCAAAATCGGCAATATAAACAAACAAAAGAGGGCTAGTTGAACATTTAAATAAAACATTGCCACAAAAACACCAATTAAAAACATCCCGTTTTGCACGTAATTTGAAAGAACACTGACATAAAGGTCTTTAATTGTCTCTGTGTCATTGGTAATCCTTGAGACAAGTCCCCCGGTTGGGAACTTATCAAAAAAAGCTAACCCTAAGTTTTGAACTTTCTCAAACACATCAATACGTAATTGTTGAATAATTTGTAAAGCGATCTTCTGAAACAAGAATAATTGCACATACGTAATTGCCACACTAGCAAAATGCAACCCTAAATACCCTGCCCCTAACCATAGTAATGGTTGAAAGTCAAAAATTCTCGGTGTTAAGTAATCATCAATAAATATTTTTACTAGAATTGGTCCTAAGATTTGCGCGCCAGTCCCAAGAAGTAGTAAAACAAAGGCAATTGTAAGCCAACGTATATGCGGCTTCGTATAAGTAATTAATCGCTTAAAAACGAGCTTTTGGTTCATTGGCTCAAACAGCAATGATTCTTTATTTTTATCACTCATCTTTTGAGCCTCCCTGTTCTACTAGCGTTTCTAGCTTTTGTTTTTCATACATCTCTTTATACCAACCATCTACAGACATTAACTCGTCATGAGTTCCTTTTTGAACGATTTTTCCATGATCTAAAACAACAATGAGATTAGCATGTTTGATGGCGCTTAAGCGGTGAGCTGTAATCATGGTCGTTTTATCCCGACGAACGCCTCGCAGTGCCTCTAATATCGCCTCTTCTGTTTTTGCATCAACAGCTGATAAACTATCATCTAAAATTAGAACTTCTGGATTGGCAATTAGTGCTCGCGCAATCGAAATTCGCTGCTTTTGGCCTCCAGATAACGTCACACCCCGTTCACCGACAATTGTTTCATATCCATCAGGTAGTTTAATAATATCTTCATGAATGGAAGCAAGTTTGGCCGCTTCAATAATTTCTGACATTGTTGCTTTCGGTTTAGCAAAAGCAATATTGTCACCGATCGTTGCTGAAAACAAAAAGTGATCTTGCGGTACATAGCCAATTGATTTACGAAGGGCTTCAACTGAATATTCTTTAATAGGACGATTTGAAAAATAAATATCTCCGTCTGTTAAATCGAACTGCCGCATAAATAACTTCATTAACGTTGTTTTTCCACTTCCTGTTCGACCAACTACTCCTAACGTTTCACCTTTATTTAAATGAAACGAAACATCTTGTAGAACAACTTCTTCGTCGGTGTATGTAAAACGATTAATTCTGTACTCGATGGTTCCTATAGGTTGTTCTGAAACTGTTTTTTCTGCATCTTCAATATCGGCTTTTACACTTAGTAACGAAGATACACGATTATAAGAGGCACGACCCCTTTCAACAATGTTAAATAACCAGCCAAATGCTAACATTGGCCAAATCAATAAGCCTAAATAAATCGTAAAACTCGTTAATTGTCCAATTGTTAATTCATCAGCGACTACATACCTTGCCCCAAAAAGAATTGACAAGAAAAAAGAGATCGAGACAATTAGAGAAATGGTTGGATCAAATAATGCATCGACCTTTGCAACAGAGATGTTTTTTTGAACAACATCTTCAGACTTTTCTCGAAATGATTCAACATCGTCTTTTTCGTAGCCAAAAGTTTTAATAACTCTAATTCCTGACATACTTTCTTGTACCTTATCATTTAAACTAGAAAAGGCAGCTTGAGCTTTGCCAAAACGTTCGTGAAGTAACGAGCCATAATAACTTGTAGCAAGGGCCATAAATGGCATTGGAATTAAGCAAATTAATGTCAGTTTCCAACTGATCGTAAATGCCATTGTGATAATAACGAAGCTGCCCATTAGTAAAGAGTCCACAAGTGTTAAGACACCAATTCCAGCTGTTTGTTCGACAGCTCTTATGTCGTTTGTGGAATGGGCCATTAAATCCCCAGTACGTCTTGAATGATAAAAATTAGGCGACATCTTAGTAAAGTGTTCATATAGTTGATTTCGCAGTTTCCTCGCTAATCGGATCGATGCACCAAAAATCATAATCCGCCAAAAATAACGGAAAATATAAACGGCCACCGCAACTGCGAAAAGAACTCCCCCCCACGAGAAAAGCGTGGTAAACGTTAACGTTCTCTTTTCAATATGGTCGACAATTACCCCAACTATATATGGTGGAAGTAGGGAAAGTAGCGACACAAAGGCAAGTAACAAAATTCCCATTAGGTACTTTCTTTTTTCTTCCTTAAAGAACCATAGTAAATCGATAAAAACCTTCATATTTTTCTCCTCGAGTTCTTTTTATATTTGTATAATAAAGATAATTTTATCAGAGTATTGTGATTGTTAGAAGTAAAAAATTCTAGAGGCGAAATAATTTTTTATACAAAAAAAACACTGGGCGAAGTTTCTACACGAGAATATAGAAATAAAAAAAGAATGGTCATAATTGAACCATTCCTTCAATTTTTTTAAGTTGATATTCATAATGAGCTATTACTTTTTTTACACCTTCAACTGCTTCAGTAATTTGTGTAAACTTAAGTTGGTGATGAAGCTGGTCATTTTGCGATGAAGCATGAACATATTGCGGATCATAGTAGTTTTTTAGTAGTAGTTCAAATGCTAAATCATATTGCTTGTTTAGCAATAGGTTGTGTATTTCTGTCCCAATCGGCACAGGCATCCGTTTTTTTATGACCATAAACGCCTCTAGAATTTCTTTTCCATACTTATTTGGTTGATAGGTTTCCATTATATGTTGTACTCTATTTTGTAATGGATATACTAATTCAATATTAATACCTGTCTTTTTCCCATTAATAATAAAGTCTGGCACAATGATATTTCCTATCCGTTTGCTTTCCGATTCAATAATATAGTAAGGCGAATCCTGGTAGTATTCTAGCTCAGCAACTAACAATGATTCAAACTTCTTTTGCGATCTCACTTCTAAACCAATCCCACCAAAGGCAGAACCACGATGCCCTGCTAAATCTTCAAGATCTAGTACAGGATATCCTTCTCGTTTTAATTTTTGCAGGATAATCGTTTTTTTCGAACCTGTATTTCCTGAAACGATAAAAAAACGCTTCTCTACATTTGCATACTCGTTAAGCTTGTCTACAATTAAACTACGATAAGTTCGAAAACCGCCATCTAACTGGTAACAATGAATACCTAGCATATTTAATGTAGAGGCAATACTTTGACTTCTCATACCACCTCTAGCGCATACAATAACTATCTTCTTTTTAGGATGCTGTTCTTTTAGTTTTATGATAGTTTCAAAAATATCAGGTATCTTCTTAGAATAAATTGATAATCCTAGCTTAACTGCTTCAACTTTTCCTACTTGCTTATAGATAGTACCTACCTTAACCCGTTCTTCATTATTAAAGATTGGTACATTAATAGCTTTAGGTAAAGTTGCCTCATTAAACTCTTGTGGAGATCGAACGTCAATTGTTAAACATTTTTCTGAATTCCACTGGAAAATAGATAGTTTAGGTATTTTGTATTCATCAGAAACCATTTATCTCATCCTCTATAAATTAGACCATTTACTTATTACAATAATGATTTTTTCTTCATAAAGCAAACCTAAAAAATCATTTAAATATGAAAAAACACTCCAAAAACGGAGTGCTTGTCCTTTATTACTTCGTTTGATTGTTCATTGCTTTCATCATTTGCGTAATTTTCTTTTGCGATGGATTCATACCCATTTGCATCATCATCACGCGTAACATCTTTTCATTAATAGGTGGGTTTTTCTTAAGGTAATTCATCATTGTTTTGCGGGCAATAAAAAAGCCAATCGCAACACCGGCAATTAATGATAACAAGCCGACTAAAATATACATCCAAGTCATTGAACTTCTTCCTCCTTCTAGTTGTGTCTAAGAATAGACAGCCATGCATTTGCATCCAATTAATTATACCCTAATACATTATTGAATCAAAGTATTAAATATAATTAACTTGCTTAACAGGGTTTAACCAGCCAAAATTTTTATTTTCAAAGTCCATCGCAAAAAATGCAGGATTAATTTGCCGCAACACTTCAAAAAAGACGGTTTCAGCTTGATAAGTACCACTGGCAGATATCGTTAACATATTCCCGTGATCTTTCAAAACAGCCTTGCTATCAAGTGCTTTAACATCTAAGTAATAATGATCTTGTAATACATAAAAATCATTACGAGTTTTTAATGATTTCTCAAGGCCTTTTTTTACTAGTAATGTAGGAATTGTCCCACTAATATAATTTATTTGCTTTTCAATTATTTCTCTAAGTTCCTTATTAGCCGTTTCCCCTTCAACAAATAATTGAAAGATTAACCACTCCTTGCCAAAGTAGTTAGTTGAAATTTCAGGCTTTAATAAATAAATGTAATAGTGTCTCATTTATTATTCCCCCATCGACTCAATTCTTTAAACAAACAAAAGCATCTAATTGGAATAAGGGAAAAATGCTATCCCTTATCTAAACTATAAAGCATGTCCAAAGAAATGATTGTCAAATAACGGAGAAATACCGCACTATTTTTGTCATATTAAAGGTTTAATTGTAGATTGAAGAAAACAATACGAGGCTGACAAAGAATAATGAGTCAGCCCCGTAAGTTGTTTAATTAGTTTTCAAACGTAGCTTTTAATTTTGCAATAACGTTTTCTACAGTAAAGCCATACTCAGCCATAATTTTTTCACCTGGAGCTGATGCACCAAATTGGTCAATGGCAATAACAGCACCTTTATCACCAGCGTATTTATGCCATCCTAAAGATGAGCCCATTTCAATTGCAACACGAGCTTTTACATCTTGAGGAATAACTGAGTTCTTATATTCTTGTGATTGCTTCTCAAAGCGATCCCAACTTGGCATACTTACTACAGAAACAAAGATCCCTTCAGTTTCAAGTTGTTTTTGTGCCTCAACAGCTAATTGAACTTCAGACCCTGATGCAAGTAAGATACCATTAGCCTCCCCTTTTGCAGGTGAGATAACATAAGCACCTTTCTTGACACCCTCATAAGCAAGTTCTTTTGTTGCTTCCTGAGTCATTAAATCTTGACGTGATAATACAAGAATTGTTGGCTCATCTTTACTTTCAAGTGCAAGTTTCCAAGCCGCAACTGTCTCGTTGCTATCACCAGGTCTAATAACTGAAATACCAGGCATAGCACGAAGTGAAGCTAATTGCTCAACTGGCTCATGAGTAGGACCATCTTCACCAACAGCAATGCTGTCATGTGTAAACACATACGTAACAGGTAACTTCATAAGTGCTGATAAGCGAATAGCCGCACGTAAGTAATCAGAGAAGACGAAGAATGTTGCACCAAATACTTTTACGCCACCATGAAGTGCCATACCATTTAAGGCTGCTCCCATCGCAAATTCCCTTACTCCAAACCAAATGTTTCTTCCACTGTAGTCATCTCTTGTGAAGTCGCCTTTACCTTTTAACATTGTTTTATTAGAAGAGGCTAAGTCTGCAGAACCTCCAAAGATTTGCGATATATTATTTGCTAAAGCATTAAGTACTTCTCCTGATGAAGAACGTGTTGCAACATTATCCTTGCCACCTTCATAAACAGGTAGGTTTTGGTCCCACCCTTCTGGAAGATCCCCACTGATAGCGAGCTTTAATTCGCTAGCAAGCTCAGGGTACTGTGCTTCATATTGCTTCATTAACTCATTCCACTGTGCTTCTTTAGTAATTCCCGATTTTTTTACAGCAGCAAAAACTTCTGAAACTTCTTCAGGAATATGGAACTCTTGTTCGTATGACCACTTATAAGCTTCTTTTGTTAGCTTAATTTCATCTTTACCAAGTGGCGCACCGTGTGATGCTGATTTCCCTGCTTTATTCGGTGATCCATATCCGATTGTTGTTTTCACTTCGATTAAAGTCGGACGATCATCTTGCTTTGCAAGCTCAATTGCTTTATTAATTTCTTCGATGTCGTTTCCTTGTTCTACTCGAATAACTTGCCAACCGTATGCTTTATAACGATCTTCAACGCTTTCGCTAAAAGATCTATTTAATTCACCATCTAAAGAAATGTCATTTGAATCGTACAACACGATTAAACGGCCTAATTTTAAGTGCCCAGCTAGTGATGAAGCCTCAGCTGATACACCTTCCATTAAGTCTCCGTCACCGCAAATTGAATATGTATAATGATCAACGATTTGTAGATCTTCTTTATTATAGACAGCAGCTAGGTGTTTCTCAGCCATAGCGATTCCAACTGCCATAGCAACCCCTTGTCCTAAAGGACCAGTTGTTGCGTCTACCCCTGGAGTATGTCCAAATTCAGGGTGACCTGGTGTTTTACTTCCCCACTGACGGAAACTTTGTAGATCCTCTAATGATAAATCATATCCAGAAAGATGTAGTAAGCTATATAACAGCATAGAGCCATGACCTGCAGATAATACAAAGCGATCCCTATTAAACCAATTAGGATTACTTGGGTTATGATTCATATACTTTGCAAAAAGTGAATATGCCATCGGAGCCGCCCCCATAGGCATACCTGGGTGACCAGAGTTTGCTTTCTCAATACTATCAATCGATAAAGTACGTATCGTATTAATTGCTAATTCATCAACATTAATCGTCATGTAAAGATCATCCTTTCTTTCCTCATTTAACATTTTATTACGTTTTTCATCATATACTTTCTTTCACAAATTAACAAGGATATCTCTGGGAAAAGTGGTTTATTTTTGTCGAAAATAGTAACATTAATGCTTTAAATGACTATTTCCTTTTTCCTTACTCATTTTTAATTTACCTGGGGTAACATCCTCACCTTTTTCGTCTACAACTTTAATCGAGTGAAGTTGGTTATTAAACGAAGACCGAAACGTTTGAATATATTCTTGTCGCAATTGTTGTTGCTCAATAGCTTCCTCCGTTGTAAGATTGTTTTCTTTTGCTTTTTTTGACAGCTCGTTAATTCGATTTATTTTTTCTTTAGATAACATTAAATAAACCTCCAAAATTGATCAGACCTATACAAAATGTACATGAAGTAAAGGACCTTTTCAACTTTTTTTACCATTTCAATATATGATTTCCTATTTATGTACTTGTATGAGTAATAATTAAGATAAGAAATTTGTTTGCTAGCATTTTACTGAGGAAAATGTAACCCCTCTTCATTTTTTAGAAGATGTTCTTGGTAGCGGCGGTGTACAGTGGCTTTTGAAACGTCGTATCCAAATCCCCTTAGCGTGGCGGCAATTTCTCGGAATGTTAACTTCATCGTCTTAAGTCTAATAATTTCCTCAATTGGTACTTCCTTTTTGTTTCGGCCACCTGAATTAGAATTCCCAAGATTTTCGAGGGGATTGTATCCATTTTCAATCGCCTTTTTCATGCCTCTTTTTATTTTTAAGTTATGAAGCTTTCTTTGATATTCCTCAACGACACTGACAATATCTAAAACTAATGTATCTGTCTCTGAGAGTTTTAATTCTCCGTCATCATTTATTGTTTGGATTTGAATATCGTATTTGATCAATTGGTGAACGAGTGCAATTTTCGTATTACCTCTCCCTAGACGTGTGTCATCTTGGATTAGTAACACATCCGCTCTTTTTTCTTTAAAGTCTTCTAAAAGTTCAAAAATACCTTCCCTCTCTATTTCATATCCACTAGCCTTTTCCTCAATTATTTTATAAATCGTGAAATTGTTTTTCTTAGCTAGTAAAGCCAATTCTTCTTTTTGTCTTGTTAAAGAAGAGTGTTGCGTTAACTTGTCAGTACTTACTCGACAGTAAATAATCGCTTTCATTTGCAGTTCCTACCTTTATTGAATTTAGTTGGGGAACATATAAGACTTGTCCCGGATAAATGTGATGATCCTTAAGATTGTTTTCTACTTTTATTAACGCGATGTAAGACGGTATCGTCATCCCTTCGGAATACTTAGTGGCAATTGACCACAGCGTGTCGCCAGAGCTAACTTCAACTTCTACTAAAGATTCATATTTGGGCTGAGCAGAAACTTTAATAGACATTAACATAAAAACGACTATGATAAAAAACAAAATAATGTAACTCATATCTTGGATTGAAGAAATTCGAATTTTATTCAATTGAAACACTCACTTTCTCACATAAGAATATTTGTTCCCTTTTATAATAAAACGAACATTCGTTCTAGTCAACTGTTTTTTAGAACTTATGTTTGCATAACAACCTAATTTAAAGTATAATTTATGGTAAGATAAAGAAAAAATGGGGTGCTACATAATGAATAAGGTATCAAAACGGCAGCAAGAAATATTAGACTTTATTAAGGATGAAGTTCGTAAAAAGGGGTATCCACCTTCAGTTCGAGAGATCGGTGAAGCAGTAGGTTTAGCATCTAGCTCTACTGTTCATGGACATTTATCTCGTTTAGAAAAAAAAGGTTTTATTCGAAGAGACCCAACTAAACCTAGAGCAATTGAGGTACTAGATCTAAAAGGGGAAGATTTTGAACAAGCAACTCCTAACACTTCCTACGTTCCAATCATTGGTAAAGTAACTGCCGGAGAGCCTATTACTGCTTATGAAAATGTCGAAGACTATCTACCCCTCCCCGAAAAATTTGTCGGTGATGACAAAGTCTTTGTTCTTGTTATCCAAGGAGATAGTATGATTGAGGCTGGAATTTTCGATAGAGACATGGTGATCGTAAGACAACAGCAAACTGCTAATAACGGCGATATTGTTGTCGCGATGACAGAAGAAGATGAAGCAACGGTAAAACGTTTCTTTAAAGAAAAAGATTTTATTAGACTTCAACCAGAAAATTCTTCTATGGAGCCTATCATTCTACAAAACTGTTCGATCTTAGGTAAAGTTATCGGTGTGTTTCGTTCAGTACATTAAAAAATTTAATTCTAAAACAAAGGACCAGCAATTTGTTGGTCTTTTTTGTTTATCTAGATAAAAAAGCACCCACCTCCAAAAGGTAAATGCTTTAAGCTTATCAACCTTTATTACTATTAACAGTTTCATACATTTTATTCCAACATTCTCTTATTTATTTTTTCATATCCCTTATTAAATGATTAATTACATTCAACCACTACCAAGTAGCCTATTTTCATTTGAATAAGCTCTGAAAAAAGATCACTGAATAAACTATATTACTTTTAGTTGGAGGTGATTTTATGTATCCATGGTACCCATGGCGGCCACCTTTTTATCCGCCACCTTTTCCACCGTATATACCACCATACTACCCGCCATTTTATCCACCTTACTATCCGCCTTTTTACCCTAGACCACCAAGAAGGCGACCTAGAAGACCTGGACATCCTTGGTAGACAATTTAACGGTAATTAACGGCAGCAAACAACTAGGTTTATAAGTGTGATGAAAAAACCCTTGATACCAATGGCATCAAGGGTTTCTTTAGGATTAGTAGTTCGACATGTATTGCTCGCGCTCCCAAGGGTGAACTTGCGTACGGAACATATCCCATTCGATTTCCTTCGCTTCACAGAAGTGTTCTAATGCGTGCTCTCCAAGAGCAGTTGTGATTACTTCATCAGCTCTAAGCTTATCAAGTGCTTCTTTTAATGTTGCAGGAAGATCATTGATCCCTGCTTCAATACGCTCTTCCTTATTCATAACATAGATGTTACGGTCTGTTGATGGAGGAGGAGTAAGATTATTTTTAATTCCGTCAAGACCTGCAGCAAGCATTGTAGCCATTGCTAGATATGGGTTAGCTGCTGGGTCTGGGCTACGTACTTCAATACGTGTACTTAAACCACGAGAAGCTGGAATACGGATTAGTGGACTACGGTTACGCATTGACCAAGCTACGTAACAAGGTGCTTCATACCCAGGCACTAAGCGTTTATAAGAGTTGACTGTTGGGTTTGTGATTGCCGTAAACGCTTCAGCATGCTTGAGGATACCTGCTAAGAAGCTCATTGCCGTTTCACTTAAACCTGTTTCAGTTGATTTATCATAAAATACGTTTTCATTCCCTTTAAATAATGACATGTTACAATGCATTCCTGAACCATTTACTCCAAATAAAGGTTTTGGCATGAATGTAGCGTGTAAGCCATGTTTTCTAGCAATTGTTTTAACAACTAGTTTAAACGTTTGAATGTTATCACAAGTTGTGATTGCATCGGCATATTTAAAGTCAATTTCGTGTTGTCCTGGCGCCACTTCATGATGAGAAGCTTCAATTTCAAAGCCCATGTCTTCAAGTTCTAGAACGATGTCACGACGACAATTTTCCCCTAAGTCTGTAGGCGCTAAGTCAAAATAGCCACCTTTATCATTTAATTCTAAAGTCGGTTCGCCTTTTTCATCAACTTTGAATAAGAAGAACTCCGGCTCTGGTCCGATATTGAACGATGTGAAGCCAAGTTCTTTCGCTTCAGCTAATACTCGTTTTAGTACTCCACGAGGGTCACCTGCAAAAGGTGCACCTGTTGCATCATATACATCACAGATTAAACGAGCAACTTTCCCTTTTTCACTTGTCCATGGGAACACTACCCATGTATCTATATCAGGATACAAGTACATATCAGACTCTTCAATACGAACAAACCCTTCAATTGAAGAACCATCAAACATCATTAAGTTATCTAATACTTTTGTCAATTGGCTTATCGGTACTTCTACATTTTTAATTATTCCTAATAAGTCAGTAAATTGTAAACGTAAAAACCTTACATTCTCCTCTTCAGCCAATCTCATAATGTCTTCTCTTGAAAATTTTGCTCCCATAATTCATACTCCTCCTAATTAATTTTCCATATTTTTTTTAATAATTTATTATACAACCATCTTAGCAAAACGTTGTTTTACCGAAATGATGATTTTAGCTTAATGAAAAAATCTTGATAGTTCTCCTTGTATTAACGATGCTTTACCAAATCGTCCTGCCATCATTAATTCACTTTTTAAATAACTTCTTAGCTGATGATCCGTTAATTCTTTACGTACTTTTGGATCACTATTTTGGAGGACTTCTGGGTTTGCGAGTTTCCCTTGCTGCTTCATTAGAAAAACGTGCTTTACACCAGAAATATTAACACCTTGATCGATTAACTCTTTGATTTCTAAAAGTCTATCAACGTCATTAAAGGAAAATAGACGTTGGTTCCCTTCTGTACGAGCCGGAAAAATCAACCCGTGCTCTTCATAGTATCTAATTTGTCTCGCTGTTAATTCAGTAAGCTTCTTTACGATACTCATTGGAAACAGTGGCATGTTTCGTCTTATATGATCTCCCAATTGCCTCCCCCCTTTGATTTATTATTATTAGGTTACAACAGGAGAGAAAAGCTGTCAATACATGTGAGCTTAGTTCACACGAAAACTATGTTAGATAATCTAACATCCCTATTTTAGCTTTAATTTCCGTTTCTATACCCGTCTTCGCAAGACAAAAAAAGACACCCTAGGGATAGGGTGGTTAAAAATTAATATTGGTTTATACTTAATTAGAATGTTAGTAATCCTTTTTTTGCAAGATGATCAACTGCTGTTAATATACCAATTTTGACATGACCATAAGTAAGACCACCTTGTACATAAGCAACATAAGGGGGGCGCAAAGGTCCATCCGCAGAAAATTCAATACTAGCTCCTTGAATAAATGTACCTGCCGCCATTATCACTTCGTCCACGTAACCTGGCATAGGACTAGGGTAAGGAGTAACATGTGCATTTACTGGCGCCGCTTGTTGAATACCTTGGCAAAAAGCGATCATCGTACTTGCTTGATCAAACTGGACCGATTGAATGAGATCCGTACGCTTTGCATCCCATTTTGGATTTGTGGAAAATTGTAACTTTTCCAAAAAGGCGGCTGTAAAAACAGCTCCTTTCAACGCTTGTCCAACGATATGAGGCGCAAGGAAAAAACCTTGATACATTTCTTGCAAACTATATAACGATGCTCCTCCTTCTTTCCCTATACCTGGAGCAGCCAGTCGATATGAGGCTAAATCTACTAACGTTTCTTTTCCAACAATATAGCCTCCAGTTTTCACGATTCCTCCGCCTGGATTTTTAATTAACGATCCAGCTATTAAGTCTGCTCCAACGTGACAAGGTTCCATCGTCTCAACAAATTCACCATAGCAATTATCTACGAAAACAATGACATCTTCCTTTATTTCTTTCACGAAGGTAATCATTTCTTTAATTTCACTAATTGTATAAGACGGCCGATTAGCGTATCCTTTAGATCTTTGGATCCCAATCACTTTTGTATTACCTTTTACTTTTTTCACTACTTCATCAAAATCTACCTTACCTTCAGAAGTTAGGTCAACACAGTCATAAGTAATTCCAAATTCCTTAAGTGATCCATTGCCATTGCCTCTACTCCCTACAACTTCCTCTAACGTATCATATGGCTTACCGGTAATATAGAGCAGCTCATCACCCGGTCGTAAGACTCCAAATAAACATGTAGCTATAGCATGGGTCCCTGAAATAATTTGAGGACGAACAATTGCTGCTTCTCCTCCAAATACATGAGCATAAATTGATTCTAACGTATCTCGACCAACATCATCATAACCATAACCTGTCGATGGTGTGAAGTGGAAATCAGACACTTGATGACTTCGAAACGCTTGTAAGACGTTTAACTGGTTTTCTTCCATCACCATTTCAATTTTTTTATGTATTTCTTGAATTTGTTCTTCAACTTCTAAAACGATTTGCTTTAATGTTTCACCATTTGAAAATTGATCGTACATATATACTCCTTTTTATGCCTTGAATTGTTGTATTTGTTTAAACATTGATGAAGTAGGCGAAACGTAGCCATTTAACAAATAACTTTCCTCTTCTTCAATCCAACTTCGATTTTCGATAATCGTTTCCATTTGACAGTTAGCTAACAACTTTCCGTTACTAGCATGGATTTTTGCTTCAAAGTAGTTAAATTTTCCTTTTAATTCCTCTTCCACTCGAAGTAAGAGTTTCGATAAATCTTCTTCTTGAAGAGCAGAAATTAAAATGGATTGTTTCCCATTTGAAGGGACAAACTGTAATGTCATGGCATCTCTTTTATTATAAACCGTTAACATTGGTACATCCTTTACTTCGAGTTGATCTAATAATGCCAAGACTGTCTCTTCATGATTAAAATAATCTTCGTTAGAGGCGTCAACGACATGTAATAAAAAATCTGCTTCACGTACTTCTTCTAGCGTCGAACGAAACGCTGCCACTAATGTTGTCGGAAGGTCTTGAATAAAGCCAACTGTATCTGTAAGCAAGGCTTGAAATCCACTAGGCAGTTTTACTCTTCTTGTTAATGGGTCTAATGTAGCAAATAATTTGTCTTCTTCTAGTGCATCAGCCAATGTTAAGCGATTATGAAGCGTTGATTTACCAGCATTCGTATAACCGACTAAGGCGATTTGGAAAGCACGATTTTCCTTTCTACGTTCACGATATAATGCTCGATGCTTAACAATTGCCTTTAATTGTTCTTTTATCTCATCCATTCGTCGTCTAATATGTCGGCGATCGGTTTCAAGCTGAGTTTCACCTGGCCCCCTCGTACCAATTCCACCTCCAAGTCTCGATAACGAGTGGCCTTGTCCTGACAAACGAGGTAACAAATAATTTAGCTGCGCCAATTCTACCTGAAGCTTACCTTCTTTTGATTTTGCACGTTTTGAAAAAATATCTAAAATAAGCTGTGTTCGATCAATAATTCTTGCTGGTATTTGTGCGGTTAAATTTCGAACTTGGCTAGTTGACAGCTCATCATTAAAAATGACCACATCAATTTCTTGTTCTTCTACTAGTGGAATAATTTCTTCAATTTTCCCTTTTCCGATATATGTAGCTCGATCTAAGCTATGTCGATTTTGAATAACAGTACTAAAAATTACCCCTCCTGCAGTTTTCGTAAGAGCTGCTAATTCTTGCATTGAATAGAGGAAGCGTTCTTCTTGTACATCTGTTAATTTACAGCCGACAAGTAATACTTTTTCTTCCGTACTTTTAGTTGTTTCAACCAAAGCTTCACAACCTTTTCTTTAAACTTGTGCCTTACCAAATATTATTGCCAATCTTTACTATAATCTTTCCAATAAGAAAAGTGCAAGTACGGTTAGTAAAGTTTCATAACTTTCTTTACCGGAAACTTGCACTACTTTTTCTCTAATTTTAGAGGAACTATAATGACTAAAGTTCCTCATTTTGCATTTTCTCCACTTTAATATCGTCCTTTGTTAAAGTAAGTAGAGCTTTACGATCATACTTTCCTTGATACAATAGTCTTACTGCTTGTGCTCTCACCGCTTTTTCAATGATATTTCGGATCAATCTACCATTGCTAAAGTTAAAGCTACGTTCTGCCTTTAGACTTCGTAGATAATCTCGTAATTTCAATTCAGCTTCTCTTTCAAGCTCATACTGGCGATCTCCTACCATTTTTCTAGCAATTTCAATCAGCTCATCATTTGTATAATCGGGAAATTTCATTGTGATTGGAAACCTTGAAGGTAAACCTGGATTTAATGATAGAAAGTGGTCCATCTCCCTTGAATAACCGGCAAGGATTAAAACAAAGTCGTGTTGCTGGTCTTCCATCGCTTTTACAAGGGTATCAATCGCTTCTTTGCCAAAATCTTTCTCCCCGCCTCTAGCTAGACTATAAGCTTCGTCTATAAAAAGAATACCACCTACCGATTTTTTAACTAAGTCACGTGTTTTTTGTGCTGTATGACCGATATATTCGCCAACTAGATCTGCGCGTTCCACTTCATGTAAATGTCCTTTAGATAAAACTTCCATATCCTTAAATAATTTAGCTAATAATCTAGCGACGGTTGTTTTTCCAGTGCCTGGATTTCCTTTAAAAATCATATGCAATACTTGATTTCCTGTTTTTAATCCTTGTTCTTTTCGACATTTATTAATATAGAGCCAAGCGTAAATTTCTTTAATAAACCGTTTCATTTCTTTTAAACCAACTAGCTCCTCTAATTCTTTTTCTATTTTTTCAAGAATATAATGCTTTTCTCGATCTGCTTCTGAAAATCCAATCGTCGATTCACTACTTTGTTTCAACTCTTTTTGATTTAGAACTATATTAATCTGACCTCTTGACTTCAGAGACAAGGGTTTTTCCAAGAGCCTCACCACCCTAAAAAGGAATTATAAGTCTTTGTTTTATCCAGTGACTATTGAAGATGACTATATATTCGATATGACATTATACTCGTAAACTTAAAAAAGGTGACAAATGCCCATTTTCACTTCTAACTAACAGAGTAGTGAAAATGATTGTTATAATACATTTATACCATGATAGGAGGAATTTAAATGGATGGCTTTAAGACCTCTTTGCCTAGCTTTGTAAAGGAATATTTATATTCTTTAGTAAAAAAGAAACGTAAACCTTCAACAGTTAAACGTTACATATATGATCTTGAAGATTTCTTTATCTGGCTTGAAATCGAAAAAAGAAATCAATCTTTTGTAACATGGGCTAATTTAACACATGATGACATTCAACGTTATTTATCTATTCTGACAGAATCAAGAAGCTATAGCCCTAGAACGACTAAAAGAGTACTAACTGTTTTAAATCAACTCTATAAATATTATGACAACTTAGGCTTATCCAAAAACCCCATTCTTGAGATAAATATAATTGATTGCGGCGAAGTCCCTATGACTTCTCATGATTTTCTTAACGAAAAAGAAGTGAAACAACTATTCTTATCGCTTCATTCAACTCATGATCTATCAGAAAAACAATTGGAAACAAGGCATTTGATTGTTGACCGTAATGAAGCAATATTCCTTTTGTTTTTGTATCATGGACTCACTCTTCAAGAACTAACCAATTTGCAAATGAACCATATTCATTTCGAAACAAACACCATTACTGTTGCATCATTAGACCATGAGAAAACCATTCATTTATCGTCAGAACATAAGCAAGTTATGTACAAGTACTACGAAACAATACCAAAACCTGTTCGGCCAAGATACCATGAAAACGATCCTTTTTTTGTCGCCTTTGACTTTCAAAGAGGTACTTATCGTTGGGTATATGAAGAAGAAAATAAACCGAAGCAATTAACGAATATTGCGATTCAGAGGATGATCCAAAAAGAAGTTAAACGGAGTGGTTTAAGGAAAGGGATTTCTGCTCAGCATTTACGAAACACGTTTATCTTAACTGAAATATTAGCAGGTAAATCAATTAGTACGATACAACAGCAATTAGGTTTAAAAACAGATATATCTTTAAAGAAATTCTTCCAATTTGCAACTCAAGTATAAAAAGCTCCCAATAAGGGAGCTTTTCTGATATTATGCTTCAGGGTTTAAAGGTACATTTTTTTGTGGCGAGAATGTTGAGATCGCATGTTTATAAACTAGTTGTTGTTTACCTTCAGTTTCTAAAATAACCGTAAAGTTATCGAACCCTTTAATAAGACCTCTTAGTTGAAATCCATTTAAAAGAAAAACGGTAACTGGAATGCTTTCTTTTCTTAGTTGATTTAAAAATACATCTTGAATGTTGACCGATTGTTGCTTCATGAACAGTCCTCCTCTAATATCTATACATTATTATTTCGCCTTTTTTATAAGCTTTCCTCTATTAATTTGAGAATTTGTTGCATATTTTCTTGAAAATTTGTTTCAGTTAATTCAAACCAATTGATATCCATTTTATTGCGGAACCAAGTAAGTTGTCTTTTAGCATATCTTCTTGAGTTTTGCTTTAAGGTTTCAATGGCCTGTTCTTTTGTCGTTCGGCCTTCTATGTAGTCATAAATTTCTTTATAACCGATCGCTTGCACTGATTGACAATCTCTCACACCAATTTCATATAACTTGCGTGCTTCTTCAATGAGACCTTGAGCAATCATCATATCTACTCTAGCATTAATTCGTTCGTATAACAAATTTCGGTCCATCGTTAAGCCAATTAAGACTAAATCATATTGACTTAATTTAGGTTGGTCACTTTGAAAATCATGAATGGTTTTATTCGTTACATGAAAAACTTCAAGAGCTCTAATCACCCTACGATAATTATTAGGATGAATCGTTTCGAAGCTTATTTGATCAACTTCTTTTAGTTTATCATGAAGTTTTTCAACCCCATTTTTTTCTACGAAGTCCTCCATTTTTTGCCGATATTCAAGGTCACTAGGTACGTCAGGGAAATTGTAATCAAATATGACAGAACTAACATATAAACCCGTTCCACCTACAAGTAAAGGGAGTTTACTTTCTCCATTTAACTTTGTAATTAACGGTTTAACTAAACTTTGAAATTCTGCTACAGAAAAGCTTTCCGTTGGTTCCTTAATATCAATTAGATGATGACGAATACCTTCCATTTCACCTTCAGTTACTTTCGCTGTACCTATATCCATTTGTTTATAGATCTGCATTGAATCACCGCTAATTACTTCCCCGTTTAACTTTTTGGCTAATTCAACACCTAACTTTGTTTTACCTACTGCAGTAGGACCAACAATGACAACAAGCTTTTCTTTCATGAATGACTCCTTTTCAAACACTCATAATTCAATGGATGCATAATGGAATTGAGATGTAGTACGCTTATACACATGGAAATTAAACCGATGAAAACGAGTACTTTGCCAATGATCCTTTAATACTACACGATGTTTCGCAACACGTTTTGCCTCTTCAATTGTTTCCTCATCTAGATCAGAATATAACGCCATTTTTCTAATTGCATTTATACCTTCTGATTCGATTTTTAACTCAAACATTGGATCAAAATAGACAACATCAAAGGCGTTTGTTTTTTCGTTACGTAAATACTCAAGGTTTTCTATGGCTATAACGTTTATCCGCTGCATAGCTTCATCCATTTCAGGTAGTCCACTATCCCAGTTCTTTAGCCCATGTCTAACTAAATAAGCTAAAAATTGATTTCCTTCCGTACCAACTACTTTCCCATTTTTTCCAACAACTACACTTGATACTATACTATCAGATGCAAGACCTAATGTACAATCGAGGATTGACATATTTGATGTTAGTTTCGTCGCTTGCAAAAAAGGATCTGTTTCGCCTCTTAGCACCCGTTTAACTCTAAACATTGCCGAGTTTGGATGAAAGAATAACGGCAATTCAGTTTCTATTTGGGAAATTGATAGTCGGTTTGAGCTAACAACAAAAATATTACATCCATATTGATTGTGTAAGGTAGCTATTGGTTCTTTATTACGTCTAACAAAGGGTAAATTAAGGTCTAAAGCAATCTTTTCTGCTTTGGCAATGATAGGCTCAGTTGGACGCAGTGAAGTTGTAACAATCATGTTTCTCCTCTTATGGTTTATCACCATTTCTATAAATTGAAAAATTAAAAACTTTAGCCACAGCCTAAGTTTTCTAATATTATAGTCTCTTCTTTGTTCCCTTGCAAATTTGACTATCATTTAATCGAGAATAATAAAAAAAACTGCCCATGCATAATTGAGAAATGCATGAGCAAGTTAGGATTTTACATAATTCGTTTAAACATCTTTTCCATTTCATATGTTGTGAAGTGAACAAAAATTGGCCTTCCATGAGGACATGTAAATGGATCCTCACATTTTCGCAACGTTTCAAGGAGAGAAAACATTTCATCATTTCGTAAATGCCGATTTGCTTTAATTGAAGCTTTACAAGACATTAAAATCGCTGCTTCCTCACGGAGTTTACCTACCGTAACCTTCTTACCGTTCAATACTTCTTCAACTATATCTTTGATGACTTCTTCTTCTAATCCAGTCGGAAACCAAGTTGGATGGGAACGGACGATAAAGCTATGCTGACCAAATGGTTCCATAAAAATCCCTAAGTCTTGAAGCGAGCCTTCATTTGCTTTAATACGGTCGATTTCTGAGCCTGTAAACTCGAAGGATATAGGCACTAACAAGTCTTGTAACTGCTTGTCATCTTCTCCAACCTTCTGTCGATAATACTCGTATTTAATCCGCTCTTGAGCTGCATGTTGATCAAGGATATATAAACCTTTTTCATTTTGAGCTAGAATATATGTTCCGTGCATTTGACCAATTGGATAAAGAACAGGAACTCGTTCTTCTAGTGGTACTTTATTTTCAATTGACGTATATCGTTCTACCTCTTTAACAGGATTAACTATTTTTGATCTAG
This sequence comes from Anaerobacillus isosaccharinicus, assembly GCF_001866075.3. Classification (GTDB taxonomy): domain Bacteria; phylum Bacillota; class Bacilli; order Bacillales; family Anaerobacillaceae; genus Anaerobacillus; species Anaerobacillus isosaccharinicus. The sequence goes on along the minus strand of NZ_CP063356.1, from coordinate 3,520,581 downwards.
GTGCTAACTCCTCAAATTCTTGAACTTTTGCGGTTTCGCGCAAAATCAATTCGTCATCTTTTCGAAAACTCACGCTATTTTGATCTTCATCTACATTTATCTTCTTTATTTGATGCTCAAGTGAAAAAGCTATTTGTTCTGATTTTTCTTTTTCAATAGGTGGTCTTTTCACTTCAGGAATTAGCTGTACTTGTTTAAACGTCAATTTAATTGTTTCAGTAACAAGTTTATTTAATTCATCTTCCTTACTTAACCGTACCTCTAACTTAGACGGATGAACGTTTACATCAATTAGCGTCGGATCCATTTCTACTTGGAGAACGACTACTGGATAACGGCCAATAGGTAATAGCGTATGGTAACCATCTTGGATTGCCTTTGACAACGGAAAGTTTTTAATATATCGATAATTGATGAACGTAGACATATATTGTCTTGACGCTCTAGTAACCTCTGGTTTACACACATAACCAGAAATTTTGAAATCTAGCGACGAGTTCTCAAAGTAGAGCATTTGTTTTGCAATGTTCATTCCATAGATCGAAGCTATGACTTGCCTTAAATCACCGTTTCCATTAGATGAAAAAACCTTTTTTCCATTATGATCTAGGCGAAAAGAAATACTCGGATAAGCAAGTGCTAGTCGATAAACATAATCGGTAATATTTCCAAGCTCTGTATGAATCGTTTTCAAATACTTTAATCTAGCAGGTGTGTTATAAAAAAGATTTGTCACCGTAATGTCCGTGCCTTTTCGACTTGGTGACGGTCCATGCTCAACGATTTTGCCACCTTCGATAACCACAGCTGTTCCTACTTGATTACCAGTACATGTTTTTAATGTTAAATACGACACAGACGCGATACTAGGCAATGCTTCGCCCCGAAACCCTAACGTACGGATTCTGAAAAGATCTTTATCTGTGCTAATTTTACTAGTGGCATGGCGATGAAAAGCTACTAAACAATCTTCTTCATCGATACCATCCCCGTTATCAACAATTCGAATTTTTTGTAATCCACCTTCTTCAACTTCAATATGGATGGTTGTACTGTTGGCGTCAATTGAATTTTCCGCTAGTTCTTTTACGATTGATGCAGGTCGTTCTACTACTTCTCCAGCGGCAATTTTATTTGATAAATATTCATCTAATTTAATAATTTTACCCATTGGAATTCACTCTTTTCTATGTGATGAATTTTTTGATACCTTTTAGCGCTCGTTAGGCAACATCCTGGCATTATAAAATTCATTCATGTATCAAAACTACTTTAGCTTTTTTTGTAAATCGTTTAGCTTTTGTAACGCTTCAATTGGAGTAAGGTTCAAGATATCTATTTTTTTTAATGAAGCAAGAACTTTTTTTTCATCATCACTTACACTTGCTTTTGATTGTTTTTTAGCCACTTCGGTATTTTCTGTGAATAACGATAGTTGAATTGGCTCTTCAGGTTCAGTGATTTGCTTTACCTTTGGCTGATTTTCTAAAGTGGCTAAAATCGTTTTTGCTCTAGAAATCACTTGAAGAGGTAGGTCTGCTAATTCAGCCACATAAATTCCATAACTTTTATCAGCTTGTCCATCAACTACTTTGTGCAAAAAGACTACCTTTCCACTTTCCTCGACGGCACTGACGTGAACATTTTTTAAAGAAGTTAGCTGTTCCTCAAGTATTGTTAACTCATGATAGTGGGTAGAGAACAATGTTTTTGCGCCAACTTCCTCATGAATATACTCGATAATCGCCTGAGCCAACGCCATCCCATCATAAGTGGACGTTCCTCTACCAATTTCATCTAATAATATTAAGCTTTCTTGTGTTGCCTTAGAGATTGCATTTTTCGTCTCTAGCATTTCCACCATAAATGTACTTTGTCCACTTGCAAGGTCATCGGCAGCACCTATTCTTGTAAACACTTGATCAAAAATTGGAATCACAGCTGATGTGGCAGGTACGTAACAACCAACTTGGGCTAAGATCGAAATTAACGCCAATTGTCGCATATACGTACTTTTACCAGCCATATTCGGCCCGGTAATTAATAAAATTTCTCTTTCCTTGTTCATTTGCACATCATTAGGGACATATTCCCCTGATTGTAGGACTTTTTCCACAACAGGGTGACGCCCTTCGACAATAACAATTTGACGATCCTCATTAAATTCTGGCTTCGTATAATGATTGCCTTCACTAACTAAAGCAAAGCTTTGTAAACAATCTAGCTCACTAACTTTTTTCGCAACAAATTGTAGTTTTGAAATATATCGCTTCACATCTTCACGGATCTGCAAAAATAAATCATATTCAAGCTGCTCAATTTTCTCTTCAGCTTCAAGGATCAGTGTTTCTTTTTCTTTTAGTTCCGGGGTAATAAACCGCTCCGCATTTGAAAGAGTTTGTTTTCTCTCGTAACGACCCTCTGGAAGATTTGCGAGATTTGCCCTTGTCACTTCAATATAATAGCCAAAGACTTTGTTATAGCCGACCTTTAATGATCTAATTCCGGTTACTTGTCGTTCTTTTTGCTCAAGTTCAGTTATCCAACTTTTCCCGTTTCTACTGGCGTCTCGATATTGATCAAGCTGCGCGTTGTAGCCATCTCGAATAATTCCACCTTCCTTAATCGAAATAGGTGGATCTTCCTTTAGTGAGTTTGCTAGGGTGGTGAGAAGGTCCTCACATAAATCAATATCATTCACAAGCTCTTCTCCATATGGGTTTTTCAATTCTTGAACCGTTAGGACAATATTTGGAATTTGTTGTAATGATCGTTTCAACTGCACAAGTTCCCTAGCATTCACATTCCCGTAGGCAACTTTTCCAGCAAGACGCTCTAAATCATAAACCTCTTTTAACGCTTCGCGTAACTCTTCACGTTTGAAAAACTCTCCTAGTAGTGTTTCAACCATGCTTAAACGCTTTTCGATTTGCTCTTTATTTATTAACGGACGCTCAATCCATTGTTTTAATAATCTTCCGCCCATAGCTGTTACAGTTTTATCTACTAACCACAAAAGTGAGCCTTTTTTCTTCTTATCACGTATTGTTTCTATCAATTCTAAATTTCGTTTCGAATGAAGATCAAGTCTCATATACTCTGTTGGTGTAAAATAAACGACAGGCTGTAGGTGATCTAGCGAACGTTTTTGTGTTCGGACTAAATATGAACTTAATCGACCAAACGTTTGAAGAAGCTTTTGTTGCTCTAGTTCAACACATAACGCCAAAAACGCTTCTGGTGGTTGTTCACTGTCTTCGTAAGATGGAGTAACCTGAATTTGTTGGAGCAATTGTTTGATCTTTGTTTCACAGTGATTGGTAGCAAAAATAATTTCTTTTGCCCCTGAGGTAGCAATCTCATTGATGACGTCTTGCCAGCTGCCTTGTAGAAGCGTGACATAATTTTCACCGGTTGTTAAATCGGTTAAAGCAAAGCCGTATGTGTCATCAAGAAAATCAGTGACAGACGCAATGTAATTATTCTCTTTTTCTTGGATGATTTTTCCTTCCATCACAGTTCCAGGAGTAATTAATTTCACAACTTCACGTCTAACAACTCCTTTTGCATGCTTTGGATCTTCTGTTTGTTCACATAGAGCTACCTTGTAGCCTTTTTCAATTAATTGCTGGATATAATGCTCAGCTGCATGATGTGGCACACCACACATCGGAATTCTTTCGCTATCTGTGCCTGTACCTCGACTTGTTAGCGTTATTTCTAGTTCTTGAGATGCTAGTTTCGCATCATCAAAAAACATTTCATAAAAATCTCCTAAACGAAAAAATAAAAAGGCATCTAAATATTGTGCCTTTATCGTTAAGTATTGTTTTATCATAGGCGTATGTTCTGCCATTGATTTTTCCCCCATGTCTTTGTATTCAACAGTTAATAGTATACCATATTCATAGAGGATTTCTCGAGTATTTCAAAGTTTTTTAAGATAGGTTACAAAGTTATCAAAAAGCAATTTCCCCTTTTCTTCAACGATGTATTCTCTATACTTAAAAGCCCATTGATCTATTGAGAAATCTTGAAATCGTTGATCATAGTATCTTTTCAAACTATTTTCTTCAAACAATGTAGCATCAAGTCTATATGCATTTTTCATAATATATTCAATCCATTCTAATAGTGGTAAAGAGATCGGAATTAGATGGAACCATGTGGGCAAAACTCTATATTCAAACCCTTTATAAGAATTCCTCCGAACCGAACCAAGCCTACCATAATTCTTTCTTCGGATAAATGAAGGTTCAACCTCTGCTATTGCAAACGGAATAGCGACAAATTGATCCAGTAAGCGAACATGTTGAAATGTAAATGGTACATTTCCAAAGTGGATGTGACCACCTAGAAAAAATCGACTTAACGGATTTGGATTTGTATTAATGTTTAAATGAAACTTTGATGTTTGATTAATCACCTTTTGATATAGCACGAGTAGGTTATTATGTAGTTCTTCACTAATTGCTGATGGCTTAGGGCGAATTTCAATTATCGGGTGAAATACTCGATTTTGGTGAACGGCTACAGCCTGATCATAGCCAAATTCATTAGTTGTCAACTCCCCCCCATTCATAAACCTTTTTGTTATTTCGTTTTGGAACATAAGTTCTAGGTCAGCACCAAATGTCATCGTTTGTTTTAGATGAGATTTTTCTAATTCATACTGCAAAGCAAGCTGTTCTGTTTTCAATAATTCTCGAGCAGTAAGCTTTTTTAATTGAACAACGGCTACATCCCTTTTCCCATTTCGTTGGACAACACATTCGCCTAATGGTGTATTCGTTAAATATAAGCATTGCAGGGCAAACTCTTGTAACTCTTTTTCAAAATAGAGAGAATTCCCCGTTAATCCTTCCCAGTCACTCCCCTCACTTTTAAACATCTCGGGAGAATTTACAGAACGTGATGTTGATAAAATTTGATAGTGAAAGGCTCTGACCTTAAGCTGTTTTCTGTTGCCTTTATCGATTGGAGTTCTTTTAATGCCATGATATTGTAACGTGGACAATGACTGTTGCTCGAGTCGATAATTTATACTTTCATGAAAACCTCGAATTTCATTTTCAAGGTTCATATCTGTCAACCCTCTTTCTCATCTAAAATATAAAAAATAGGAAGAAGTAAACTTCTTCCTACCAGTACTATTCTTCTAATTCGCCAGTTAAGAAATTAGGATCTAAATCTTCAAACTCTTCGTCTTCAACATCATAGTCCCAAGTTTTAGCATCAAGATCATCTGATATACCGTCTGGGTTTACATAAACACAAACTTTTGTTTCACCAATCACTTCAACTAAAAACTCTCGCTCTACTTGAACAATGACACTAGTTCCATTAGGTGCAATCGTGGCCTCCAGCGTATTTGGCTGTTGAATAGCTCTTGCAATTACTTCTAGGTCATCACTCAATACGTTTTTGTCTTGTAGAGTTAGTGGAACTACGTCAGTGTAAGTAACAGTTTCTGTAGCAACTTCTGTTTTCGTGTTGTTACTATACGAATACCAATTATTAATATCGTAACTTCCACGAACCTCAATACAATCTCCCTTTTTCTCCGCTTCATACTTATGGTTGATAATCCAGCACCCTAAAATACTTGACGGCTTATGGGAAGGGCGTATCGTATGACTAGCCTGTGAGAATTTTCTCCCTTTTCCACAAACGGCTTTTGTTATAATCTCTCTGTAGTTTAGTTCTTTTTCTGTTTGTGACATTTGTTTTTACCCTCCTCAAACAATTGGTTGTTCTCCGCGGAACTTCTATTTTGTCTAAAAGTTCCTCCCCAAACAGTCTTCACTCTCATCCTATGCAAGACAAATGACTATTGTGCTAACAATTTGGGTTAAAAGTAAGAAAAACTTAACTTAGCCTAATAATTAGGCGTAGTGTCCTTATTTTTCTTCTTTTTCAAACTACGAAAATCGTTCTATTACTTCCCTATTACATTGATATTAAAGCATATGTGAAAACATTCTTAGTTGTGCTAAATTCTATTAGCTTTTTCATTCATATATATGGAAGCTTTGTTCGTTTCATGCCAAAATTTTTAAATAAATTAAGTACGGTACGTGAAATTTTGAGTTTAAAAGAAAAATAACTAGCTCTTCTACTAAGTTTACTTAAGTAGGAGCTAGTTATTTCATTTTTTATTACATTAAATCGAGTTTGCCTCGCTTGTTCTTCGGTGTCGTTGTTCCTCTTAAAACGTCACCGCCAGTTGATTTAATAATCTCATCTGTTACTGTATTTGTAATCGTAGTAGCAACTAGTTGTAATAAATTATTTACATCCATTTGACTTTGCTTAAATTCTTTAACTAAAGGGATTTCATCTAGTTCGTCTTGAAGAGCTTCAATTTTGATATCAGCTTGTTTTTGAGCTTCAGATTTCCCATAATGCTCTAAGTTTACAGCCTCTTTTTGAGTTCTTTTAATTTTGCTAATCAGTTGTTGAATTTTTAAGTTTTCATTTACTTGAACTTCAGCTTGTTTAAAAAATTCTACTTCTTCTGTTTCTGAGATCATTTTTGCGATTTCTTGTGCTTTTAGGACGATTTCATCTTTTGTATATAATTTTGTCATTATACTTTCACCTCTACATTTTCAACTACTTGGCCATTTAGTGACCATGTCTTTGCTTCTATTATTTTAACATAAACAATCTCTCCAATAATAGATTTATCTCCTGCAAAATTGACCATTTTATTTGTTCGTGTTCTCCCTGAAAGTATTTCAGGGTTTTTCTTACTTTCACCTTCTACTAAAACTTCAACAATCTTACCTTCTAATTGTTTATTCTTTAATGCTGATAGTTCATTAATTACATCATTTAAGCGTTGAAGTCGATCACGTTTTACTTCTAGCGGAACATTATCCTCCATACCAGCTGCAGGAGTACCTTCTCGCGGTGAATAAATATACGTATACGCACTATCAAACTCCATCTCTTTCATCAGCGATAACGTATCTGCAAACTGCTCTTCTGTTTCATTAGGAAAACCAACGATGATATCTGTTGTAAGCGTAGAGTTTGGAATTTTTTCTTTGATTTTATTTGCAAGTTCTATATATTGTTCTCTTGTATATTTTCGGGCCATTAATTTTAAAATTTCTGTATTCCCACTTTGAACTGGTAAATGAATATGCTCAACGAGGTTTCCACCTTTTGCAAGTACTTCAATTAGGCGGTCGTCAAAATCACGGGGATGACTTGTCGTAAATCGAATTCTCGGAATATCAATCTTCCGGATTTCGTCCATTAAATCACCTAAACCATAATTCATATCATCAAAGTCTTTTCCGTATGCATTTACATTTTGTCCAAGGAGCGTAATTTCTTTATAGCCTAGACGAGCTAAATCGCGAACTTCAGCAATAATATCTTCTGGGAGACGACTTCTTTCTTTCCCTCTCGTATAGGGAACAATGCAGTACGTACAAAACTTGTCACAGCCATACATGATATTGACCCATCCTTGTAATTGACCACGGCGAGCACGAGGCATATTCTCTATAATATCGCCTTCTTTAGACCAAACTTCAATCACCATTTCTTTATTAAAGATTGCATCTTTTAATAAGAAAGGAAGGCGATGAATGTTGTGTGTACCAAAAATAAGATCAACATGTTGATGCTTCTTTAAAATTTTATTTACAACGGATTCCTCTTGCGACATACAGCCACAAACACCAATAATCAGACCAGGCTTCTCTGTTTTTAAAGGCTTTAAGTGACCAATTTCTCCAAACACTTTATTTTCAGCATTTTCACGAATTGCACAAGTATTTAGAAGGATCACATCAGCTTCTTCGGTTTGAGTTGTTGGTTCAAACCCCATGTCCAATAAAATCCCTGCCATATTTTCCGAATCATGCTCATTCATTTGACAGCCATAAGTCCGGACAAGAAACTTCCTTCCTTTTCCTAAGCCGCGCATATCTTCAGGTATATCAAAATCATAATGGACTTGAACATCTTCTTTTCCACGACGTTTTGCTTCTTTTAAGCTAGGTTGGGTAAACGTTGTTTGAAAGTATACACCATAGTCTTTTTTCTGGCCGGATTTTTTGTCCGCAGAAGAAGGTTCTAGGTTTATTGTCATTTGCTTTTTTTGTTGTTCATTCATGGCAATTCTCCTTTTCTTTTATATACGTACCAATGTTCTAGTATATATGGTTTTTAAGGTAAACTCAATAGTGTACCGATTCCCTTATAAATGTAGAATGTAAAATGTAGAATTATTGGAAGCGGTTCTTAAGTCAATTTCATTCATAATTCATAATTCATAATTCAAAATTAAAAAAAGCTGACTTTCGTCAGCTTTTTTCTACATAAATTCAGTTAGCAATTGATCAAATGTATCTTTTTCAAGAGTAATGTCTTGATTAACTAAAGGAGTTTCTTTAAAGCCATGAACTAATTGCTCATATGAAGGTCTCTCTTTATTTTGATAGATTAATCCTGTAACTAATCCATTGTGTTCCATTAAAGTATTAACAGCTTGAGCACGACTTGTTGGGTCATAACCTTCAATTGAGTCTAACTTCACAATGTTTTCTTTAAACCATTCATAAGTATTAACTTTGTTAAACGTTACGCATGGGCTAAATACATTAATGAATGAAAATCCTTTATGGTTAATTCCTTGTTCAATAATCGACGTTAATTCTTTTAGGTCACTTGAAAAACTTTGAGCAACGAATCCAGCGCCAGCAGAGATTGCTAACTCCATGATACCAATCGCTGATTCTATTGAACCCGTTGGCGTACTCTTAGTTTTAAAGCCCATTTCACTTCGAGGTGATGTTTGACCTTTTGTTAAGCCGTAGATTTGATTATCCATAACGATATAAGTCACATCAATGTTTCTTCTGATCGCGTGGACAGTGTGACCCATCCCGATGGCAAACCCATCGCCGTCTCCACCAGAAGCAATAACAGTTAAGTCACGATTAGCCATTTTTACACCTTGGGCAATCGGTAATGAACGACCATGAATTCCATGGAAGCCATATGAGTTTATATAACCTGAGATACGACCTGAACATCCAATTCCTGACACTACTGCAAGGTTTTCTGGCTCTAGCCCTACATTTGCAGCTGCTCTTTGAATAGCTGCTTGTACTGAGAAGTCACCACATCCTGGACACCAGTTAGGCTTTATATTATTTCGGAAGTCTTTAAATGTAGACATTTATAACAACTCCTTGCATTGATTATAAATTTCTGATGGTAAGAATGGGTTTCCGTCATACTTCAGAATATTTTCTAATGTACAATTAATATTCATCTTAATAATTGAAGCAAGTTGTCCAGTTGCATTATTTTCAACAACAACAACCTTTTTAGCTTTATCCATTAATGGCTTAAGCTCATCTACTGGAAACGGATGTACTAAACGGACTTGAGCATGATTTACTTTTAAACCATCAGCATCAAAGCGTGGTAGTATCTCTTCAATCGTTCCTCTAGTTGAATTAAATCCGATAATCAGTAAATCAGCTTCTTCATGAGGAGCATTAGCAAAAATCGGATTAGAGAAAGTCTCATGTAATGTATTAAGCTTAGTTAAACGCTTATTCATTTGATTAATACGATTAGTCGGATCTTCCGATGGTTTTCCTTGCTCGTTATGTTCAACACCTGTTACATGGTGGATACCATTCTTCATTCCAGGTACTACACGTGGCGAAAGTCCATCCTCAGTTACTTCATAACGTTTAAAGTACTCACCATTTAAGTCAGGAAGCTCAGCATTTAAATCAAGCTTGCCTCGACGAATTTGCAGACGATTATGGTCAAGCGGCTCAACCGTTTGTTTTCCTAAAGATAAAGCTAAGTCTGTAAGAATAATAACAGGACATTGATATTCTTCTGCAATATTAAACGCTTCAGCGCTATCATAGAACGCTTCTTCTACAGTACTAGGTGCAATAACTACTTTTGGAATTTCACCATGTGTCCCGTAGATCATCGCCATTAAGTCAGATTGCTCTTGCTTAGTTGGTAAGCCAGTACTTGGGCCACCACGTTGTGTATTAACAATGACTAAAGGAATTTCAGTAATTCCTGCTAACCCAATTGCTTCCATCATTAATGAAAGACCAGGACCTGCTGATGCAGTTAACGTGCGGACACCAGCGTAGTTTCCACCGATTGCCATTGTACAAGCAGAAATTTCATCTTCAGTTTGGATAACCGCTCCACCAAACTCAGGTAATTTCTTTGTTAAGTATTCCATAATCTCTGAAGCCGGTGTAATTGGATATGCTGGCATAAATCTAGCTCCACCTGCAAGAGCACCAAGTGCAATCGCATGATTACCAATCATAAACATTCTCTTCTTACCATCAGCTTTTTCAAGCTCAAATGATTGAATTTGTCCACCTGCTTGCTCATTTAAGTATTCTGAGCCACGTTTAATGGCTTCCATATTCTTTTCTACAACTGAACTGCCTTTGCGTGAAAAGATTTCTTCTACTACTTCACGGTATGCCTCAGGAGCTAAACCAAGGACTGCACTTGAAGCACCTACTGCTACCATGTTTTTCATTAAAGTAGTTCCTAACTCACTTGCTATATCTGTAAATGGAACCGCATACATAGTTCCTTTTGCACCTTCTGGAAGTTTCGGGTTGAATTTAGAGTCTGCAATGACAACTCCACCTTCTCTTAATTCGTGAATATTTACATCAATTGTTTCTTGATCAAACGCCACTAGTATATCTAAATCATCGGAAATTGAGTTAATAGCTTTTGCACTTACACGAATTTTGTTGTTCGTATGACCGCCTTTAATACGAGAAGAAAAATGACGGTAACCGTAAAGATAATAGCCTTGTCGATTTAGTGCTATAGCAAATATTTCTCCGGTACTTTCAATACCTTCCCCTTGTTGTCCTCCAACTTTCCAAGAAAGTTGATTGATCATGTTCTCCACCCCTTTTGGTAAATGACAATGTCTAATGTCACTATTACATTGTTAACCTAAAATAAAATGTGACAAATTTGTTAATAGTTCGAACGATTACAATGATAGACCTAAAATACGGAAAAATCAAGCAATTTTTCATTCAATTTAGAATAAATATATTACCAGATTTCCCTAAATGAAGTTTATAAAACCTAGCTTCAAACTAAGCTTAAGTGCAGTCCTATACTCTATTTAATATTATTATAGAGCGACAGGTATTATCGCAACACAAGATATGTATTTAAATTAAATTCAACAGATTGAGAGTTATATGTTTATGATGCAATAAAATGTAAATCAGTTCCCCTTTTACACTTACACTAGTAAGGAGATAACGTAGATGTTTTCAATAGACTTCACCGATCTATTTAGTAAGCGTTTACAAAAAAGACTACCATCCTTCCTATTGAATGAATAAGTCTTTGTTAAGCCATAGCATCACTCGCTTTTCCTAATAGGGATCCCCTTAGTTTTTAAACAATAAAATAGTTTGTTACATATAATGATTTCACCATTAATCGATAAAATCCTGCAAATATCTAGTTTGTTTTTTAACATCAATATTCAAAACTTGATAATTGCCATTTAAATCATAATCTACCTAAACAAAGTTTAAGTCTCTTAAAGTATAACAAAAATCCTGTCTATTCAAAAGAATAAACAGGATTTTTGTTTAATAAAAAACGTGCCTTAAAAATAGTTATCTTGGCTCGATAATTAACTTTATGGCAGTTCGTTCTTCCCCATCAATTTTTATGTCTGTAAATGCTGGTATACAAATTAAATCAATTCCACTTGGGGCTACAAATCCTCTTGCAATAGCGACTGCTTTAACGGATTGGTTTAACGCACCTGCACCAATTGCTTGAATTTCAGCAGCTCCTCGTTCTCGAATAACACCTGCAAGGGCACCAGCTACTGAATTAGGGTTAGATTTTGCTGAAACTTTTAATACTTCCATTTCCTTGAACCTCCTCAAAATGTGAAACTTGTTTTATCATTAGTGGAATGATAAGCGCTGTTCTTCAGTTTGTTGTATGTGCTCCCTAAATCTGCCTTGTTCTCTATATATTCAAAAACGAACGCGATATTCCACATCAAGGGAAGTTTTATTAAGAAAAGCGAAGAGCGCCCGCTGTACTTCGACAAGCAAGACACCTTTTAAAATTCAAAAAGTTATACTTTTTTATCTTTTAAGAAGAGCCCTAGGCAGGCGCCTAGAGCTCTATTCAAAGATCCTTAATTGGGTTAGTCAAAAAATGGATGATCTTCATTAATATTGATTGGAGAAATCGATTTGGCTGCCCCAGTTTTAGGGTCTATGTCTATTAACACCCCATTTAATTGCTCACGTCCCGCAGCAACCTCAAACCTAACTGGCAAACTTGTTAAGAACCTATGTAATACTGCTCCCCGTTCCATCCCTAATATGCCATCATACGGCCCTGTCATACCAACATCAGTCATATAAGCTGTTTTATTCGGTAAGATGCGATAATCAGCCGTTTGAACATGTGTATGGGTGCCAATAACTGCTGTAACTCTCCCATCTAAATACCAACCCATTGCTTGCTTCTCACTTGTAGCTTCTGCATGAAAATCGACAAAAATTATCGGTGTTCGTTTTTTAATAATGGCGATTAATTCATCTGCTTTTTTAAAAGGACAATCTAAAGGTGGCAAGAATGTTCTTCCCTGTATACTTATGACTCCTACTTCGAGCTGATTTATTTTAACAATTGTATAGCCCTTACCTGGTACTTCCTCGGGGAAGTTAGCAGGGCGAACTAGATTAGGGCAATGGTCAATCACTTCAATTAGTTCTCGTTGGTCCCAAGTATGATTTCCTAATGTAACAACTTGGGCACCTAAATCAAGAATTTGTTTATATATTTTTTCTGTAATCCCTTTACCGTTTGCCGAATTTTCACCGTTGACAATTGTGATCGTTGGTTTATATTTGTTTTTTAACCTTGGTAAATAAGTTGCAAGCATATCCCTTCCTGGAGAACCTACAACATCACCAATAAATAATAATTTCAACTTCAACACCTCTATTTTTACGTTTGTCTTGGATTTTATCATATTGTTGAGTTAAAACCAACGATGATATAACAATCAAGCAGTAATCCCATAATGAAAAACCACTTCCAAGTTTTTCTACGGACTATTTTCTTTCGCAAAAAAAATAAAGCGGCATTACGCCACTTTATTTTGCATACTCAACTGCTCTCGTTTCACGAATAACCGTTACTTTAATGTGACCCGGATAGTCAAGCTCTTCTTCAATTCTCTTTGTAATATCTCTTGCTAATAGATAAGCTTCACTATCACCAATTAGTTCTGGTTTAACCATGATTCTTACTTCACGACCTGCTTGAATAGCATATGTTTTCTCAACGCCATCAAAAGACTCAGAAATTTCTTCTAGTTTCTCTAAGCGACGAATATACGTCTCAAGAGTTTCTCGTCTTGCGCCTGGTCGCGCAGCTGAAAGAGCGTCTGCAGCCGCAACAAGGCTTGCAATAATAGACGTTGCTTCTGTATCACCATGATGCGAAGCAATACTATTAATAACAACTGGATGTTCCTTATATTTCACTGCTAATTCAACACCAATTTCCACATGGCTTCCTTCAACCTCATGGTCAATAGCTTTACCGATATCATGGAGAAGTCCTGCTCTTTTTGCCAGTTGAACATCTTCTCCTAATTCAGCAGCCATAATTCCTGCTAATTGAGCAACCTCAATAGAATGCTTAAGAACATTTTGTCCATAACTCGTTCTAAACTTCAGTCGTCCTAAAATCTTAATTAGATCTGGATGTAAACCGTGAATTCCGATTTCAAACGTCGTTTGTTCACCATAATCTCTAATCATTTCATCAACTTCACGTCTAGACTTGTCAACCATTTCCTCAATTCGAGCTGGATGAATTCGTCCATCCTGAACTAACTTTTCAAGAGCAGTACGGGCAATTTCCCTTCTTATTGGATCAAATCCAGAAAGAATGACTGCTTCAGGTGTATCATCAATAATGAGATCAATACCAGTTAACGTTTCAAGGGCACGGATGTTACGTCCTTCTCGTCCGATAATTCTTCCTTTCATTTCATCGTTAGGAAGAGTTACGACAGACACCGTAGTTTCTGCAACATGGTCGGCTGAACAGCGTTGAATCGCAAGTGAAACGATTTCCTTCGCCTTCTTATCAGCTTCTTCTTTCGCCCGAGTAACTAATTCTTTAACCATTAACGCTGTTTCGTGAGTTAACTCATCTTTTACGTCTTTCATAATGATTTCTCTAGCTTCTTCTCTAGTAAATCCTGAAATACGCTCAAGCTCAGCTTGCTGCTTTTGTAAGAGTTCCTCCACTTTGCTATCCATCTCTTCAATATGTCGTTGTTTTTTGGTGAGAGCTTCCTCTCGCTTTTCCAATGATTCCTCTTTTTTATCTAAGGTTTCACTTTTTCGATCAAGGATCTCTTCTTTTTGAACCAAACGATTCTCTTGTTTTTGAATCTCATTTCTTCGTTCACGAACATCACGTTCAGCATCTTGACGTAATTTATGAATTTCATCTTTCCCCTCGAGGACAGTTTCCTTCTTTAGTCGATCTGCTTCACGTTTACTCTCTTCAATAATTTGATTTGCTGCATGTTCTGCACTAGAAATTTTCGCTTCTGCAATGGATTTTCGAACAAGATATCCAACAACTGCACTGATTGCGGCAGAGACAAGCAAAATGAAGATGAACGCGTAAATGCTAAGTCCTTCCATACTTTCACCTCCCCTTGCTATCTAATTGTTGGGTTTTCATCATACATAATTTCATTCGTAGTAAGGTGTGCACATCCAGCACAGGTTACTTTTCTTATAAAAATAAAAAAAATAGCCAATAGTAAAATGCGGGTATTCTTCACAATTGTATAATTCGTTACTGTTATTGTCAAGCTTTGTCAATATTCATTGGTTCTAAACATAATTTGCTGTATAAAGTTTTCATTAAATTATGAAATCAATCTTAAATAAAGAAAAAAATGACTAATATCCATTACACTTCTGTATAAATTACTTAAAGAAGTATAACCGCTTATTAGTCATTCTCTAAATTATTATCTTATTAATCTAACGGAAGTTCACCAAACTCATCTTCTGTTGGCAGATCAACTTTAATTTCACCGTTTAATCCGTAATGCTCACGAATTTTCAGCTCAATTGCATCTTTAATATCTGGATTTTCCTTTAGAAACTGTTTAGAGTTTTCTCGACCTTGTCCTAAACGCTCCTCATTATATGAATACCATGCACCACTTTTTGCAACGATATCTAGTTCAGATCCAATATCTAAAATTGAACCTTCTCTTGATATTCCTTCTCCATACATGATATCTACTTCCGCTTGTTTAAATGGCGGAGCAACCTTGTTCTTTACGACTTTAATTTTTGTTTTGTTACCAACCATGTCATTTCCTTGCTTTAACACTTCTGCTCTACGAACTTCTAAACGAACTGACGAATAAAATTTAAGTGCTCTTCCACCAGGTGTTACTTCAGGGTTACCAAACATGACGCCAACTTTTTCACGGATTTGGTTAATGAAAATCGCAATAATTTTTGATTTATTAATGGCACCCGACAGCTTTCTTAAAGCCTGAGACATTAAACGTGCTTGAAGTCCAACATGACTGTCTCCCATTTCACCCTCAATCTCAGCTTTTGGTACAAGGGCTGCTACTGAGTCAATAACAAGGATGTCAACTGCACCACTACGAACTAATGCTTCAGCAATTTCTAACGCTTGCTCCCCAGTGTCTGGTTGTGATAGAAGTAACTCATCAATATTTACACCTAACTTCTGTGCATAAACAGGATCAAGTGCATGCTCTGCATCAATAAATGCAGCTTGTCCACCTTGTCGTTGTACTTCAGCAATGGCATGAAGAGCAACTGTCGTTTTACCTGAAGACTCAGGGCCGTAAATTTCAATAATTCTTCCTTTTGGATAGCCACCTACCCCTAAGGCAATATCTAATGCTAGTGAACCACTAGAAGTTGTTGAAACTCTTTGTCCAGCCTGTTCCCCCAACTTCATAATTGAACCTTTTCCAAACTGTTTTTCAATTTGGCGTAACGCCATGTCTAATGCCGCTTTACGATCACTCATTGTTTCATCTCTCCTTATATGTATCTTTAAAATTAATTTATTTAATCAGTTCAAAACCTATATCAATATCATAACTCGTTTTTTGAGATTTGCCAATAGTTTTTCCGAACATTTATTCGTCTTTTTTTAGTGTTTTATTTCCAAGTGCTCAAAAAGTCACCTGCTAGTAGCTTCTGTAGAAAACTCCAAAAAAAAAGCTAACGACCTCTATCATAAAGTAAGACGAGTGAAAAACACAACTAATCTGTTTTTCAAACAAACTTTAGGCAGAGGAGTCAGCCTCCTGCAAATTTATTAATTTTAATTAAAATTTCTTTTCTCTTTTTGGTCTTGGTTTTGCAGGCTCTAAATTAACGCGAGCCCCATTTAATCTTGAGTAACGGAGTGCTTCATAAACAAATGGTGCACTGTCTTCAGGAACTTCGATAAACGTGAAGTTTTCAAAAATATCAATTCTCCCAAGGGATTTTGGAGGAATTCCAACTAATTCTGAAACCTCATCAATAATAATTTTTGGTGTTAATTGGACATTTCTTCCCACGTTAATAAAGAAGCGAACCATTCCCTTGGCAGCACCCGTGTCACCAAAATTGTAGCTATCGTCTTCAAGGTTAAACTCCCGATGAAAGGCGATTTTCATAAGAGCGCTAGTAACCTTTTCTGCTGGATACTTGCTAAGCATTTCGTCTACTAACGGGTCAAATAATGCCAGATCCTCATCTGCTTCAATGATTGAAATAAGCTGTTGCTTCCAAGATTCCTGTTGTTTTTCAACAACATCTTCAATCGATGGTATTTCTTGAGATGGAATGGCCATTTTAATTTCTGCTTCAATTGAACGTAAATGTTTCATCTCTCTTGGCGTCACCAATGTTAAAGCTAAACCTTTACGGCCAGCACGACCTGTTCGTCCGATACGATGAACGTAACTTTCTGGGTCCTGTGGAATATCATAATTAATTACGTGTGTCACATTATCAACATCAATACCACGAGCTGCAACATCCGTAGCAATTAAAAACTCGATCGTCGAATCGCGAAACTTCTTCATAACGCTATCACGTTGCATTTGTGTTAAATCTCCATGAAGACCGTCAGCCATATACCCTCTGGCTTGAAGCGCTTCTGCCAATTCAGCAACCCCTTTTTTCGTGCGACAAAATAGGATACCTAAATCAATTTCTTCGCTATCAATGATGCGACAAAGAGAATCTAATTTATTTCTTTCTAACACTTTAAAATAGACTTGATCAATAGAAGGAGCCGTTACTTCACCCTTATTAATAGAAACAACCTTTGGTTCGGACATATATTTTCGAGATAGCTTCACAATCTCATGAGGCATCGTTGCTGAAAATAGGAGTGTTTGACGCTTACTGTTCACATCTTTTAGGATCATTTCAATATCATCTACAAAGCCCATATCTAGCATTTCATCGGCCTCATCTAGTACAACTGTATGCACTCGATCTAATTTTAACGTTTTACGACGTAGATGGTCTAATACACGTCCAGGAGTACCAATGACAACATGAACCCCTTGCTTTAACGCACGAATTTGATGGCCAATTGATTGACCACCATAAATAGGTAATGTGCGAGTTCCTTTAAATTTAGATAGCTTTTGTAATTCACCAGCCACTTGTATCGCTAGTTCTCTAGTCGGTGTTAAAATGATGGATTGAACATACGGAGCATTTGAAACTTTATCTAGCAACGGAATCCCGAATGCCGCCGTTTTCCCTGTACCAGTTTGCGCTTGTCCAATAACATCTCCACCTTCAAGGATGACAGGAATTACTTTTTCTTGGATTGGAGACGGAGCTTCAAAGCCCATGTCTTTTATAGCTTTTTTGATATCATTTGATATTTGAAAATCATCAAAATACATTGTTTTTGCCACCTTTAAGAAAATTGTTTCAATAAACAATACAGGCCATATTTAACTGACCTTCCTTGAATTTGTTCTCTTGTTCCCGCTAGCTTTATAGGGTAAATACGAGTTTGTTCTCCTAATTTGGATACTCCTATAAAGACTGTTCCAATTTCTTTGCCCTCAATTTCTGTTGGACCTGCAATTCCAGTAAAACTAATGCCTACATCTGTTTTAAGAAGTTCTCTTACATTTTCCGCAAGAAATCTCGCGCACTCTTCGCTCACAGCACCGAATTCATCAATCACTTCTTTTGGAACGTTAAGTAGTGATTGTTTCACCTCGTTACTATAACAAGTTACTCCACCGACAAAAAATTCTGAAACACCTGGATTTTGAGTTAGTTCGCTTGAGAAAAGTCCCCCGGTGATGCTTTCAGCAGCTGCAATTCTAAGTTTTTTTTCACCAAAGACCAAGGCTACTTCTTTTGTTAAAGAAGTTTCGTTATATCCATAAAAAAACGACCCGACTCTCGTCAAAATCTTTTTCTCTAATTCATCTAGTAGTTTCGCACCTTCGACTTCGTTTTCATGCTTGACAGTTAAGCGAATTGTGACTTCTCCATCTTTAGCTAGTGGCGCAATCGTTGGATTTGTTTGTGCTTCAATTAAATCAATAAGTTCAGTTTCTAATTGCGATTCGCCAATACCATAAAAATTCAAAACTCTTGAAACGATTTGTGCCGATTCATCAAGTTGTGTCAGCAGAAACGGGAGAGCATATGTCATAAACATCGGTTCCATTTCTTTAGGTGGGCCAGGCAAAAGGAGATAGTAAACACCGTTGTCTTTAAAAACCATTCCTGGAGCCATACCGTGGTCGTTTCGAAGAATGCTTGATCCTTCAATGACTAATGCCTGTTTACGGTTATTATCGGTCATGACGCGATTACGACGTTTAAAATACGCCTCAATACTATCAAGTGCTTCTTGATCAGTGACTAGAGAACGTCCTACTGAAGCAGTAATTGTCTCTTTTGTAAGATCATCTTTTGTTGGACCTAATCCACCCGTAAAAATAATTAAATTAGACCGCTTTTGGGCTTGATCAATCGCTTCTGATAACCTTACACTATTGTCACCAACAACCGTATGATAATAAACATTAATCCCGACGTTCGCTAATTGCTTTGATATATATTGTGCATTTGTATTCGTTATTTGTCCAAGTAAAAGCTCTGAACCAATCGCAATAATTTCTGCATTCAAAAGAATACCTCCCGGTTACTTTGATTTTAGGACAATATGCTTATTTTTAACAAAATAATCCCAACCTGAAATAATTGTTAAAATTGTCGCAATCCATACAGTAATTGAAGCAAAGGGAAAACCAATCAGCTCAAAAGGAATATTGTGTAGCATTAACGCAGAAACAGCAATGATTTGGAATACTGTTTTCCATTTCCCTAAATTGCTAGCTGCAATTACTTGTCCATCGGCAGCTGCTACAAGACGGATACCAGTTACAGCAAACTCTCTGCTAATAATAATAACGGCAATCCATGCAGGTAATAATGCTAATTCAACAAGGGCAATTAGAGCTGCTGTCATTAATAATTTGTCTGCCAATGGATCTAAAAATTTTCCGAGATTCGTAACTAAATTATATTTCCTAGCATAGTAACCATCAAGCCAATCAGTACTAGCTGCAAGAATAAAAAGTAATGCCCCAAGAAAATGAGCCCAAGGTAATACGTATCCAGCTATTAGAATATCACCTAAACCTAGCGGAGCTAGTAAAAAAAACATAAATAGGGGAATAAGAATAATTCTAGATATAGTAATTTTATTCGGTATGTTCACGGGTACCCTCCCTATCATTAAAAAAACTTGAATTTCTGCAGAATCCACAGCCGTACACCTTCATTTTCAAATTTATAGGTAGAAAAACAGAAAGGTACGTTATAGTTTTGCAAGTTTTAAAAAATTATGTAAAAAACTACCTCATATTAACATATTGAACAGGGAATTCTAAATTCAATTCTTTTACAAGTTGAATAATCGCTTGCAAATCATCAATATTTTTAGCCGTTACTCGAATTTGATCATTTTGAATTTGGGCTTTGACCTTTAACTTTGAGTCACGAATTGCTACAGTTATCTTTTTTGCCCGTTCAGAGCTTATTCCAGCTACTAAAGAAATGACTTGTCTAACTGAACCACCAGAAGCTTTCTCCACTTTTTGAAAATCCATAACCTTTTGAGATAAACCTCTTTTTATAAATTTCATTTGTAAAATATCAATAACACTTTCTAATTTATATTCATCATCTGAAATAATTGTAATTTGGTGATCTCCAGTCCGTTCAATGCTACTTTTAGATCCTTTAAAGTCATAACGGGTTTTAATTTCTTTAACTGCCTGGACAATTGCATTATCCACTTCCTGCATATTTACTTCTGAAACAATGTCAAAAGAATGCTCCTTTGCCATAATCATCATCCTTTCATTAAACATAACTCTAATTTTAACATATTCCTTCTCTGATGTGTAATTTTAGCATTTTTTTAAAAACAGCTATTCTGATACCGTAAAAAGAGCCATCCTTTATAGATGACTCAAACAGTTTACTCAGAGCGATCCTTTTGAAAATGAAACGTCACTTTCTGATGGACAATATCTTGCGGGAATTCAAAAGGTATATCATTTACAAATAAATTAACATTGTTTGATGCCCCAAAGTTAAATTGGATTGTTTCTTCTTCCGAAAAATCGAACGTTAGTGATTTGCCACCATCAACGTTAGAAGCATGAAACGTCTTCCCTTTACGATTATCAATACCAACATAGCTTTTCCCTTGAAGTTCTACCTTAAATGCAAATTCATTGGCATTCACTAAATTATAAATAGTTTCATTTCCTTTTGTCTCAACAACAATTAATTCTTGCTCTGGAATTTCCTCTATTAGCTCTTCTTCCTCTGGAACTTCTGCTTCCTCTGGTTCATCTTCTTCACCTGGTGGATTAAGAGCTACGTTATCTCTTCCTCCCTCAACAGGGGATTGAACCTGATTTTTTGGAATTCCCTCATTATTAGCAGAGTTCCCTTGTAGAAAATACCATACCCCAACAAAAATTGAAATAATAAAGACGATTGCCACTACGGAAGGTAAAAGTGCCAAAAATCTCCGTGTTTTCTTCGTACCACCTGTTTTTCTCGTCTGTACTCTAGGAGGGATCTCAGCAACTTTCTGTTTGTTGGAAGCAGGAAGTTCGCTAGCATGCTCTTCAAACAATAGTTCAGGATCGATCCCTACTGCCTCTGAATAGCTTTTAACAAACGCTCGAGCATAGAATTGCCCTGGTAGCATCTCCAATTTCCCTTCTTCAATCGCCTGTAAATAGCGCTTTTGAATTTTGGTGATATTTTGAAGCTCATCTAGAGTTATCTTTTTTTCTTCCCTTGCATTTTTTAGCCTAAGCCCTAATTCTGACAATGCTAACACCTACCAACTTTAACTAATATCAAATGAAGAAAAACCTGAGTCTATAACTTCATAAGTAATTGTTTCATCATGATTGTTCCTTAGCTCTATTATGTAATCAAAGTCGTCTAACGTATACTCTGTTTCTCTAACAAAAAAATCTGGATGTTCAATAACTTTCGTTGAGCTAAGTCGCATAACATCATTTACGAGCATTCGATGTTTTTCTGTTGCTCGCATCGTCGTTACAATCCCGTCAATGATGTAAATGTTGTTTTCTGACAATTCATCATCTGCTAATTGGCTACGAATTGTTTGACGAAGGAGTGTTGAGGAAATAAATGACCAACGCTTATTTGCACAAACACTTGCAGCAACGATTGATTCTGTTTTTCCAACTCGAGGCATGCCACGTATTCCAATTAATTTGTGACCATCTTTTTTAAACAACTCTGCCATAAAGTCGACGAGAATTCCTAACTCATCACGAACAAAACGGAAAATTTTCTTTTCGTCACCGTCTCGCTCAATAAAATGACCGTGTCTTACAGCTAGTCGGTCACGAAGTTTTGGTTCTCTAATTTTTGTTACTGAAATATTATCCATCGTGTTTAAAATCATCGTAAGTCTTTGAATCTGTTCATCATCTTCACTAAGAATTAGCATTCCCCGTCTCATATGATCAACACCGTTAATTGTTACAATGTTTATCGATAACATACCGAGAAGTGATGCTATATCTCCTAATAAACCGGGGCGATTTTTGTGTATTTGATATTCTAAATACCATTCTTTTTTCAGCATCTTCAACTCCTTCTCACAAACACACTCATAATAGAGTAAAAATAATAATAGTCCAAAATCATACAAAAGATCCTTTTTTCTATCATAATTCATTTTTTTCATGAAAGAAAGTGATATGATTCGCTAATTTTTATATTTACCAAATAAATTAGTCAATTAGAAAGAACGAATACATTATATTATAGAAATTGCTGCTAACTTATCTAAAAAAATGGGTGTTGCGTATTGCAACACCCATAGTCCATTACATCCCTTGATTGTTTTTCACTAATTTAACCATCATATTGGCAATAGCGTGTTGTTCCTCTTCAGAAGCAACTTTCCAAAGGTCTGCTAAAACGCGTTCTTGTTCATTTTTAGGATCAACTTGTTGTGCCAAGTATTCTCCTACTTGATACGCAACATCATTAACCACTTGTTGGTTCATACCTTCTTGCTCAGCTTGTTGAAGTCGTTCACTTAAAAAACCTTTCCATTGATCCCAATTATCTAATACAGACATTATGTTGTCCCTCCTTGTAATGTACTTCGAAGTTATTTTGTCAAAATAACGGCAAATATATTCGTTCCATTATGAAGTTCAACTTTTTTTCATAAAATTGGATGACTTTAACAATACCACGCGCCATTAATATTAATAATTTGGCCGTTCAAATACGGAGCTTGATTTGATATTAAAAAAGCGATAAGCGCTGCTACTTCTTTTGGCTCTCCTAACCTACCCATAGGGATTTCATCACAGAGGGATTCAATTTCATCATCGGAAAAATTACCCATCATTTTTGTGGCAATCGCTCCAGGAGCTACACCATTTACTCGAATTCCACTTGGTGCCACTTCTTTTGCCAGAGCTTTGACAAATGTGTTGAGACCACCTTTTAAAGTTGAGTATAACACTTCGCATGAGGCTCCTGTTACACCCCAAATTGACGAGACAGCAACTATATTACCCGCTTTTTTTTGAACCATAAGAGGCAATAATGCCTTTGTCAGTAGAAATGGGCTAGTCAAATGAAGTTGGATCATCTCTTCAACTTGGGTGTCTTCCATATCTGTCATTAAACCGACATAGCTATTACCACTATTTAAGACCAGAACATCAATAGAAGTTGGAATTGCTTCTAAGATTTTTGACACTCCCGTTTTAGCTGCTAAATTAGCCTTTATTTTCCATGTTTGCGTGCTAGCTAAATGCTCCCTTAAATCATCAATACTTTGTTCATTTGTATGGTAATGCAAGTAAAGACAATAACCTTCTTTCGCTAAAGCTATCGCGATTTCCCGACCAATTCCCCCACTTGCTCCAGTAATTAATGCATATTTCACGTTTTCTCCTCAACCTTTTATCTTTTATTTCGGAAGAACTTGACAAACTGTGAACATCGTTGGATCAAAGTGCTCTTTTGCTTTTTGTTCTAGCTCATCCTTTGTTAGATTTTCTAATGTCTCTACGACATCAAATAAGTTCATATCATTAAATTGGTAACGTGTAAATTGATTTGCGATATATTCAGGAGAATTAACCGCTCTCAAGAATGCACCGATTTTTTTCTTGATTGCACGTTTAACTGCGTTTTCATCAAGTGGAACTTGAATAAATGAACTAATCATTTCTTCAAGAGTACTAACTAATTTATCAGGGTCTTTTGTATCCCCACCAATTATCGAAAAACCAAAGCCTTGTTCTGCTGAGAAATCAAAGGAAAATGAATCGTCAATTAACCCTATGTTATAAAGTTTTTCATAGTTACTTGAGCTTTGCCCGAGCATTAAATCTAAAAGAACGTTTACAGCTAACTCGTGTTTTAGAAGTTCTTTTCCTTGCCTCGTTTGATTTTTTTCTTTGAATCCTACTAAACATTTTGGTGTATGAACAGACATCTTCAAAGTTTCTATCTTTTTGGCAACCGCTGTCGGCTCTTCCTCAAAGAATCGTTCAATTTTTTCTATCTCTTTAAATGTTTTCTTACTTTGGTTCTCTTTGACAAGCTCAAGAATTTCCTCTGGATTTAGAGAACCGATCACGAATAACACCATATTTTTTGGGTGATAAAACGTTTCATAACATTTATAAAGTAAGTCTTTCGTTATTTTATCAATCGATTCGATTGTCCCTGCAATATCAATTTTAACTGGGTGGTTTTGATACATGTTTTCAATTACACCAAAATACACACGCCAGTCAGGATTATCATCATACATCGTAATTTCTTGGCCAATGATCCCCTTTTCTTTTTCAACACTTTCTTCGGTAAAATAAGGGTGTTGAACAAAGTCGATAAGGGTTTCTAAGTTTTTTTCGACTTCAGATGTGCTTGAAAACAAATAAGCAGTTCTTGTAAAGCTTGTGAATGCATTAGCTGACGCACCTTGTTTACTGAACTGCTGAAACACATCTCCATCTTCATCCTCGAACATTTTATGTTCCAAAAAATGGGCAATTCCATCAGGAACCTTTAATAGCTCTTTTTCTCCAATTGGAATAAAGTGGTTATCCACAGACCCATATTTTGTTGTAAATGTGGCATACGTTTTATTAAAGCCTTGTTTAGGCAATATATAAACTTCTAGTCCGTTTTCAAGTGTTTCATGATATAGTGTTTCGTTAAGTTGCTCAAATACAACTTTTTTCATGATTATTCCTCCTTCCCTTTTAAAAAGTAAATGGTATCTAAATGAACTTTTTGCCCTACTTTTACGATATCTTCTTTTGTTACTTGATCAATTCCCAAAATCCAATCCTCAATCATTCGAGATTTGTTAGCTACCGCATTGTGATAGAGTAACTCTACATAACCTTTTGCAACGTCAACCGTTTCAAGGATTTGATTTTTAATGACTGCCTTCGTTTGCTCTATTTCACTATCTGTAAAGTCACCGGCTTGCATACTTTTTAATTGTTCTTTAATGATCGTAACAGCTTGATCATAATTCTTAAATTCAATACCAGACATGACCATTAAAATACCCTTGTGGCTCTCATAGCGAGAAGAAGCATAATAAGCCAAGCTTGCCTTTTCTCTGACGTTAATAAATAACTTCGAATGGGAGAAACCGCCGAATAGTCCGTTAAACATTTGCAACGCAAAATAATCATCATCACTAAAAGTTGTGTTCGTTCGAAAACCAATATGCAGTTTTCCTTGCTTTACATCTTGATCTTCAAAAATAACATTCTCTTTTGGTACAATCGCGTCAACCTTTTTCTCTTCTCCACTTACTTCTGGTTGATTACGATCCTTAGGAAAAACAAAGTACTTTTCGACCATTTGGGTAATTTGATCTGATTGGACATCACCAACAATGTATAAATCAACCTCGTCATTTTGAAGCATCATCCCATATTGTTGATGCAACTCTTGGGCAGTTACGGCATCTATTTCATCTTCGTAGCCCCATACAGAAACTCCATAAGGCTCATTTTTACACATTTCTTCAGTTATCCGCATATTCGCATAACGAATTTTATCATCAAAAATCGATTGAATTCTCTGTTTTAAATTTCTTTTTTCATTAGCAACAGTTGTCGAATGAAAAACACCATTATCTAGCGCTGGCTTTAAAAGAATTTCAGACAGTAGTTTCACTGCTTCTTCTAACAATGGTGTTTTCTCTTTTAAATAATTTTCATTGGCGATGTCCATACGGAATGATAAAATTTGATTTTCACCTTTTTTACTTACATCGACGGTTAGTGTTGCGCCATACAATTCATCTAAGTAACTTCTGATCTCTAGTCTTGATGGTAGAGCTTCTGTGCCACTTTGTAGGACGTAAGGTATTAGTGCCCGCTTCGTCACCGTATCTTTGTTTAGTGGTGTTCTAATATGTAGTACGATCGTGTTTGTTTTATATTTATCCGTTTCAATTACATGAAGGTTCAATCCATTTACCTTTGTATCTGCTATTTTCGTGCTCATTAGACTCACTCCTTTTTCCAATTTTGTGTAATGTTACTTTTTATTATACCCTAAGTGACTAGAAAATCTTATCATCTAGACCTACTAGATCAAGCAAAAAGAGACCCCTATGAATCGGATCTCTATACTTTAGTTTATACACGTTTACGAAGGACATGAAACTTAAATTTATCTGAACGAAAGTAATTTATGGAATAAAGGATTGGTCGCTCCCGATCATCATAATGCATTTGCTTTAATACTAATAACGATGTTTCAGGATCACAATTTAAAATGTCTGATACACTCTCATGATAACCGATTGGTTCAATTTGTGTAATCGCATAGGAAATTGTTGTCCCTTCTTTTTCTAGTCGATCAAAAATTGATTGGTCCTCACGAGACGTATAGTTCGGTAAATATAGCTTTGGTATTTTATCAAGACAATACACAACAGGCTCCTCGTCAGCCGTACGTACACGCTCGACAACAATTAAATCATCAAATTCATCTAAATGAAACTTCTCCCAGTCATCACTAGTAGCAGGATTTATATTAGAGGAAAGAAAAATTGTGCCTGGGTTCTGATTTCCTCGCTTTATCATTTCGGTCACACTGAAGAGTTCTTCAATGCCAGAGGTGAATAACGGCTTGCTACAAACAAAAGTTCCAACACCATGCCGTCTTGTAATGATACCTTCATCCTCAAGAATTCTAAGTGCCTCACGAAGTGTTGCTCGACTGATTCCTAATTGTTTTGACAGTTCAAATTCAGAAGGAAGTCGCTCACCAGCTTCGTAATTCCCTGTTTCAATATCCATCTTTATTTTGTCTATGACTTGTAAATATAATGGTCGATGGTCAGCTTTTATCACAACTTTTCCCCCTTAGAAAAACGTGGCTTGCAAATAAGCTTTGTTCTCCTTGTTCTTAGGACTTTATTTGTTCAAAATTTATACAGATCTTAAACGCACGACTATAATTTCTTCATTACAATGAATTTCATAATTTCGTATTTTCATCACTATAATCAATATATAGTTATAGTTGGGTCAAAACCATTCGCAAACTATATATTGCCTCATCTGACTCGTTTTTGGTAATTATGAAATTCACTAATTAGTGTAACAACTTTTAAAGAATATATGTTTAGCCGTTAGAGACGTCCTCATCTACTTTTTTAGTAATTAACACTTCCCTAGGCTTACTTCCTTCGTAAGGGCCAACGATGCCTCTTGCTTCCATTTCGTCAATTAAACGGGCAGCTCTTGTATACCCGATGCGAAATCTTCGTTGTAACATCGATACAGACGCCGTGTTCATTTCAATGATTAAGTCCACTGCAGATTCGTATAATTCGTCAGCCACTTCGCCTTTAACCACATCTTCCTCTTTAGACATCATCTCTTCTTGGTACTGGGCCTTCTGTTGTGCAATAACAAAATTAACAACATTTTCAACTTCGTCATCAGATAAAAATGCCCCTTGAACTCGAACTGGTTTTGAAGCGCCTACAGGTAGAAATAACATATCACCCCGACCAAGTAATTTCTCGGCTCCACCCATGTCTAGTATTGTTCGGGAATCGGTTTGCGAAGAAACACCAAAAGCAATTCTCGATGGAATATTTGCTTTTATGACACCGGTAATAACATCTACCGATGGTCTTTGTGTTGCAATAATTAAATGTATTCCTGCAGCACGTGCCATTTGTGCAAGTCTAGTAATACTGTCTTCTACATCACTAGAGGCAACCATCATTAAATCAGCAAGCTCGTCCACTATAACCACAATGTATGGTAAAGTAGGTTGTTTTGCCTCACCTTTTTCATTCTGATTTTTAATAAGTGTATTATATCCTTCAATATTTTTCGTGCCTGTGTGAGCAAAATGCTCGTAACGCCGTTCCATTTCATTTACTACTTTTTTCAACGCTTGAGATGCTTTCTTCGGCTCTGTCACAACAGGTGCTAATAAATGAGGAATCCCGTTATAAACATTGAGCTCAACCATTTTCGGATCAATCATCATTAGTTTAACTTCATGTGGCTTAGCTCGAAGTAAAATACTAACAATGATGCCATTAATACATACACTTTTTCCGCTTCCTGTTGCTCCTGCAACAAGTAAATGTGGCATTTTGTTTAGCTCTGCTAAAATCGGGTCACCTGAAATATCCCGACCAAGGCCAATTAATAGTTTAGATGCATCTGGAAAGGTACTAGTAGCTTCTAGAACCTCTTTCAACATGACGATCGCTACTTCTTGGTTCGGTACCTCAATCCCAATAGCTGACTTCCCAGGAATTGGTGCTTCAATGCGAATATCTTTTGCAGCTAATGCTAATGCTAAATCGTCAGCTAAATTGACAATCTTACTCACTTTTACACCAACACTAGGATATACTTCATATTTGGTTACAGCTGGCCCTAGGTGGACTTTCGAAACTTTTGCCTTTACACCAAAACTCTCTAATGTTTGCTCTAACTTTTTAGCATTGGCTGAAATATGTTGTCTTTCTTGAAATTGGTTATTTTTCTTCGGATTATTTAGTAGATCTAATGTTGGAACTAAGTAGTTCTCATTCTCCTCGGCTGCAACAATTCCCGCCGTTTCAATATTTATATCAACAACTTCTTCTTGTTCAACCTCTTGATTTTGGGGTAAAACACTACTATTACTACCATTGTCATTTTGATATGCTTTACTAGTAAAATCATAAATGATTGGTTCAGGCTCGGGAGTGCTTTGATCTTCAGTTGGTTTTGCAGATGTTGAACCACCGACTATGACAACTGATTCTTTTTGTTTTTTTGTTTGTTTTTTTTGTTCCCACTTGTCAAAAAATTGCTGTTTTACATTAATGAGATATTGTTTGATGCTAGTATAAACATTCGTAAAAACTGCACCGAATTGAGTAATAAAATTTAAAATTAGATCTGTAAAAGACTTTCCAGTAATTAAAATTAATGCCGTGATAATGACAAACAATGAAAAAACAACTGTCCCACTAGAAGCAAATAAAAAGTGGGTAATCGCAAAACCAATCGCTCCAATCATCCCTCCACCTAAGTCGTTAATCGCAGTATCTCCTTGGATTTGTAGCCAGTACAATTCCCAAGTATTTCGAATAACCGACCCATCGATGAAGTCACCTTGTTTCGAAAATAAATCAAACAAGCGAATATGACTTAACAGTACAATAGCGAAGACGAGCAAATAAACGCCAATTAACCTTCTAGAAAAAAATTGAGGCACTTGTCTTTTAATCATCATATAAAGAGAAATCACAAACAAACCAATTGTTAATGCAACATGCCATTCCCCAAGAAAAAAGCGAAACAGATGAGTTAATCCTTGTCCAACGCTGCCAAGTCTAGCAAAAGCAACCGAAGCTAATACAATTAGAAAAAGACCGACAAGTTCAAAACTAAGTTGTCTTTTCCATTCCGTTTTTTTTTGTTTTTTTCGTGTAGCCATTGTTTCACCACTTTACTTAAGAATCTATTAAAAATAAACAATTTAACTAGTTTTTTTCTAATGCAAAAAACTTATTTTATCATGAGAAGAATAAAGAATGAAGAAGCAGCCGAAAAAGAAACGGCTGCTTCTATGTTTGTAGTTGCTAATTGTTTCTTTATTATGGTTATTATACCATAATAACAACTTTAAAAACTAGAAAAATCAATAGGTTAGAATAAAGAAATCATTTTTCCAGGTGTATAATTTTCGTTTAAATAAGCATTTGGATCTGTGCTTATTAACCGAACAACTCTAAATTCCTGGTTAGATACTTGTTCTAAAACTAAATGCCCTTCATTAATATCAATGAGAATTTGCTTCGTAGCTGTATTTTCTTCAGGAAATATCATTTCCTGTGGCATCATTGTATAGAGAATCATTGGACCAGCTCCCCACCTTGATTACTTCTATAATCCTCGATAAGCTCATTTAGTTTGCGAATTGCTTTTCCGATACCTCCTACCTCATGGATCATCCCATAATCAACAGCGTCGGGTCCTACTACATTTGTACCAATATCTCTTGTTAAATTCCCCTTTGAAAACATTAGTTCTTTAAACTTCTCTTCGGTAATTCCCGAATGCCTTGTCACAAATTTTATGACTCTTTCTTGCATCTTATCTAAATATTCAAAGGTTTGTGGAACACCAATAACAAGTCCTGTTAAACGAACTGGATGGATTGTCATTGTTGCTGTTTCTGCTATGTAGCTATAGTCTGAAGCAACAGCAATTGGAACACCGATGGAGTGCCCACCACCTAAAACTAATGTTACTGTCGGTTTAGACATTGAAGCAATCATTTCCGCAATTGCTAGTCCCGCTTCAACATCTCCTCCTACTGTGTTCAAAATAACTAACATTCCCTCAAGCTTTGGATTTTGCTCAGCTGCTACTAGTTGGGGAATGATGTGTTCATATTTCGTTGTTTTATTTTGTGGCGGAAGCTGCATATGCCCTTCTATTTGTCCGATAATCGTTACAACGTGTATATTTGATTGTTCCATTTGTGGCACATTTGTTTGCCCTAATTGTTGAATTTTTTCTACGATGCTTGATTGCTTTTCCTTTTCTTCTGGTTGTGATTCTGCCTTTTGGTTTTGGTTATCCATAATGATCCTCCTCTTATTCTGAGCTATTAGTAGTATGAGGAGAGTTCACCATAATTATGAATGATCAAGTGTAGTTTTAAGTTTTGATTTTTGAGCTATGGTTTCATTGGCTATTCTTTAGAGAGATAAAAAGGTTGTTAAAGCAAGATGCTTCAACAACCTATTTTTATAGCTTATCTATGAGTTTTACCTAGGATAAATGCCATTTTAAAGCTTAAACTTCCATAATAATCGGTAAGATCATTGGTCGACGACGCGTTTTTTCAAAAAGGTATCTACTGAGAACATCTCGAATATTACTTTTTAATAATGACCACTCATTAACGTTTTCCACCATGCATTTTGTCAATGTTTGTGTGACTAAAACACCAGCTTCTTCTAATAATTGTTCACTTTCTCTTACATAAACAAATCCTCTTGAAATAATATCAGGACCTGAAATAATGGCATTACTCGCTTTATTTAAAGTTACAACTACTACTAAAATTCCATCCTTTGATAAGAGTCTACGATCACGCAGAACGATATTTCCAACATCTCCTACACCAATACCATCAATGAGAATATTTCCTGAAGGAACTTTCCCACTTAATTTAGCTTCACCATTTGTAAATTCAATGACATCACCTTTTTCAATCAAAAACACGTGATCGTCTTTAACGCCACAAGTTTTTGCGATTTTGCAATGTTCATGTTGCATCCGATATTCACCATGAATTGGAATAAAATATTTAGGGCGCATTAAGTTAAGCATTAGTTTTAGTTCTTCTTGACAACCATGTCCAGTCGTGTGAACATTTTTTTGACCAAAAATAACTTCAGCTCCTGTACGGAATAATAAATCAACAATTTTCGTTACTGATTTTTCATTCCCAGGAATAGGTGTAGCGGAAATAATAATTGTGTCTGATGGTTTAATAGTAATTTGTCGATGTGCTCCTTTAGCCATTCTAGAAAGAGCTGACATCGGTTCACCCTGGCTACCTGTAGTTAATATCGTAATTTCATCATCAGAGTACTTATCTATGTCTTCCACTTTAATTAGCGTGTCAAGGTCAACTTTTAAATAACCTAACTCCATAGCAATGGATACAATCTTCACCATACTACGTCCAGATACTGTTACTTTCCGATTTACTGCTACGGCTGCATTTATTACTTGCTGAACCCGGTGTAAATTAGAAGCAAAGGTTGCTACAATAATCCTGCCTTTTGCTCCGTAAAAGGCTTCCTTTATCCCTTGTCCAACAACAGTCTCTGACATGGAAACACCTGGTCGTTCGGCATTTGTACTATCAGATAGTAAACATAATACACCTTTTTCACCAATTGTAGCCATTTTTCCAATATCTGCGTATATACCATCAACTGGATTTTGATCAAATTTAAAATCGCCTGTATGTACGATAGAACCTTGAATTGTTTCAATACTTACGCCAACAGAATCTGGAATGCTGTGATTAGTCCTAAAGAAATTAACTGTTGTCGTACCTACTAAAATTTGTGATTTACAGTCAATGATTCGTAAATCAACCACTTTGTCCAAGGAATTTTCGGCTAGCTTTGCTTTAACAATACCAAGCGTCAACTTTGTTCCGTAAATTGGAACATTAAGCTTTCTAATTACATAAGGGAGAGCACCGATATGGTCTTCGTGACCATGTGTTAAAATAATTCCTCGTACTCGCTCACGGTTTTCCTCTAAATATGATATATCTGGTATGACAATATCGACCCCGAGCATGTCATCATCAGGAAACATTAAACCCGAATCGATGACGATAAGATCATTGTCTACCTCTATAACATACATGTTCTTCCCTATTTCTCCTACACCGCCCAGGGCAAAAACACGTATTTTTTCTGTTCCTTGCTTAGTCAATGTCATTTGTTCCTCCTGTATTAAATTTTCAATTAAAAAAAATATTATCGTTTGTTACTTTTAGCCCCGAACTAATCACTTGTATGTAGTATAACTTATTTCTAAAATGAAGGACAAGAACATTTATCTAGAATTGGAAAAATAAATTTATTGACTTGCCATGAACATACATCTTTTAAAAGTGGTTTTCTAGGCGAAAAAAAAGAACCTTAATCATAAATGACTAAGGCAATGTTCTAGTTTTCATCCTAATTCTTTCGCTAATTCTAGTTTTTCATTTTCAGTTAATGGTACAAGTGGTAATCGAACACCACCTACATCCAATCCTTTTAATCGAAGGGCTTCTTTTACTGGACTTGGGTTTGGAGCCATAAAAAGGACTTTCACTTTTGGTAATAGCGCTTGATGAAGCTTAGCGGCTTTTTTGAAATTGCCAGCATGAAATGCTGAAACCATCTCATTTATTTCGTTACCGACGACATGAGCCGCAACTGAAACTACTCCATTGCCACCGATGGCAAGGACAGGCAATGTTAAACTATCATCACCACTATAGACAAAAAAATCGTCTGAAGTCTCTGAGATAATCTTCGTAATCTGGTCAAGGTCTCCACTTGCTTCTTTCATCGCAACAATGTTTTTTATTTTAGAGAGCTCTTGGACTAATTCCACAGACATATTAACGGTGGATCGACCTGGTATATTATAAAGCATGACAGGTAGGCTAGTTACTCCTGCAATCGCTTTGAAATGTTCATACATACCTATCTGAGAAGGTTTATTGTAGTATGGTGCAACGAGCATGATACCGTCTACACCAATGCTCTCTGCTTTTTTTGTTAATTCAATAGAACTAGCCGTACTATTACTCCCAGTTCCTGCTATTACAGGAATTCGACCTGCCACAACTTTTACTGTGTGTTCAAATAAGGCCACTTTTTCATCAGATGTTAACGTAGGTGACTCACCTGTAGTGCCCGCTACGACTAATGCATCTGTACCATTAGTAATTAGGTGCTCAATTAAGTCTGTTGTTTTAGCAAAATCAATTTGGCCGTTAAGATCAAAAGGAGTTACCATCGCAGTAACTACTTGCCCAAAATTCACATTCTTTCACCCTTTCATCACTCGGTTTTGTTAAGAAAAGCGTAGAGCGCCCGCCTAGCGGCGACAAGCAAATGTACTGACAAGAAACTTCTTGAATAATCATCTTGCAAGCTTTGCGAAGAGTAACCGCAGGAGCAGCTGGCGCTCGGAGCTAGACAACTTCAAAAATTTATACTTTCTTATCTTTTAACAGAGGCGCTATGCACCTAGAGTTAATTTCGTTGATCTAATCTAAAAATTTTGTGTAAAGCATTAACAGCTTTTACTTTGTCTTCTTCTTTTACTAATACCCATATTGTTGTATGGGAGTCTGCAGATTGAAGAATAGCAATGTTTTCTTCAGCAAGGCTTCCAACGATTTGTGCTGTAACACCAGGAACGCCAGTCATTCCAGCACCAATAGCAGATACTTTTGCACAATTTCTCGTGACAATTGGTTCATAGCCCATTTGCTGTAACAACTCAATAGCTCTATTCGTATTTTCGTCAGTTATTGTGTAGACAACGCCCATGAGATTTATATTAATAAAATCAACACTAATTCCTTCATTTGCCATCGCTTTAAATACTTGAGATTGAAGATTGTATTCTCCATCTTTCGCTAATACTTTAATTTGCGTAACATTGGACACATAAGCGATACCGGTAATTAGTCGCTCTGCAACATCCATTCCAGCTTTTTTTCCAGTACCAGACGTGACTAAAGTTCCCTCTAAATCGGAAAATGTTGAGCGAATTTTGATAGGCACTTTTGAATTCATCGCGATCTCTACAGCTCGGGGATGAATGACTTTAGCTCCTTGATAGGCCATGTTACACACTTCGTTATATGTTACAGTAGAGATTGATTTTGCATCTTCAACAATGCGCGGATCTGCAGTCATTAGTCCTTCAACATCCGTAAAGATATCGACCCATTCAGCTTGAATTGCAGCACCGATAGCTGTTGCTGAAGTATCACTTCCACCTCTACCTAACGTTGTTAATTCGCCATTTTCTGATATTCCTTGAAATCCAGTAACAACAACACAATCATGTTCTTCTAATTTATGAAGTAAATACTCACATTTCATTTCAATAATTTTTGAATTTGAAAAG
This sequence comes from Anaerobacillus isosaccharinicus, assembly GCF_001866075.3. Lineage (GTDB taxonomy): Bacteria > Bacillota > Bacilli > Bacillales > Anaerobacillaceae > Anaerobacillus > Anaerobacillus isosaccharinicus. The sequence continues at coordinate 3,485,651 of NZ_CP063356.1, read as the reverse complement.
TCTTCATTCGTACGAAATCCAGCTTGTGCTCCTGTCATGGACATAGATTTAAGTTTTAAACTACCAAGTAAATTACAGAAAACTACAGAAGAGATTAATTCTCCACATGACATTAATAAATCAAGTTCCCGTTTAGCTACATGTGTATTTGTTGTTCCACCTACTAAATTAAGGAGAGTATCTGTTGCATATGGATCGCCTTTTCTTCCAATTGCTGATACTACTACGACTACTTTATAACCTTTTTTTACTGCAGCTAAAACATGCCCAGCTGCTTGATTTCTTGATTCTTCATCTTTTAGTGAAGTTCCACCAAATTTTTGAACGATGACCTTCATGTTACACCTCTTTTTTGTTGTAAACATAATTAAATTAACTATATGAAAATAGGCTGACTCAAAAGGACTAGCTCCTCCCAAAAGATAAACAGTTGCTTATCTGTGATCACCAATCCTTAGGGTGATGGGCTAATTGCGCTCTTTTAATGTCAGCCTTCTATAAATTACAATTTTATTTTAGTAGCCCTAACTTCACTAAGCTTTCTGAAATTTGCACAGAATTCCATGCCGCTCCTTTTAATAAGTTGTCAGATACAACCCACATATGGAAGCCGTTTTCATTATCTAAATCTTGACGAACCCTACCTACAAAAACGTCGTTTTTATTTACGCAATTTGTTGCCATTGGATAAAGTTGTTCGTTAATGTCATCTTCTAAAACAACACCAGGCGCATCTTTTAACATCGCCTTCATTTCAGAAGCAGTTAAACCAGCTTCTTCAGTCTCAAAATAAACTGATTCAGAATGGCCAGTTTCCACTGGAATACGAACACAAGTTGCTGCAACATGAAGATTTGGTAAATGCATAATTTTCTTTGTTTCATTAATCATTTTCATTTCTTCAAATGTATAACCATTTTCCTGAAACTTATCAATTTGTGGAACTGCATTAAATGCAATTTGATAATGTTTCTTATCAGAGCCACAAGGCAATATCTCAGGGGTAAAATCTTCGCCTGCTAAAATAGCTTTCGTCTGGTCTTTCATTTCCTTTATTGCATTTGCCCCTGCGCCACTAACTGCTTGATACGTAGAAACAACAACTTTTTTAAGTCCGTACTTCTTACGAATAGGCTCTAATGCTACAACCATTTGAATGGTTGAACAATTTGGATTAGCAATAATTCCATTATGTTTCTGTAAATCTGCTTCATTTACTTCAGGAACTACTAAAGGTATTTCAGCGTCCATTCTAAAAGCACTTGTATTATCAACAACGATAGCACCTCTTTTAACCGCTTGGGGGGCTAACGCTTTTGAAACAGATCCACCTGCACTAAATAAAGCAAGTTGAACACCTTCGAAACTATCAGGAGTTGCTTCTTGAATAACTATTTCTTCCTCTTTAAAAGTGATTGTTTTCCCTGCTGAACGTTTTGATGATAGTAATGTAAGTTTTGAAATTGGGAAATTACGTTCTGCTAATGTTTTTAGCATTTGTTCTCCAACTGCACCTGTTGCTCCAACTACCGCTACATGAAATCCTGTTTCCATTGCCATTATGAAAGATTCCCTCCTTATATTTAGAAAACTTAGACCACGATAAAAATTTCAGCCTAAATTTATACTATCCTCTATAAATTAGATAGTCAGATTGTTAACTATTATTAAAAAATAAGGCTATCTTAAACATATTCAAATCGTTCAATTAATTTTACGTTGCTATGCAGAAATACTTCATAGTTAAAATAACAATTTCGACTGAAAGCGCCCACGTTTGTGGGCAACGTCGAAACCAATATTAATAGTAAAAAAAATTAATTAAAAATATTGAAAAGTATAAAACATCGAAGCCTTGTTAATAATAATAAATTAATAGTCTGTGATTACCCATACATATGGATAATATCTTATCATAATATGAAGCAATTGAAAACGGGTCATTGATTAGTCTTTGATAGAGCTTTACTCTTAATCTTTATAACGTTCAACTAGTACCGGCTGAAATTGTCTACCTTCAATTGCAGCTTCCACAGTGTCTTGCAGTGAACTCATTCTTGCAACAAGTGAATTTGGCTTCTTAAATGGATCGTCTTGACCATATGGAATAAAATAAATATTTTTTGTCGCCATTAACTTCATAATGTTCATTCCATTTAGGCCTAACGCATCGTTTGTACTAATCCCTAATACTACTGGGTTTAAGTTACGTAGCGTTGCCTTAGCTGCCATTAACACCGGTGAATCGGTGAGGGCATTAGCGAACTTACTTGCCGAATTTCCTGTTAAAGGAGCAATCACCATACAATCTAATGGTGTTTTTGGCCCAAATGGCTCTGCTTTGACAATTGAGTCGACGATTTCCTCATCTGTCACTTCCATAATTGCTTTGATCCAATCTTCACTATCACCAAACTTTGTGTCTGTTGATTTGACCGTATGACTAACAAATGGTGTAACCTTCGCTCCGGCATCAACTAATCTTTTCATTTCTGGGATAACGGCACTGTACGTACAATGAGAGCCTGTTAACCCAAAGCCAATGTGTTTTCCTTTTAATTTCATGATTGTTCCTCCTCAATGTTGTGTTGTTCTTCTAGCAGCAATTTGGAAAGAACATTTGCGATAATCTGTCCTGCTGTTTTCGGGGCAACAATGCCTGGTAATCCAGGAACAAGCATTGCCTTAATTCCTCTTTTCTCTGCATAGCGAAAATCTGTGCCTCCTGGTTTTGAAGCTAAATCGATAATAAGTGATCGTGTAGGCATCTTTGCTAAAATATTACCGGTTAGGACTTTGGCGGGAATTGTATTAATACAAACATCTGTGTTTTCAATTTCCTTAGCAAGGTGAGCTAACTCTACAGGTTGGAACCCCATCTCAAATACTCTAGCGAGGAGGTCACTTTCAATGGCAGCCACTTTTACATTGGCTCCCAACGCATGAAATGCTCTAGCCACAGACATCCCTACCCTACCAAATCCTAAAACAACTACATTTGAACGGTGAATGGTAATATCCGTATTCTGTATCACCATCATAAGCGTTCCTTCCATAGTTGGTATAGAATTATAAATAGCTACATCATCCCGTTCAAATAGTTCTACAAGCTTTCTGTCTGAAGCTTGAACGATATTTTTTAAATACTGATTACTAATTCCTGAATAAACTGTACAATGCTTTGGCGTTGATTTTAGGTGGTCTTCCTTTAAAATAATTTTTTCATTAGAAAAAATTGTCTCTACTTCACCTTCTAAACTAGTTCCACTAACGGGCAGCATGATTGCTTCCACCGTACGAAAGTCAACTTGACTAAGCTGCGTTTTCGTCGCACCAACAAAGCCCTCGTCTAGTTGATCAAAGCCAATTAATGATATTTTTGCATCAAGTTCGATTAGTTTGCGGATCACTTCAAGTTGTCTTGCATCTCCACCAATAATCGCAACATGTTTCCCTGTTAACATTGCTCCTCCCCTTTCTCACTGTTGTTTCGTTGTTAAACGTTACACAGGGGAATACTCCTATTGAATTCAAAATCATATTATGTATAAACGCCTTAATCGGTGAATGGTGGAGGTGCGATTTATTCGCAGAAAAGCAGAAAAATTATAATCTAATTGCTATGTTTACAATATTGCTACTTAAATGTCTCTTTAGAAATTCTTTCTTGTAACTACTACCTATTCATCGTAAATTACTTCATTAAAAAAAATAGCCATGCCTAAGCATGACTTTTTTAAAATATAGATCTATTCTTTATCAACATCTATGATAATCATGTCGGCACCAATCTTAATGATTTGACGCCAATAAACCGTAACTTCCTTTTCTTTCTTTCCTAAACCAAACCATTTCATTGAGGGTATAATAAATGATTCGATTTTCCCTGTTTCTTCATCAATGACTAGATCTGTTTGCCCTAACACTCCTAGTCTTTCTCCCTTATCGTAATCAATAATTTCTTTTCCGCTAATTTCACTTAATCTCACGAACGTCCCCCCTTGTTAATTGTTTTAAAAGAGAAAAGTACACTTGTGCCACTAAACAGTTCTCTTCGCTTATCTAGTTACTTCATTTTTATGTGGACAATTAAAAAAAATACCAACCTAGAGCTGGTATTTTCAAGATTTAACTATGGTTATTTAAAGTTTTTAGGAAGTTCTCCTTGAGGACTAATTAAAGCTGTTGAATAAGCTTTAGAAAATATCTCAAAACTCAAATTATTAACGTTTGTCAGTGAAACATTATTAATTTCTTCAATCGTTTCATCCAATGACCTGTGACGTTTTAAAAGAAGCTCATTTTTTCCATTTCGGCTCATTCTGCTATTTGTGCTTTCTAAGCTAAGCATTAGATTTCCTTTTAATTGTTCTTTTCCTTTTGTTAACTCTTTTTCAGTAATCCCATTTTTAGATATGTTATCTAAAGTCGCCATAATTGTTTCATATAACTCATCAAGCTGATGAGGGGCAGTGCCGCTATACACTGTCAACATCCCGTTATCATGGTATGAGGAATGGTAAGAGAATACTGAATACGCAAGACCTCTTTTCTCTCTTACCTCTTGAAACAAGCGACTACTCATACTTCCGCCTAAGATGTTATTTAAAAGGACAAGACTGTAAATGTCCTCGTGTCCAATTCCTAGGCCGTTAAATCCTATACAAAGATGCGCTTGCTCGGTTTCCTTTTTTCGAACAACCTTTTCTGCTAAAAAAGCAGGCGTGATATATTCACGTTTTTGCTTACTCTTATCGACATCCTTGAAAATTGATTCGATCTGTTGAATAAAGCTTTCATCAACATTTCCGGCAACTGAAATAACAACATTCTCAGCGGTATACTGATCATTCATATAATCTCTTAAAGTCTTATCAGAAAAAGACTTTAACGTTTCCTTCGTCCCTAAAATTGGGTACCCTAGTGAATGCGTTCCGAAGCTTGCCACTGCTAATAAATCATGAACAATATCATCTGGAGCATCTTCGTACATTTTTATTTCTTCAAGAACAACATTTTTCTCTTTTTCTAACTCATGTTCTTCAAAAAGAGAATGAAAAAACATATCGGATAATACATCTAATGCAATTTGGGCATGATCATCTAAAACTTTGGCATAGTAACAAGTATACTCTTTAGACGTAAAAGCATTAACTTGACCACCAATACCATCAAATGCTTCTGCAATTTCTTGAGCTGTACGCTTTTTGGTTCCTTTAAAAAACATATGCTCCAAAAAATGCGAAACACCATTTACTTCAGTAGACTCAAACCGAGAGCCAGTTCCAATCCATATACCTATAGAAACCGATCTCACTGTTGGAATTTTTTCTAATACGATTCTTAAACCATTGGGAGTTTCAAATTTTTGTATCAAGCTAAATTTCCTCCTATTGTTCAATATGACTCTAGAGTCTCACTAGGAACACCAGTCCTCTCCTCACTAAGGAGATTAGTAACAGTACTAATTTGATATCCCTTTGCTTTTAAGCCTGTAATTAGTTGCTCTAATCCACCAGTGCTACTAGCGGTTGGATGCATTAAGATCATTGCGCCAGGCTCTACTTTTTGCAGAACACGAGTGACCATTGCAGATGGTTCAGGATTTCGCCAATCTACAGTATCCACTGTCCAAAGTATCGTATACATATCCATTTTCTTTGCTATATCAACAACATCCTGTCGAAAGCTTCCACTTGGTGGTGCAAACCATTTAGGCGTAACGTCTAAAGTTGCCTTGATTACTTCATTTGTCTTTTTTATTTCATCACTGATCCTCCCATTAGACAACTTTTTCATGTCCGGATGAGAATAAGCGTGATTTCCAATTTCATGTCCTTCATCTATAATCATTTTTGCTAAAGTAGGATTTTTCTTTGTCCAAGAACCATCTAGAAAGAAAGTTGATTTTACATTATGCGCTTGCATAATTTTTAACATTGATGGTAAATATTCATTTCCCCAAGCAACATTAACGAGTAATGTAACCATTTGTTTTTCGGGGTTGCCTCGATAAATCGGTACAGGTGGTAAATCACTTAACTTAATTTCAGGTTGCACTTGTTTATATACTACCTTACTTTCCGAAAAATTCCCATCTTTTCGCATTTTTTCATAAGATGCTTCAATATCAACTTCCAAACCATTAAGTCCGGGAATAGCTTTCCACACTTTATCTACTACTGCATTAATCGGCGCCTTGTTATGTTTCTCGGCATACTGCTTTAACTCTATAAAAAGAGGATCATTGAAGGTAGATACTGTAATACTCTCCCTTTTTATATTCTCTATGTAATTAGACGTATATGGATTTTGAATTGTACCAAATGACAAAACAAATATAATAAAAAAAGTGCAAATTTGTAAAATAAACTTCTTCAACATTAACTGTCCCCCCTTGTACTAAAAAATATGCAAAGGTAGGACGAGGTAGAACAAATCCTGTTAATTGTGAATTATGAATTATGAATTATGAATTACTTTTCAGTATAGCTTCGAAGCAATACCCTCAACAATTCATAATTCATAATTATCAATTCATAATTAGAAAAAGAGACTGGCTAAAGCCCCAGCCTCTTCGTTTAACTTTCTTGCTTTTGTTCTTTTAGGACAGCTTTACGTGATAGGTTCACTCTGCCTTGGTTATCAACTTCGGTTACCTTAACTAAAATCTGGTCACCTATTGCAATAACATCCTCAACTTTATTAACACGCTCTTCAGCAAGTTGTGAGATGTGAACAAGTCCATCTTTCCCTTTAAAGATTTCTACAAAAGCACCGAATTTTTCGATTCGTTTAACTGTTCCAAGATATGTTTCGCCTACTTCAACTTCACGGACGATATCTTCAATTATTTGTTTTGCTCGTGCATTCATCTCTTGATTAATCGAACCGATAAACACAGTACCATCCTGTTCGATATCAATTTTTACACCAGTTTCTTCAATAATCTTGTTAATTATTTTCCCACTTGGTCCAATTACATCACGGATTTTATCAGGATTAATTTTCAAGATTACGATCTTTGGTGCATACTGGGAAAGCTCTTCTTTTGGCTCGCTAATCGCCTCAAGCATGTTTTCTAAAATATGCAAACGACCTTGTCTAGCTTGTTCTAACGCTTCTTCTAAGATAGGTTTATTGATGCCGGAAATTTTAATGTCCATTTGCAGTGCAGTAATTCCGTCTTTTGTACCTGCTACTTTAAAGTCCATATCTCCTAAATGATCTTCCATACCTTGAATGTCAGTTAAAACTGTATAGTCTTCGCCTTCTGCAATAAGACCCATCGCAATACCTGCAACTGGAGCTTTAATTGGAACACCAGCAGCCATCATCGCAAGAGTACTAGCACAAATACTTGCTTGAGATGTAGAACCGTTAGATTCTAATACTTCTGATACCAGACGAATCGTATACGGGAATGTCTTCTCAGAAGGAATAACTGGATCTAATGCACGCTCACCAAGGGCACCATGACCAATTTCTCGACGACCTGGCCCACGAATCGGTCCAGTTTCACCAACACTAAATAACGGGAAGTTATAGTGGTGCATAAAACGTTTTGATTCTTCGATTCCTAATCCATCAAGGATTTGAACATCACCTAACGCGCCAAGCGTACAAATGCTTAATGCTTGAGTTTGTCCTCTAGTAAATAAACCAGAACCGTGTGTTCTTGGTAATATATCGATTTTAGAACTAAGTGGACGAATTTCATCTTTAGCTCGTCCATCTGGTCGAACTTTTTCTTTCGTAATTAAACGTCTTACTTCTTCCTTGACAATTTTATGAAGAACTTCTTTAACTTCAGCAATATTGATTTCTTCTTCTTGCTCTTCGAAATGTGTCACAGTTTTCTCCATAACTGCATCAATAGCGGCTTGTCTAGCATGCTTCTCATTCACTTGAACTGCTTGTCTTAATTCAAGGTCTGCAAGTTCGCGAACTGAAGATTCAATATCAGCATCTATTTTATGAAGAATGATTTCTGTTTTTTCAATCGTACCAAGTTTCGCAACAATTTCTTCTTGGAAAGCAACTAGACGTTTGATTTCTTCATGACCAAACATAATTGCTTCTAACATAACTTCTTCTGATACTTCCTCAGCACCTGCTTCAACCATGTTAATTCCATCCTTAGTCCCTGCAACAACTAAGTGAATATCGCTTTTCTCTAATTGTTCTGTAGTTGGATTGATAATGAATTCACCGTCAATTCTTCCAATAGTTACTCCAGCAATTGGACCATCAAACGGAATATCAGAAATTGATAGCGCTAATGATGAACCTACCATCGCTGCCATTTCTGGAGAACAATTTTGATCGATACTCATGACGATACTTATAACCTGTACTTCGTTACGGAAACCGTCAGGGAAAAGCGGACGAATAGGTCTGTCAATTAATCTACTCGTTAAAATCGCATTTTCACTCGGTCGACCTTCTCGTTTAATAAAACCTCCAGGGATTTTACCAGCCGCATATAAACGCTCTTCATAGTTTACTGTAAGCGGAAAGAAATTTAATGGTTTTGGTGATTTAGATGCTGTTACAGTTGCTAGTACCGCTGTTTCTCCATATCTTACCATGACAGCACCATTTGCTTGTTTTGCAAACTCGCCAATTTCAAACGTTAACTCTCTACCTGCCCAATCCATTGAAAACTTTTTTGTTTCATGTTCCATTAGTACGAGTGCTCCTCTCGTTTTCTTAAATTTGATTAACCTTAGCTTCTTACCATATAGTGCTGATTAATAATGAAGCTATGTATTTTTAAACCTTAAAAAGGTTATTTTCATACCTAACTTTTATTATTTCCTTAAATATGTAAATTAAAAAGCATTTTTTTGTTCTGGATAAAAAGTCATTAATTATTAATATTTTCCAATAAAGAAATCTAACAAAAAAGCGGGAAAAATCCCGCTTTCAAGTCTTCATTATCTACGTAAACCAAGCTTGTCAACTAAGTTACGGTAACGTGTAACATCGTTGTTACGTAGGTACGTAAGTAAGTTACGACGTTGTCCAACCATTTTTAAAAGACCACGACGTGAGTGATGATCCTTCTTGTGGGTACGTAAATGACCGTTTAACGTATTGATTTGCTCCGTTAGGATAGCGATCTGAACTTCTGGAGATCCAGTATCAGTATCGTGCACTTTAAACGTTTCAATGATTTCATTTTTACGCTCTTGAGTTAATGCCATCCTAATTCACCTCCTTTTCATAATCCCCATTTCCCTAGCAATCGTCGGTGAATCGATCTTGCCAAGAAAAGGTTTTGTACAAACGTACAGTAATAAGAATACATTGTTTTGCTACAAATTGCAAGAACACATGTTTATTTTATTTAAAATTAGCTTAGCTTTCTCTTTATCTTGATGAATTTGCTCAACCAATTCTTCAATTGAATTAAACTTTTTCTCACTTCTAATCCGATCAATCCATTGAATAATCACTTTTTCGTTGTAAATTTGATCATCAAAATCAAATAAGTGAACTTCGACAGATTTATAAGATTTATTATCATGAAACGTCGGTTTATAACCGATATTACACACGCCTTCATATGTTCGGTTCTTCACTTTTAGACACACTGCATAAACACCTGTAGTTGGGAGAAAGTACCTCTCAGTGTCAATATTAGCTGTTGGAAAGCCAATTTGTCTACCACGCTTTTCACCATGCACTACAGTTCCTTTGACCTCATAGTATCTCCCTAAAACAGGGGGGATAGAGGCTACATCACCACTCGTTAATAGATTACGAATATAGGTAGAACTAACTTTCTCTTGTTGGTTTTCAACTTTAGAGATGGTCGTTTGTGTAAATGCTTTTCTCGAATGAAAAGGGAGAGTTTCCATGGTTCCTTTCCCAAGTTTACCATATGAGTAATCAAAGCCTGCAACTACATGTTTTACATTTAACCCGATTAAGTAATCGTCAACGAACTGTTGTGGCGTTAGATTTGCAAAGTCTTGCGTAAATTGAATGACATATAAAACATCGACACCAATTTCTTCAATTAGCTTGCTCTTTTCTGGCAAGGGACTTAAGTAATCTAATTTCTCAGACTGTCCTCGAAGTATTTCTTTTGGATGCGGGCTAAAAGTCATAACTGCAGATTGCATTTGCTTTTGCTCAGCTAACTGTTTAGCAGTTTTAATTACTTGCTGATGACCTAAATGAACACCATCAAAAAATCCTAGGGCGATTACTGTTTCTCTTATATTTTCTTTCTTTAACTGATGAGGATGTGAGAGCATAATCGTTTCCAACTTTATCACCTCGATTTTGTGTAATGCTCATTTATTTTTGATTGCATTATCCTAACACATCATTTTTTAATATTTTTTCAGGTTTCATTAAACCTGCTTTAGTAGGATGTTTTATATAGATAGCGATACATTCACCTTCTTCATTATAAACGGTGAAACGGTTATCGTCTAACTCTTTTGGCACGGGTAATACCATTCCATTCATTACTTTAGCCGCTGTAGCTTCATCTACTACAATCTTTCCTAAAAATGACAACGCATCCTCTAGCTTCAGTAACTTTCCTTGAAGTCCCTCTGTTGCAACAGCATTTTCAATTTCTTCAAATGTAAGGCAATCTTCAAGAGTAAAAGGACCAGATGCAGTTCTAATTAAGGCTGACATGTGAGCAGGAAAACCTAATTTTTTTCCGATATCTACTGCTAATGTACGAATGTACGTCCCTTTGCTACAATGTGCTCGGAATGAAAATTTAAGTTTATAGCCATCAACTATTTTTGGTTCTGTAAGTAAGGCCAACTCATGAATAAATACCAAACGCTCTGGTCGGTCAACTTCAATACCTGCTCTTGCATATTCATATAGCTTTTTTCCATTAACCTTTACAGCAGAATACATCGGTGGAATTTGCTTAATTTCTCCTGTAAAAGATTGTAGTACTTCTTCAATTTCTTGTCTAGAGAATAAACTTTTAACGCACTTTTTATCAACAACATCTCCAGTAAAATCTTCTGTTGTCGTAGAATAACCAATTGTTACTTCTCCTTCATATGTCTTTGAATAGTCGGACATATACTGGGCTACTTTCGTTGCCCGGCCAATGCATATTGGTAGTACTCCAGTAACCTCTGGGTCTAGTGTACCCGTGTGACCAATTTTTCTCGTCCTCAAAATTCGTCTTAGTTTGGCAACACAATCATGTGAAGTCATTCCTTTTGGTTTATGTAAAGGTAAAATTCCTTGAAACTCCATTTAATTCACCACTTTTCATTATCTTTCTGTAGCAATAGCGGCCACCTCGGTCTAATGCTTTCGTAGCCAGCCTAGCTTTATGGCATAACTTTTGAACGACAACTTTAACACAAGAAAGGAGATAGAATAAACTATCCCCCAGTTCTTATTATTGTTGATCTTGCTGTCTGTTAAGTTCTAATAGAAGTGTTGCAATTTTATTTCCATACTCAGTAGACTCATCAAACTTAAAGATAAGTTCTGGAGTTTTTCTGAGCCTAATTCTTTTCCCAATTTCTGAGCGGATAAAGCCAGTTGCTTTTGAAAGCCCTTGTAACGTAGCTTCTTTTTGTTCTTCATTTCCAAGAACAGTAATATAAATTGTTGCTTGTTGTAAATCTCCTGTAACTTCAACACCAGTAACAGTAACAAAACCAATTCTTGGATCTTTTAGTTCTCGTTGAAGAATGTCTGTCATTTCTTTTTTTATTTGTTCACCAACACGATTGGCACGAACACTCATAATCTCACCTCAATTTAAAACCATTCAAAGTTTGTAATGGTTCGTTCAATTTCTGGAGTGGAGTCAATCATTGCTAAAGCTTTGTTTAGTTCTTTTTCAGCGACTACGCGATTACTAGCAACAGTAACAATCGATATTTCAGTTCGTTGCCACAAATCTTGGTAGGCTGTTTCAGAAACTGATATGTTTAGCCTTTGCTTTAAGCGAGTTATTATACTCTTAAGGACAGCTCGCTTTCCCTTTAATGATTGGACATCATAAATTAAACATTCACATGTTACAGCACCGATCATGTACGTTTAATTTCCTCCATTACATAAGCTTCAATAATATCGCCTTCTTTGATATCATTGAATTTTTCTAAGGTAATACCACACTCATAGTTAGTTGCAACTTCTTTAGCATCATCTTTAAAACGCTTAAGTGCATCGATCTTACCTTCATAAATAACAACACCATCACGAATTAAACGAACAGTAGCATCACGTGTGATTTTCCCTTCCGTAACGTAACAACCAGCAATTGTTCCAACTTTTGAAACTTTAAATGTTGTACGAACTTCAACTTGGCCAATCACCTTTTCTTCAAATTCAGGGTCAAGCATCCCCTTCATTGCCGCCTCGATTTCATCAATCGCATTATAAATAACACGGTGAAGACGAATATCTACTTTTTCACTATCAGCGGTACGCTTAGCATTTACATCAGGGCGCACATTGAACCCAATAACGATTGCATTTGATGCACTAGCTAAAATGATGTCTGATTCGGTAATTGCACCTACACCTGTGTGAATGATGTTAACTTTAACACCTTCAACATCTATTTTCTCAAGTGAACCTCTCATAGCTTCAACCGATCCTTGTACATCACCTTTAATGATGACGTTAATTTCTTTTATTTCACCTTGTTGAATTCGGTTAAACAAATCATCTAAGCTAACTTTACTATTTTCAGAACGCTCTGCATCACGTTGTTTACTTGCACGAGCTTCACCAACTGACCTAGCTGTTTTTTCGTCTTTGAATACTAAGAATTGATCTCCAGCTTGAGGAACATCACTAAGTCCAGTAATTTCTACAGGTGCAGATGGACCAGCAATTTTCACACGGCGGCCTAAATCGTTAACCATTGCTCTAACGCGTCCGAACGTGTTACCAACAACTATAGGATCCCCTACATGCAACGTTCCTGATTGAACTAGTAAAGTAGCAACTGCACCACGTCCTTTATCAAGTTCCGCTTCAACAACCGTCCCACGTGCATATGCTTTTGGATTTGCTTTATATTCTTCTACTTCAGAAACAAGTAAAATCATTTCTAACAGTTCATCGATACCTTCACCTTTAAGTGCAGATACAGATACGAAAATTGTATCTCCACCCCAAGCTTCAGATACTAAGCCGTGTTCCGTTAACTCCTGCATAACACGGTCAGGATTAGCACCTTCTTTATCCATTTTATTCACAGCTACAATAATTGGTACTTCTGCAGCTTTAGCATGATTAATGGCTTCTACTGTTTGTGGCATTACACCATCATCAGCAGCAACAACTAGAATGGTAATATCAGTAACTTGCGCTCCACGAGCACGCATAGTTGTAAAAGCGGCGTGACCAGGTGTATCTAAAAACGTAATTTTCTTACCATTAATGTCAACTTGGTATGCACCGATATGTTGGGTAATTCCTCCTGCTTCACCTGCAGTTACTTTTGTATGACGAATCGAATCCAAAAGTGTTGTCTTACCGTGGTCAACGTGACCCATGATTGTAACAACTGGTGGCCTTTCTTTTAAATCTTTTGGATCATCATCTTCTTCGTATCTCTCAAAATCAGTAGCTTCCAAAATAATTTCTTCTTCAACTTCAACACCATAATCACTAGCAATTAATTCAATTGAATCTTTATCTAATTCTTGATTAATTGTAGCCATTACTCCTAAAAATAATAATTTTTTAATAAGCTCTGAAGGCTCTTTGTAAAGTAATTTTGCTAGTTCTCCAACAGTTAAAGAACCTGAGTACGTAATTTTAGACGGTGTCTGCATAGTTTCTTTCTTCTCTTCTATTTGTGGCTTATTGTTATTGTTTTGATGATTTTTCTTGTTTTGCTTTTTATTTTTTTGGTTTGAATTATTGTTTTGATTAAAATTTCCTTTGTTAGCAGGCTTTTGATCAACCTTACCTTTTTTTTTAGTATTAGCTGATTGATTAGCGCCTTGGTTCGTTTGTGGCGTTTTTTTCGGCACTTCTTTTTGTGGAGCTTCTTTTTTAGGACCCTCTAATTGTTTCATCGCATCTTCAGTGATGACTGACATATGGTTAGTTACCTCGATATTTAGTGACTTTAATTTCTCAATTATTTCTTTACTAGAAATATTTTTCTCTTTTGCGTATTCATATACTCGCATCTTCCTCATTTGCTTTCCTCCCTTGTGAACATGGTCTTGTTCATCCAGCATTTTAGCTTTTATTTAAAGAATTGAAAGGAGCTTTTGAGCGAATCCCTTGTCAGTTACACCAATAACGACTCTCTCATGTTTGCCAATAGCTGCACCTAGCTGCCCGCGGTCCGCAGCAAATTTCAACGTAACGTTGTAAAAATTGCATTTATCCTGTAATTTTTTTTTCGTCGACTCTGAGGCATCGTCTGCTACTATTACGAGATAAACTTCTTTCTTGCGGATACTTTTAATTACTAGCTCTTCCCCAGTAGCGAGCATTCTAGCTCTAGCAGCAAGACCTAAGAGTGAGAACCATTGCGGTTGCTTCATTATAAGTCTCCTTTTGTTCGATCTTTAATAAGTTGATCATAAATTTCCGAACTAACTTTTACATTTAAGTGTCTTGAAAATACATCTTTCTTCTTTGCTTCTTCAAAGCATTCTGTGTTGTTGCTGACATAGGCACCTCTTCCGGACTTTTTCCCGGTAAAATCGATAACGACCTCTCCTTCAGGGGTACGTACGATACGAATTAATTCTTTTTTCGGTTTCATTTCATTTGTAACGACACATTTACGAAGTGGAACTTTACGGTTCTTCATCATCGGCTCCAACTCCTTATTACTCTAGTTCGTCTTGACTTTCTTGATTACTAAATTCATCAACGTCGGTCTCATATTCATCGTCATTAGCTTGATTTGGATCATATAACCCTAAGCTCTCTGCCTCGGACTGACTCTTTATATCAATTTTCCAACCAGTTAATTTAGCTGCAAGACGAGCATTTTGCCCTCTTTTACCAATTGCCAATGATAATTGGTAATCAGGTACAATCACTTGAGTCATCTTTTCTTCTTCGTTTACTTTCACTTGCACAACTTTTGCAGGACTCAATGCATTAGCAACATATTCAACAGGGTCTTCTGACCACTGAACGATATCGATCTTTTCACCTTTAAGTTCATTTACGATGGTTTGGACACGTTGTCCCTTTGGACCAACACATGAGCCTACAGGATCTACCTCTGGATTTTCTGCGTGGACAGCAACTTTCGAACGGTCACCAGCCTCGCGAGCTACTGATTTCAATTCAACTGTACCATCAAAAATCTCGGGAACTTCTAATTCAAACAATCTTTTTAATAAACCAGGATGTGTTCTAGAAATTAAGATTTGCGGCCCTTTAGTCGTCTTTTCTACCTTTGTTATGTAGGCTTTGATACGGTCGTTGTGCTTATAAGTTTCATTAGGCATTTGTTCACTTAATGGTAATAGCGCTTCAACTTTTCCTAGGTCCACATAAATAAAACGACTATCTTGTCGTTGAACAATTCCTGTCATGATGTCTTCTTCACGGTCAATAAAGTCAGCATAAATAATTCCTCTTTCAGCCTCTCGAACACGTTGTGTTACAACTTGTTTTGCTGTTTGAGCAGCAATACGACCAAAATCTTTAGGAGTTACTTCAATTTCAACAATATCATCCACTTCATATTGCGGATTCATTGCTTTTGCAGCATCCTCCGAAATTTCCAATCTCGAATCAAAAACTTCTTCTACTACTTGCTTTCTAGCGAAGACGCGGATACTACCATTCTTCCGGTTAATATCTACACGAACATTTTGTGCTTGATTAAAGTTACGTTTATAACCAGAAATTAAAGCAGCCTCGATAGCTTCGATAATAATTTCTTTCCCAATCCCTTTTTCTTTTTCTAACGTAGTTAATGCTTCCATAAAATCGGTATTCATGGAGCTTTTCTCCCCCTTTCAATTTAGAAGAGCATAAGCAACTAAGGTCATGGCCTAAACTCTCGGCTCACTTTGGCAATAGCTTTCTTTGCTCATAATAATCTTTCGTAATTTAATTACTTGGCTTTTTTATAATTGAAAATATCATCATGAGGAACTTGACACAAAGATCATGAATACCCTTAATCTGATATTTCAGCAAAATATACCCTCGCTAAGGGCTTAAAAAACAACAGCTAATCTAGCACTTGCAACTTTTTCATATGGTATGACAACTTCGAGTACTCTCGTTTTTTGTTTTGTCTGAAGTGTTAATTCATTTCCATCAAAAGATGCTAATTTTCCTTCAAAGGCTTTTTCACCTTGAATTGGTTCATATAAAGTAACATGAATATTCTTTCCTACAGCTTTTTCGATATCAGTTGCTTTTTTAAGTGGTCTTTCAGCACCTGGTGACGAAACTTCTAAAAAGTAAGCTTGTGGAATTGGATCTTTTTCATCTAAAAGTTCGCTCAATCGTTCACTTACAGTACCACAGTCTTCAATATCTACACCGTTTTCTGTGTCAATGTATACACGTAGAAACCAATTTTTGCCCTCTTTTTTAAATTCAACATCAACAAGTTCAAGCTGCAATTCAGTTACAATAGGTGTTACTAGTTGTTCTACAATGGTGGTCACCTTATCACTCACTTATTTATCCCTCCTTAAACGAACATAACTTGTACATGTAACCTTCATAATTCACATCTTTAACTATAGTATGAAACGAGTTAATTACTTGTATGTAAGTTCTATGTAATAGCAAAATGGTTATTAATAAATAAACTGAAACCTAACCCCTATATTATTGTGGATAGCACTTGAATATTATATAGGATAGCCATTTAGAGTAAAACGAAAGAGTGGGTTTCCCCACTCTTTTTGTGTGCACCTATTCTAAGTATTACCTCAAAAATATAACATAATCCCTAATTTTATGCAAGTTCGTTAGGTTTACGAGGTAATTTTTTAATTAAAATAACGATAATTGATTTGAATCTGGCATTCCTTCGAGGCATCCATGATCATTTAGGTTTTCTAGCACTGTTTTTGTAATCTTACTTCTTTGTTGCAAGTCTTCCTTTGATAAAAATTCACCTTGTTCCCTCGCCTTAACAATGTTAAGTGCGGCATTAGTTCCAACTCCGGTCATTGCATTGAAAGGTGGTAATAATGTGTCTCCCTCAACAATGAAATCAGTAGCACTAGATTTGTATAAGTCTACTCTTTTAAATGAATATCCTCTCTCAACCATCTCTAACGCTAATTCAAGCACAGTTTGCAAACTTTTTTCCTTCGGCGAAGCATCTAAGCCTTTTTGACTAATTTCCTCTAGCTTAGCTCTAATTGAGGCCGAACCGCGGATCATCGTATCTAAGTCAAAGTCATCTGCCCTAACGGTAAAGTACGCAGCATAAAACAAAATGGGATGATGAACTTTGAAGTAAGCTATTCGAACAGCCATCAGGACATAAGCTGCTGCATGGGCTTTTGGGAACATGTATTTTATTTTTAAACATGAACCGATGTACCAGTCGGGAACATTATTTTTCTTCATTTCGTCAATCCATTCTTCAGGTAGCCCTTTACCTTTACGAACGTTTTCCATGATTTTAAAGGCTAATGATGGTTCCAAGCCTTTATAAATTAAATAGACCATAATATCATCACGACAACCAATAACTTCTTTAAGGACACATGTGCCATTATAAATAAGTTCATTTGCATTATTTAGCCACACATCTGTACCATGTGATAAACCAGAGATTTGGACAAGCTCACTAAAAGTAGAAGGTTTTGTTTCTTCTAGCATTTGTCTTACGAATTTCGTTCCAAATTCAGGTATTCCATAAGTACCTGTTTTGCACATAATTTGTTCTTCAGTAACACCTAAAGCTTCTGTTCCACTAAATAGCTTAAACACTTCAGCATCGTCAGTTGGTATTGTCTTTGGATCCATCCCACTTAAGTCTTGGAGCATTCTAATAACTGTCGGGTCATCATGGCCAAGTATATCAAGTTTTAGCATATTATCATGAATCGAATGAAAATCAAAATGGGTTGTTTTCCATTCGGCTGTTTTATCATCGGCTGGAAATTGAATCGGACAAAAGTCATAAATCTCCATGTAATCAGGTACAACAATAATTCCACCAGGATGCTGTCCAGTTGTTCTTTTAACACCTGTACATCCTGAAACAAGCCGATCTATTTCTGCCCCGCGCATCTGCAAACCAAAGTCATTTTGATAACCTTTGACATAACCATAGGCTGTTTTTTCGGCAACTGTACCGATCGTTCCGGCTTTATAAACAAATTCTTCACCGAACAATTCCTTTGTGTAGTTATGAGCTTTAGGTTGATAATCACCTGAGAAATTAAGATCGATATCAGGTACTTTATCTCCTTTAAAACCAAGGAATGTTTCAAAGGGAATATCATGTCCATCTTTAACATACTTTGTGCCACATTGTGGACAGTCTTTATCAGGTAAGTCGAAGCCAGAACCAACTGAACCATCATCAAAAAAGTGCGAATGATGACAACTTGGGCAAACATAATGAGGTGGTAATGGGTTAACTTCTGTTATTTCCGTCATTGTGGCAACAAAAGACGAACCAACTGAACCCCGTGACCCAACTAGATAGCCATCATCCAATGATTTTTTTACAAGTTTATGAGAAATTAAATAAATTACAGCAAACCCGTGACCAATGATACTTTTTAATTCTTTTTCAATCCTCGCTTCAACTATTTCAGGTAAATTTTCACCATAAATACTTCTAGCACGGTTATAGCTCATGTTACGAATTTCTTCGTCAGCACCTTCAATTTTAGGTGTATAAAGATCATCAGGGATGGGTTTAATCTCCTCGATTTCGTCAGCAACTTTTTGTGTGTTTGTAACGACTACTTCTTTCGCCTTTTCCTCCCCTAAAAACCCAAAAATTTCTAGCATTTCGTCTGTTGTACGAAAATGAACTTCAGGAAGCGTTTGTTTATTTAAGGGGTTCGCTCCACCTTGACTTGCAATTAATATTTTTCTATAAATCGCGTCATTTTTTGTTAGGTAGTGAACATTACCGGTGGCTACAACTGGCTTTCCAAGTTTTTCACCAAGGGCTACAATTTTTGTGGTAATTTCTTTTAACGCTAATTCATCACGAACTATTTCTTTTTCGATTAAATGATTGTAATTAGACGGTGGTTGAATTTCAAGGTAGTCATAAAATTTAGCTATCTTTTCAACTTCATCGTTAGATTTTTGCATCATTGCTTCAAAGACTTCACCTTTATCACAGCCTGACCCTACAATTATTCCTTCACGGTATTTTTGTAATAGTGATCTTGGAATTCGTGGTGTTCGGAAAAAATATTCTAAGTGTGAAAATGAAACTAATTTATATAAGTTTTTTAGCCCTGCTTGAGTTTTCGCTAGCAAGATACAATGTGATGGTCGGAGGCGATGAAAATCCCCTTTGCCCATGTTGTCATTTAACTGATCGTGAAATTCAATTTCTCGCTCGAAACAATCTTTTAATAACTTCCACATTAAATAACCTGTAGCTTCTGCATCGTATATCGCTCTATGATGACTAACAAGCTCGATATCAAACTTTTTACAAAGATTATTTAAACGGTGATTTTTTAACTCAGGGTATAAAAATCTAGCAAGCTCTAACGTGTCGATTACAGGATTTTCAGCATCAGACAGTCCTATTTTACGAAACCCTGCGTTAATAAATCCCATATCGAAGCTAGCGTTATGGGCAACTAATATATCATCACCAATCCATGATCTGAAGTCTTTCAAAACATCTTCTATTTCTGGAGCATTAACAAGCATATCATCAGTAATTCCAGTTAAATCAATGATTAAATTCGTTAATTTTTCATGTGGATTAGCAAATGATTCAAAACGATCGATAATTTCTCCGTTCCTTATTTTTACAGCTGCTAACTCAATAATCGTATTATAGACAGCAGACAAACCAGTTGTCTCAACGTCAAAAACAATATAAATCTCATCACTTAATTTTCGATGTTGAGTATTATAAGCAATTGGAACACCATCATCGACTAAATTCGCTTCAAGTCCATATAAAATTTTTACACCATGCTTTTTACCAGCCCCATAGGCCTCTGGAAACGATTGAACAATTCCATGATCGGTAATGGCAATTGCTTTATGTCCCCATTTGCTGGCTTGCTCAATAATTCTACTACAAGGGGTAATGGCATCCATTTGGCTCATTGGAGTATGAAGATGCAATTCAACACGTTTTTCATTTTCTGGAGCTAAATCTTGCTTTTCAACAGGTTTGACCTCATTAATATCTTTAGCCATCATCACTAAATCACGTACAAAGGTATCGTGTTGGACGCCACCCCGTACTTTAACCCACATGCCCTTTTTCACTGCTTGGAGCAAAGGCACGTCTTCTTTATCATTGGAAAATATTTTTATTAAAATTGAATCAGTGTAGTCAGTAATTTTAAACGTTAATAACGTTCGACCACTTCTTAACTCTCTAGTTTCTGCGTCAAATACATACCCTTGTACCGCAATTTTCTTCTCTTCATCTTGAATGGAATTAATAGGAACAATATCATCTTTAATTTGGTAACCAATTGTAAGTGCTTGGCCTGACTGAGCTATTTTATCAGCTCTTTTTTCAAGCTTTTGCTTTTCAATCATTGCAGCAACACTTTTGGAATGGTCTTCTTGTTCTTTTTGTTCAACAAACTGTTGAAATTCCTTTTTTGATTGTTTCACAGCTGTTTCTAATTGATAGTTTGGAAACCCGTATTTTAAAAATGCCTCTTTTAAAGGTTCTCTAAGCTTTCTGCTAAGGGCGGTACCTTCAGTTTCATTTCGGACCGATATCGTCAGTTTTTGCCCTTGAATCGTTGGTGTTTGCCCTTTTAAATAGTGCAAAATTGAAGGTGAAAAACCTTCTAAGCTCTCAACTAAAAATGGCCAATAGTTTACAATTAGCGCTTCGTTAGTCTCATTCTGTGAATAGCTTAGGGTAAATGTAACTGAAGCAATATGTCCGAAAGCTTGTCCTAAACGTTCTTGAAAAATTTGAAAAACTTGGAACGGCAATGGCTTTTCTAACTGGAAATCAAATTGCCACTTTTTTTCATTTTTATAGATTGTTAGTTTATGAATGAGTCCATCCTTAAAAAACTGTTCCGAAAGATCAGTTGGAAATAAAATTTGTTGGAGGAGTAGTTGAAACCGTTCTTGCCGTATCTGCTTTTCTTCACTCATATAAATCCTCCCTCTGCTTTGGTCGTATTGTCAAAACTTTATATAGAAATAGGCTATTAAATCCTAGTTTAAAGGGCTTTATAAGCAAAAAACTTGCCACCCCCTGAATTTTGTAGATAATTGAGGTTACCACACACCCAACATCCCAAAAGAAAGGAAAGTGACAAGTTGTTACCTCAAATTATAACCTATTTACTTACCTTTATAAACTACCAAGAACAAGTAATTCGAACGCTCCTTACCCTTTTAATCGGGAAGAGCATGTTTGATAAACCGACTGAGGCTCCAGTTAATAAACCTTATCGCAAGCTTCAAGTTGATGATCTACCGATCATTGAAGTTCCAAAAAAACTAGATTTTCAAGTTTTATTAACCGAGCATCTTGAGTCTAAAGGTAAACCTCTCAAACCAGTACAAAGACGGTCGAATTCAACACCCGTTCCTTCATCAATGAAATGTCCTACGTGTGGTGCTCCAGCTGAGTATTTATATGCGAACAATGGAGCGAAAGGACAATATCAATGTAAGGTGTGTTCGTGCCTTTTCAGTGAGAAAAATCGTTATCTCAAGGAAGCAATCCTGAAATGCCCTCACTGTTCAAAAACACTCGAAAAAGTGAAAGAAAGAAAAGACTTCCATGTGTACAAGTGTAAAAACGACGCTTGTTCTTATTACCAACAGAAACGTAATGCGATGACTCAAAAAGAGAAAAATCGGTTCAAAGAAGATCCTCAAGCCTTTAAACTTCGCTATATTTACCGCCAGTTTCACATTGATTTTCAACCATTAGCGAAGCATTCACCAAAGAGACCGAGAGTTGATCTATCAAGAATTTATGTGTCTCCACATACGCTTGGACTGATTTTGACTTATCACGTCAATTATGGACTTTCAGCCCGTAAAACAGCAGCGTTGATGAAAGATGTACACGGTGTTTCAATTTCTCATCAAAGCATTTTAAACTACGAAAACAGTGTGGCATTGTGGTTGAAACCGTATATTGATCACTATCCTTACGAACTCTCAGATCAATTTTGTGGTGACGAAACATACATCCGCGTAAATGGCCGTTGGCATTACCTGTTTTTCTTTTTTGATGCCGTGAAGAAAGTCATTCTCTCTTATCCTGTGTCACCTAATCGAGATACAGCTACAGCTATTAAAGCGATAGACGAAGTGTTGTTAAAGCTTAGGAAAATCCCAGAAAACCTAACTTTCGTTGTCGATGGCAATCCCATTTACTTATTAGCACAACACTTTTATGCCCAGCACCAAATCCCGTTTGAGGTCATTCAGGTAATTGGCTTAACGAACGAAGACGAGGTGTCAAAAGAATATCGACCTCTCAAACAAATTATCGAGCGGCTAAATCGTACCTTTAAAGGAAACTATCGATCCACTCATGGTTTCGGTTCAGAACATGGTTCTGTTTCTTTTGTGACCTTGTTCGTTGCTTACTTTAACTTTTTAAGACCACATTCAGCTTTGGAAGGAAAAGTACCAGTAACAATTCCTGAGTTAGAGAAGCTTCCAAACATGCCTGCTAGATGGACAACTCTTATTGGTCTTGCCCAGGATTGGATAAGTAAGCAAACTGCCTAACTTTTGTTTAGCTGAGCCCTTCCTAGCCATCGGCGGAGCGCACTCTTGACAAACCGAACTTGCCAATGGTTTAAAATGGAAGTACCAAGGGCTTATTTAGCTATGCCTTCTTTTGTCCTCTTCGCCCTTGTTAAACCTCTCGCTAAACCATTGGCGTGTTTGTCAAGAGCGATGGCGAGAGCTACCACCAGTTAATTGGTAGAAAGTGTCATCAGCCTTTAGTTTTCATAGAACTTTTGACACTACCGCTTTGGTTAGCTAATCCTTACGTTCAAAGTAAATTGTTTACTAACGATAGTATAACAAAATACGTTTTCTTTTTGATTAGTAATACTTGGCTCGACGTCGATCAATTGACGTAAGCCCTATTTCATCTTGTCTTCTAGGGTATAAATTAATTTATGGAATATAAAAGGTACCTCAAAAGGCAAGGTACCAGTTTAAAAATTAAGCTAATTTCGATAGCAATTCTGCTAGCGTAGAATTTAGTTGGTCTACTTGTACTTCTATTATTTCACCAGTTTTACGAACTTTTACTTCTACAATTCCTTCGCTAGCTTTTTTACCAACAGTAATTCTCACGGGTAAACCAATAAGGTCTGCATCCGTAAATTTAACTCCAGCTCGTTCAGCGCGATCATCAAACAAAATATCATAGCCCGCCTTCATTAGCTTTTTATATAACTGTTCTGAAAGCTCTTTTTGTTCGCTATCTTTCATATTAACTGCAATTAAGTGAAGATCAAATGGTGCAACAGACTTTGGCCAAACAATACCTTTTTCATCATGATGCTGTTCAATAACTGCCGCTACCGTTCTTGTGACACCAATCCCATAACAACCCATAATCATCGGTTGTGTTTTGCCATTCTCATCAAGGAACTGAGCACCCATTGCTTCACTGTATCTTGTTCCTAATTTAAAGACATGACCAACTTCGATTCCTTCTGCGAAACGAATCGTTCCTTGTCCATCTGGTGATAAATCTCCTTCTTTAATAAAACGAAGATCTACGAATTTTTGAACTGAAAAGTCTCGCTCGGGATTTACATTTTTAAAGTGCATATCTTTCTCGTTAGCACCACAAACCCCGTTTACAACAGTTTGAACAGCTATATCGGCAAGTACATCTACATCTGTAGACACTTGGATAGGACCAATAAAACCAGGTTCACATCTCATATATTGTACTGTTTGTTCATGAGAAGCTAATTCAACTACTTGAGCATTATAAAAATGCTTAATTTTTACATCGTTAACATCATGGTCACCACGGACTAATGCTAAGACAGGTTTATTATCGACGATAAACAATACGGCTTTTATTAACTTTTCTTTGCTAATCGAAAGTGACGCTTCTAGTTCATCTATCGTTTTTAAGTCTGGTGTTGCAAACTTTTCAAGCCCTAAAAGCGCCTCATCACTCTTTTCATAGTGAGCGACCACTGGAGCTATTTCAATATTAGCAGCATAATTGCTTGTATCTGAGTAGGCAATTGTATCTTCACCTATGCTTGACAGCACCATGAATTCATGCGTATCTTTCCCGCCCATTGCTCCTGAATCTGCTACCACTGCGCGAAAGTCAAGTCCGCAACGAGTAAAAACATTTGTATAAGCTTCGTACATTTTATCGTAACTAATATCTAAGCCCTCTTGGTTTGTATCAAAAGAGTAAGCATCTTTCATAATGAACTCGCGAGATCTTAAAACACCAAAGCGCGGACGCCTTTCATCTCGAAACTTTGTTTGAATTTGATATAAAGTCATTGGCAACTTTTTATATGATTTAACGTCATCTCTTACTAATGTAGTAATGACTTCTTCATGAGTTGGCCCCATAGCAAACTCGCGGTTATGACGATCATTAAATCGCATTAACTCAGGACCATATGCTTCCCATCGGCCACTCTCTTGCCAAAGTTCAGCAGGCTGAATAGCAGGCATAAGAACTTCTTGAGCATCAGCTAAGTCCATTTCTTGCCTAACGATATTCTCAACTTTTTTTAATGCACGGAACCCAAGTGGTAAAAATGAATAAACTCCTGAAGCTGTTTGTCTAATTAATCCTGCTCTAAGCATCAGTTGATGGCTTGTTACTTCTGCATCCGAAGGAACATCACGAAGCGTAGGACTTAAAAAATGATTTTGACGCATCTTTAAACACCTCTATTATTTTCTATTAAATTACATCGATTTCTGCGAATATGTGTAAAAATGAGGATAGAGGAACTTCATAGCATCACTCAATCATTACATTTTACATTTTTCATTCTACATTATAAAAAGAACTTATTAATGTCGTTCCATGTCACAACAAGCATTAAAAGCATTAAAAGGGCGAAACCGACGAAATGAACAATCCCTTCCTTTTGTGGATCAATAGGCTTTCCACGTAATGCCTCTAATCCGATAAACATTAGTCTACCACCATCTAAAGCTGGTAACGGTAATAAATTAATAATTCCTAGGTTTACACTTAAGATTGCTGCCCATTGCATCAATACTAAAATCCCCATTTCAGCTGCTTGACCTGTATAATTGTAAATTCCAACTGGCCCAGATAAGTGATCTAGTGTAAATTGCCCTGTAATTAACATTCCTAAGCTCTCAATGATTAGGACAATATATTCCCATGTTTGAGTAAATCCGAAAACAATCGCACCCACCACGGCAAATTCTGTCGGTGGATAAATACCGATAAAACCGTCTACTTGTTCGTTAGGGCCAGTTCTAGCGTCTGGAACAATAGCTACTTCAAACAATTGCCCATCACGATTAATTTTAAATAAAAGCTCTTTATTTGGACTTCTTTGAATGACGCTCGTTAAATCTCCCCATGTTTCAAGGGGTTTACCGTCAATTGCTACAACGTAATCACCTTTTTGTAAACCTACTTCAATAGCTGCCCCATCTTCAATTACATCACCAACAATTGGTTTATCCACTGGTAATCCTTGGATTAGCGCAAACGACATTAAAATAACCGCAGCTAAAGCAAAATTCATAAAAGGCCCAGCAAAAATAGCAATCGCTCTTTGTGCTAAAGTCTTTGATCCAAATTGGCGATTGTAAGGTGCAATTTGAGTACGTTGTTCATCAAAAATGTAATCAGCCTTAGGTTCTACATCAAATGTCTGTAATTCATCATTTTCGTCATACCCTTGGATCATTAACTTACGCTCTAAGTCAATTTTTTCAACGGTAATCACTTTTGCATCAGGATGCTTCGATTTATTATTAATAACAATATCTTTTACTTTTCCATTTCTAGAAAAACCTAAGCCAATTTGAAAACCAGGTTTAATTTCAATCATTTCGGGGTCTTCCCCGGCCATTCTTACAAATCCACCTAAAGGTAGTAATCTAATTGTGTAAACTGTCTCATCTTTTTTATACGAAAAAAGCTTCGGACCAAAACCAATAGCAAATTCGCGACATAAAATTCCAGCTCGCTTAGCAAAAATCAAATGTCCTAGCTCATGAATGAATACGAGCAATCCAAATATGATGACAATCGAAATAAATGTATTCAACAAATCACAACCTTTTCAAAATATTTTTCGTTAGAAGTAGCCAATCATTTGGTATTTAGGTAGAATGCGAATGCTAAGTGGAAATTATTTTACCATTACTTTCTTAACGAATGTTCTTACTTCTTTATCAATGTGTTGAATTTCTTCGAGAGTTGGTGAAGAAATTTTTTGATGCCAGTTAAGCGCTTTTTCAATAGCCTCTTCAATTTCTAGAAACGATATTGTCCCATTTAGAAATAAGGACACTGCTTCCTCATTGGCAGCATTTAAAACGGTTGGCACTGTTCCACCGCTTTTACCAGCTTCAAATGCAAAGCCTAGACAACGGTATCTATCAAAGGAAGGTTTTGAAAAATGTAATTTACCAACTTCCCAAAGGCTTAAACGCTTCTTTCCTACTAAATCAAGCCTGTTTGGATATGTTAAAGCATATTGAATTGGGACTCTCATATCTGGTGTGCCTAACTGGGCAATTACACTGCCATCGATAAATTCAACCATAGAATGAATAATACTTTCTTGGTGCAGAAGTACTTCTATTTTTTCATAGGGCATCCCAAAAAGCCAATAAGCCTCAATGACCTCTAGCCCCTTATTCATCATCGTGGCAGAATCTATCGTTATTTTAGCACCCATTGACCAATTAGGGTGATTTAGAGCGTCTTGTACTGTAACGTTTGCTAATTGTGAACGTTCTAAGTGACGAAAACTACCACCAGAAGCGGTTAAAATTAATTTATCTACCTCTTGCAACCTTTCTCCCTGTAAACATTGAAAAATAGCTGAATGCTCGCTATCAACAGGAAGTAAATTGACATTAAATTTATTGGCCTCAGCTGTCACAAGATGTCCGGCCGTAACTAATGTTTCTTTGTTAGCTATGGCAATTGTCTTCCCTGCTTGGATTGCTGATAGTGTAGGTTTAAGTCCAACGCTACCTAGTACAGCATTCACTAATATATCTGCATCATTATTAGCAGCAACTTCCTCTAAACCTTCATTCCCGTAGAATAACTTTGTATTTTTAGGAATTTCCTTTAAAAGTTTATCATAATCTTCCTTAAATTGTACGGAAACAAGCTTAGGTTTATACTCATTTATTTGTTTTAGACCAAGGTCAATATTTCTACCAATGGAAATGGCTTCAAGGGTAAACTTGTCCGGATGACTTTTTATAACATCCAAGGTTTGTGTTCCGATAGAACCTGTGGCCCCCAATAAACTTATTTTTTTCATAAGATAACTCCTCGTACCACCGTAATAGAATTTCTCTTAGAACGTCTTCTAGTAGGTGATCAGCGTAATTTATTTATCGAATTTAAGAACATTTTCTATTATATATGTATCGTTATTAAATAAAATGTAATAAGTATAAAACAGGTAACACAAAGATCAAGCTATCAAAACGATCTAAAATACCACCATGCCCTGGCAGAATATTCCCTGAATCTTTAACAGAATAATGTCGTTTTAGGGCCGATTCAACAAGATCACCAATTTGTCCTACTATAGATACAACAAGGATCATAATAATTACAGTTCCTATAGAATCGGAAATTGGAACAAAATAGTGATAGATAAGCCCTATGAAAAGAGCACAAAAAATTCCGCCAAGCGAGCCTTCGATTGTTTTTTTCGGACTTATCTCGGGCCAAAGCTTTCGTTTTCCAAAAGATCTACCTGCAAAATATGCTCCAGAATCAGTAGACCAAATTAAAAATAGGATAAAAAAGAGTAAAGATAGACCATTTTCTAGTAATCGTGTTTCAATTAAGAAGTGAAACCCTAAGCCAACATAAGCAGATGATAGAATAACAAAACCTACTTCATCAAAAGTAATAGAATTTTTTGTTAAGACAGTAATAGCTAAAAACAAAATAATAAATCCTATCAATAAATCACTTCGACTAAAGTTGGATAGAATGCCTGTTTCAAACCATTGATTTGGGATTACGATGGTCCACATAAAAATTAAACTTATTGCTCCCATTATTGACAACGAGGCAATTTTCTTCATTTTTAGTAATTCAAATAAGCCTATTGAAGCCAGTCCGATTATCACGATTGTAAATGGGAGTTGGCCGATTACGATTAATAAGATAAATACGATTCCTGCAATAACCCCTGTAACTATTCTCTCTTTCATTGCAGTGACTCCTTTCTAAATACCTCCATAGCGTCGCGTCCGTTGTTGGTAGACACTAATAGCTTCAAGGAAGTGTTGTTCAGTGAAATCCGGCCATAGAACATCTGTAAACCAAAACTCTGTGTAGGCAAGCTGCCAAAGCATAAAGTTACTTAAACGAATTTCACCACTTGTACGTATTAATAGATCAGGGTCACGAAGTTCCTTTGTCATTAAATGCTCGGTAATTACCCCATCCGTTATCTGATCGGGGGTAATATTTCCAGCAACTACTTCTTTGGCGATATCTTGAATAGCACTGACAATTTCATCTCGACTTCCATAATTTAAAGCAAAATTTAGAATTAAACCAGTATTATGTTTAGTTTTTTCAATTGCATTATCTACTGCACCTATTGTATGAGCAGGCAGACTTTCCTTACAGCCCATTAAGCGAACCTTAACATTTTCTTCAATTAACTTAGGTAATTCCACACTTAAATAACGCTCAGGTAATCTCATTAAAAAATCAACTTCATTTTTAGGCCTTTTCCAGTTCTCAGTCGAAAATGCATATAAAGTTAAAACTTCAACACCAAGTGAATTAGCTTTTTTAACTATTTTATTTATGACATTCATACCTTCACGATGGCCAGCAATTCGTGGTAAGCCTCTTTTTTTAGCCCAACGGCCATTTCCATCCATAATTATTGCAACATGCTTAGGTACATTTTCTAATTTCACTTCTTCTATCTTATTCTCTTGTTCAGCTTTCGACTTCCAGTTCGAGAACTTTTCAAGCATATTCTTGTCCCCCAAAATTAATACTAATTTTCTTATAGTTGCTGCATATCCTTCGTTTCGGAATTATATGTCGCTATGGTTTTGTATTGTTCAAATACTCAGTTAAACACTTTTGTTGTGTCACAGCCGCATCTTACTCTAATTAACTGAAAAATAAATTATACGGACACTTTAATAATTGTATATGAAAAATAACCACATCACAACGCTTATTGAAGGTCTCTTCCATAATCTCCTTCCGTCCCTTTTACTGAGAAAGGTGAAGGATGGTAAGCTTGCCTTTTATTTAAAAATTCATACTACCATTGTTGTACTAATGAACAGAAAATATAATGGTTTCACTAAAAAACTAAACTAAGAAAAAAACAACTGTTTTTTTTATACTTAGGACTTTAAATCGGTTAGAGTAACAACGAAAACAATTTATAACCCTAATGTATAAAAAAACCCCCTTAATAATTATAGAGGGTTCTATTCATTATTCTATTCTACCTTGAAACGGGTTACACTTCCATGATTTCTTTTTCTTTAACAAGTGCAACTTCATCAACTTTAACAATTTCTTTATCAGTTAGCTTTTGTACGTCATCCGTGCTACGGCGTAATTCATCTTCCGTCATTTCACCGTCTTTTTGTAATTTCTTTAAATCATCATTTGCATCGCGACGAATATTACGAATCGCTACTTTTGCTTCTTCAGCATATTTTTTTACTAATTTAACAAGATCACGACGTCTTTCTTCGGTTAATGGTGGGATCATAATTCTAATAACTGTCCCATCGTTTGAAGGACTCAAGCCTAAATCAGACTTTTGAATTGTACGATCAATATCGTTAATAATCGTTTTATCAAAAGGCTGAATAACTAACAATCTCGCTTCCGGAACTGTTACTGAAGCTAATTGGTTTAAAGGAGTAACTGCACCATAATATTCAACTTGAATTTTATCTAGAATAGCAGGATTCGCTCTTCCGGCACGAAGAGTAACAAGTTCTCGTTTAAGAGCGTCTACAGCTTTGTTCATTTTTTCTTCAGCTAATTTAATTACTTCTTTACTCATTCTAATTCCCCCTAACAATTGTTCCGATATTTTCACCTAAAACAACACGCTTAATATTTCCTTCTTCCATAATTGAGAATACAATAAGCGGAATGTCATTGTCCATACATAATGATGAAGCTGTTGAATCCATTACAGCTAAGCCTTCTTTAAGTACATCTAGGTAAGTAAGTGTTTCATATTTTTTCGCATTTGCGTCAATAGACGGATCTGCTGTATAAACACCATCAACCTTGTTTTTAGCCATTAAAATGACCTCTGCTTCAATTTCAGCTGCACGGAGCGCTGCTGTAGTATCTGTAGAAAAATAAGGATTCCCAGTTCCTCCAGCAAAGATAACAACACGGCTTTTTTCTAGATGACGAATCGCTCTTCTTCTTATGTACGGTTCTGCAATTTGTCTCATTTCAATAGATGTTTGAACTCTCGTTGGAACTTCAAGATTTTCAAGGCTATCTTGTAAGGCTAATGAGTTCATAACTGTTGCTAACATTCCCATGTAATCCGCTGTAGCACGATCCATTCCCTTAGCACTACCAGCCATGCCGCGCCAGATGTTTCCGCCACCAACAATTATCGCAACTTCTACATTAAGAGCAACAATTTCTTTAATTTGCTGTGCGATTGACTGAATGACTGTAGGGTCAATTCCGTAACCTTGTTCTCCAGCCAGCGCCTCACCGCTCAATTTAAGTACGATTCTTTTATATTTAGGCTTTTCCATGTAAACCTCCAGTACTTTGATTGAATTTCCCATTTTGGCTATTTGGAAAAAGGGACACTAAGTGCCCCTATAGTTGTCTAGCCATAGCACCCAGTCCCTCAAGATCAAATAATCCTAGAATGAAAAACTAATAAAGACAATTCCTTGCTCTGACAGTTTTCCGTCGGAAAGCTTACAAGGTGAAATGGCTTTAGTCAGTTTTTTTTAACGGGACTAATTAGGACGCTTTGGCTTTTCTATTAGCTTATTTTTTTAATTGAGACATTACTTCCTCAGCAAAGTTATCTTCACGTTTTTCCATACCTTCGCCAACTTCATAACGAATAAATGACTTCACTGTAGCACCTTTATTGCTAACGTATTTACCAACTTTTTGATCACCATCTTTTACGAATGGTTGATCAAGTAAACAAATATCTTCGAAGTATTTGCTTAAGCGACCTTCAACCATTTTCGCAACGATATTTTCTGGCTTTCCTTCGTTAAGTGCTTGTTGAGTTAATACTTCACGCTCACGTGCTACTTCTTCTTGTGATACTTCATCACGTGAAATGTATTTCGGGTTAATTGCAGCTACGTGCATCGCAACGTCTTTAGCAGTATCTTCGTCTGTAGTCCCTGCAAGGACAGCAAGAACTCCAATTCTACCACCCATGTGTAAGTAAGCACCAAATGCATCAGCATCCGTTTTCTCAACGATTTCAAAACGACGTAAAGAAAGCTTCTCTCCGATTTTAGCGATTTGTGTATTAATATAATCTTGTAGTGTAGCTTCTTCATAGCTTAGTGCTAAAGCTGCTTCCACGTCAGCAGGATTACCAGCAAGAACTGTCTTAGCCACGTTTGCTACTAAGTTTTTGAAGTTTTCATTTTTAGAAACAAAGTCAGTTTCAGAGTTAATTTCAACAATAACTGCTTTATTTCCTTGTACTTCAACAAAAGTTAAGCCTTCTGCAGCGATGCGGTCAGCTTTATTTGCAGCTTTTGCAATACCTTTCTCGCGAAGAAGATCAATTGCTTTTTCCATATCCCCATCTGTTTCTGTTAATGCTTTTTTACAATCCATCATTCCTGCACCAGTTCTTTCGCGCAGTTCTTTTACCATACTAGCTGAAATTGCCATCTTATTTCCTCCTTCAATTATGTACGCATAAATATCTAAGCTAGTTTATCTCATTTGCTTAGTATTGACACTTTTTTATTTTTTACTAGCATATCTTGGTTTAATATCCAATATGATCTTCTTATACCATCTGTAAACATTTCTAATGATAGTATAAAAGGGTGATAAAGGGTAAAACCCTTTACCACCCTTTTTTAGAGCTATATCCTATTAAGCAGATGTTTCTTCGCCTTGGTTAGCTTCGATAATTGCATCTGCCATTTTAGCAGTAAGAAGTTTAACCGCACGGATTGCATCGTCATTTCCTGGAATTACATAATCAATTTCATCCGGGTCACAGTTTGTATCAACAATTGCAACGATCGGGATATTTAATTTACGTGCTTCAGCGATAGCAATACGCTCTTTACGTGGGTCGATAATGAATAAAGCATCAGGAACACCCTTCATATCTTTAATTCCACCTAAGAATTTTTCAAGACGGTCCATTTCCTTTTTAAGAATGATAACTTCTTTTTTAGGAAGAACTTCGAATGTACCATCTTCTTGCATTTTCTCTAATTGCTTTAAACGAGAAATACGCTTTTGAATTGTTTCAAAGTTTGTTAACGTACCACCTAACCAACGTTGGTTGATGAAGTACATTCCAGAACGAATAGCTTCTTCTTTCACAGAGTCTTGAGCTTGCTTTTTAGTACCAACAAATAGTACTTTACCACCTTGTGCAGCTAAGTCTCTTACGAAGTAGTAAGCTTCCTCAACTTTTTTGACCGTCTTTTGAAGATCAATAATATAAATTCCGTTTCTTTCGGTGAAGATGTAGCGATCCATTTTAGGATTCCAACGACGAGTCTGGTGACCGAAGTGAACTCCTGCTTCTAGTAATTGTTTCATGGAGATTACGCCCATTCTTCACACCTCCTTTTATTATGGTTTTTTTTATCCTCCGCTCGCATCTTCTTTAAATAAGACTACAATCGTAGCACCATTATTTAAATCAACGAACGTGTGTGATTAACACCGAGATTTACTATACCATACTGATGTTTTTATGGCAAGTAGTTAGGTGGTTTATTTGTGAAATTTAAGTAATAACTCCACTTCTCCATCACCCATACTGAGCCGTTTCGCAATTTCTTTTGCAGAAAGTCCTTGATTTGATAAAGATAGTACTTTAGCCGTTGAAGATTGTTCGAGTTTGTCTTCACCTTCATCTATCATAGGTGGCATGAAGTCTTCTTCTACATCAACATATCTTGGCTTTTGTTCTTTAGGTAAAGGTTTGACTGACACTACTCTATCTTTTATTATTGTTCGCTGATTTTCATACGTTTTTATTGTATTTTTCTGTTCTTGCTCCATTGTTTTTCTTTTTAAAACAATTTTATTAACAAGCTTTTCATTTTCTTCTTTCATTTCTGCAGTATAAGCAACTAATAAATCTTCAATTTCCCGCTTAAGTTTTTCCTGCTCCATAGCTTGTCCTACTGGGTGTTTTGTGTTTATTTTTTGTATTAAGATAATAATTGTAAAAAATGATATAAAATGCAATATAAAGCTAATTGTAATTAAATACGCCACATAACTCCTCCTAACTTCGTAGATTATAAACCAAAGGAATTGACCTTTTATGGGGCAATTCCTACTAATTGGTGACTATTAAATTAAACAATTTTATTCATCCTTGTTTGATTAATTTAAGATTAGAATTACCAAAAAGCCAAGATCAACTATCCAGAAAAATCAACAAAGTTTCCTTTAAATGGGTGTTTGGCAAGGGAAAGCTCTTTTTTTTCATTTATTTCTTTTTGTTTTTTTTGCCTCTCCTTCTCGGACCCATTGCGACTATCACTTTCATCATCGTTATTCAAGCGTTTTTTATCGGTTTCTGTAGTTTCTAACACTTGCTTACGATTTTTTTCATCCATTTTTTGTTGTTCATTGACCATATGACCTTGAGCTACTTGACCTCTTTGCTGCATCTGGTCTTGAATTTTCCCAACACTTTGGGTTCGGGGTATAGCCACTTGCAACTCAATTGCTCTTAAACTCATATAATCCCCTCCAGATAATCCTTGTTAAATAGAGATCGAACTAAATAGGCCCAATAATGATCTCGCTATTTTCTAAATGAATTTTTACGGACTGATGTGGTGTAATGATTTTTCTACGGTACTTCCCGAAATGAACGTCAACATTTGGAAATATTTGTTTTTCTATTGAAACAGAAGAATTTCCATATTGTGAAAATACCTCTTTAAACTCTTCTAATTTTTCTTTTGCTTGCAGCATTGTTTCCGTTGTTAAAATAACCGTGTTGCGAACTCTTAGTTTCATAATCTTTTCATTAGCCGTTAAGGCTGACTTCTTCTCTTTTTCAGTAAGATTATTTAAGAGAATATTTAACTTTTTTAAATCGTCTTCTGCTTTAGTTAAATTATCACTATAAATCTTCTCTTTATTCATTAAATCTTGATTAACACCTAAGTAGAGGGCCGTACGAGTATTGTGAGAATTTCCAACTTCCTTAACGATTATGTTTTTCCCAGCGGAAATATCACCACCTACAATATTCCCATTTCCCTTGTGACAGTAAACACAACCACCAGCCTGGACTTTGCTATGCAAAATAGACTGCGTAACATTTACATCACCTTCTACTTCAACAACACCTTGGTTAATAAAAGACGTATGAAGATCACCTTTCGCTTTAATTAACCCTTTACCTTGACCAACTATTCCGGCAGACACGAAGATAGAACCTTCTGAAACTAGAAGTGCGCTCTCTACAGTACCGTGTATTTTAATATCCCCCTTTGAGTGAATTTCAAAACCTGCAGGGACATTACCTCGTATATTTACACTACCTACAAAATTAATATTTCCAGTTTTTAGATCCAAATCTCCGTTAACTTCAAAAATAGGATAAACATGAATAATTCTCGGTTCCACTGACATTTGCCCGTCAATAGTAGCGAATAATTTTAGACCATTCTCATCAATTCGTGTATTTTTTCCAGCACGAAGTCGAAAGTCCTTTCCAGGTTTTGCTCGAAGTTCTTCACCAAATATAGTTTTTCCCGGAGTGCCGTCTGTCGCTGGGACTTTTTCACCGATTAATTGACCATGTGTCACAGAAGGTATATTAATGACTTGTTTTAAGTCAATTTTTCGCAAATCATCTTTATTTTTAATTTCCTCTGTACTTGGAAAAATTGGTTTTAAAACCGCATTCACTCCATTTACCGGGGGAAGGCCTTCTGCAATCACTAAAGGCAAGGCTGCTTCATCTGTAATGATTTTTGGGAACAGTTCTTCTTTAACCCCATAGATAATTCCATATTCTTTAATTAGCGACTTAATGTCATCTATAGTAAAAACATTCTCTTCTTCAAGGCGCATTTTTTGAATAATGGTTGCTTTCATTTTTCCTTGATCTACTTGTATTTCAAAAACCTCATCAACTGGAATCATTTCATCAAATCTCCTCACAATGAACTAACAAGCAGGAAAGCTCCTAAGCATCTATTCTATTAACTTTTCCTTAATAAACACTTGCTTCAGTCGAAAAAGGGCTTTTGAATGAATTTGTGATATTCTTGATGTGGAAAGACCCATGATTTGACCAATTTCTGTTAAAGTTAGTTCTTCAAAGTAAAATAAACTGATGACTAACTGTTCTTTTTCGTTTAAACTTTCGATAATTTGAACAAGCTCTTCTTGGTTGTTTTTTTTAACCATTTGCTCTTCTGGATTTAAAGTTTTTTTATCCATAAGGGTACTCTTAAACGTTTCATCTCGTTCAGATTCATTTGTTTTTTCATCAATAGAGAGCAAGTTTGCCACAAAGCTTTCGCTCATGACTTGCAACACTTCATCCTCAGATAGTTCTAGTTGGTCTGCAACTTCTTTAGCTGTTACATATCGACCATGAGTTTGTTCAAGTTTTTCGGTGGCAGCCTCTACTTTTTTAGAACGTTCTCTTAAAGAACGCGGCAGCCAATCTTCTTGCCTTAGTCCATCAATAATTGATCCTCTAATGCGAAAAGATGCATATGTATCAAATTTTAGTTCCCTCGTATAATCAAATTTTTCTAGAGCATCGTATAATCCCATAAAAGCATGGCTTTTTAAATCCTCTTTATTAACATTACGAGGCAATCCAACTGATATTCGTTGAACATGGTATTCTACTAGAGGTAGATACATTCGGATCAGTTCATCACATGCTTCATGATCCCGATGTTCAATCCACTTTTTCCAAATTAGATCCTCTTTTTCCCTAGTTTGAGGCATTTTCATCCTCCTTAATTATTTATAAGATCTTTGACATACTGGCTAGTTTTTTCAATATCCTCTTTTGTATACTCGTCCTTTACAATAGCTTCTCCTTGTTCACTTTCTTCTATATCAGCTTTTTCTTCTGTTTTTAAGTTATTTTCCTTAGAAGCAAGCATCAAAAGCCAACGAATGAAGTATGTAAAAATAAAAAAGAACAAGAAAGCAAGGCATGAACGAAACAAAGTGGTTGGGAATGTATTTGCTGACAAAGATCCTATAAATACAAATAAAAATGCAATAAAACTAATTGCTACGTTAATTATCCAAGATCCGATAAACATTAGATTTCTGAAACTCCTTGACTCACTGTCCGAATAGACAGTTTGCTAGTTACGGGATCAAATTCAATTGTTCTTCCGCTTGATCCGCCAACATCTTCAGCAACGATACTTATCCTTAATTCTCTTAGCTTTTCCTTTACCGCTTCAACATTTCTTGGACCTATTCTCATCATTTCACTTGAAGATGAAAACTTAAACATTTGTGAACCACCTGCTAGTTTCGCTTTTAATTGCGATTTCTTAGCTCCCAGTTTACTAAGGTTTTCTAGTAAAACATCTAAGGCAGTATCAGCGTATTTAGCCTTATTCATCGTCTCTGACTTGCCTAGAGAAGAGTTTGGGAGCATTACATGGGCCATTCCACAAATTTTTGTCGTTTCATCATAAATCACAACTCCTACACAAGATCCTAATCCTGATGTACGGATTTTTTTTGGTGGTTTTGCCACATTTAAATCAGCCATGCCAACTTTAACGATTTCATCCATCAATCGGTACCCCTAGTGCATTAAAAATAATTTCATATGAGTCTGGATCAGGTAATAAAAAGAAATGTCCCGACGTTTTTTGAGTGTTCTCATCTACCTTTTCTAAAATCTCTGTTTCAATAACAATGGCATAGTCCCCAACTTGTGATAATTCCAATAAGCCATAACTTAAGATAGCAATCGCCATATCAACACTTAAAGCAGGAACTGAAGGTTGCATATTAAGTTTTGTAAAGTCTGAGAATGCAGATAAATAAGAGCCTGCTAAAATGTTGCCAACTTCTTGCAAAGCAGATAATCCCAAGTCTGGATATGGAGGATGATCTAGATCAAAAGTTTGATCACCCGTTAAATATTGAATAAGTGTGGTTGCTTCATTTACTGGTAGCATGAAAAACATATTGCCTGGGGCTTCCCCTTCTATCCTTAGAAAAATAGCAGCAACTATATTATCTGAGCCACCTACTAGTTCGGTTATCTCATTAAATGAGACAACACGAACTGCAGGTACCTTCATATCAATTGTTTTATTTAAGAGCCTAGATAAAGCTGTTGCTGCGTGACCGGCGCCAATATTTCCAACTTCCTTTAAAATATCGAGATGGTGTGGTTGAATACGGTTAATAAAAGACATTACACAACCTCAAAAGTTTTCATTTCTTTTAATTCCTTTGGATTTAAGACTTTATCTAAATTCAATAAGATCAATAGCCTTTTTTCCATTTTTGCCACACCACGCAAATAATCTGCTTCTATTCCTCCAACAACTTGTGGTGGTGGTTCTACTAGATCAGTTGGAATATCAACAACATCGTTGGCTGCATCCACAATAAGACCAACCTCCATGTTACCTACAGCTACAATGATAATTCTTGTACTATCTGTTGTTTCAATTTGTTCAATTCCAAACCGATTTCTTAATTCAATAATAGGAGTAACAACCCCACGTAAATTGATGACCCCTTTAACAAAGTCAGTTGTTCTAGGTACTCTAGTAATATGTTGCATCCGTTCAATTGACTTTACTTGATGAACTTCTACTCCATATTCCTCATCTTTCAATTGAAACACAATAACTTTTATTTCATTCATTAAGTTCGTTTCACTCATTTTGTACCTCCTACCATGTGTCTTTACAATTACATGACCATTTACAGTTTTATTTAATTAGGGCATTACAATCAACGATTAAAGCGACTTGTCCGTCTCCTAAAATAGTCGCACCTGAAATGGCAAATACATTTGTTAAATAGTTGCCTAGGGACTTAAGTACAATTTCTTGTTGTCCGATGAACGAATCCACCACTAAACCAGCCATTCTTGCTCCTTTACGAACAATAACGATAGAGTGATACGCATCTTGCTGCCTTGTTTTTGGCACATCAAAGAAGTCAGTTAAATTAATAAGCGGGACAACGCTTCCCCTAAAATCAATAACTTTTTGATTATGAGCTGCTAAAATATCCTCATCCTTCACAATAGCCGTTTCAATGATTGATGAAAGTGGAATCGCATACTTTTCACTTTGAACTTCAACTAGCATGACTGAAATAATTGATAATGTTAACGGCAGTTGTATTGAGAAGGTAGTTCCCTCTCCTAAGATCGAATCTACTGTTACATTACCACCTAAAGACTCAATTTTATTTTTAACTACGTCTAGGCCAACGCCTCTTCCTGAAACATCCGTGATTTCATCAGCCGTACTAAGCCCTGATGCAAACAATAATTCATAGACTTGTTTATCTGTTAAGTTTTTCTCGTTTTCTTTTGACACAACACCCGATGAAATTGCTTTCTTTAGCACTTTATCTCTATTTATACCTGCGCCATCATCTGAAACCTCGATAAATACATGGTTTCCACTATGGTAAGCTTTTAGCGTAATATTTCCTTCATCACTTTTACCGTCATTAAAACGTTTTTCTGGTGTTTCTACTCCATGGTCAATCGAGTTTCTAAGTAAATGTACGAGTGGATCACCGATCTCGTCAATAACAGTTCTGTCTAATTCTGTTTCTGCACCAATAATTTCTAAATTTACCTTTTTCTTTAAGTCTTTTGCTAAGCCACGCACCATTTTTGGAAAACGGTTAAAGACTTGTTCTACAGGAACCATTCTCATATTTAAGATAATATTTTGAAGGTCTCCTGAAATTCTTGACATATGCTCTACTGTTTCAGTTAATTCAGAACTTTTTAAATCTCGAGCTATTTGCTCTAATCTACCACGATCAATAACTAATTCCTCAAATAAATTCATTAAAATATCAAGTCTTTCAATATTTACACGAATCGTTTTGCTTGTAGGGTTATTAACTTTTACTTCTTGTTTATTTGAATCAGTACCATCAGATTCATTTTTTGAGCTCTCATGTAGAATGTTTGAGTCATGCTCACTTGATTGATTATTATCAGAATTTAACGCATGTTTATGGGCTTCTAAATCAATGTTTTTTACATCAACATTCTCAACCTCAGAAACTTTTAAAATACGATTTCTTACATCATCACTAGATTCTTTTGTAATTAGAGTAACTATAAATTCATAATCAAAATTCTCTTCTTCTAGAGCGTCTACTGGTGGTGTAGATTTAATAATTTCTCCAATTTGCTCTAAAACTTCAAATACCATAAAGACCCTAGCTGCCTTTAGGATACAATCTTCTCTTAAAGAGATTTTCACTTGGTTTGCATTAAACCCTTGCTCAGTTGCTTGAGATAAGACCGTTACTTCAAAGTCATCATATTTTTCAGTCGTTGAACCAAAAGCAGCGTATGTAACTTCTTGAGTTGATGCTATTTCCTGAACATTCAGCAGTCCAGATAAATGTTCACCTTTCTCAATTTTCTCTAAAAGTGCAACGACTTTTGTTACATCACGTTTACCATCTCCACCACTTGCAATTGAGAAAACCATGGCTTCTAAATCATCGACGGACTCAAAAACAACATCTAGAATTTCAGTGGTAACAGTAATTTTGTGATTTCTAATACCATCAAGGACATTTTCCATAATATGTGTTAAGCTGGCTAAATCCTCATAACCCATTGTCGCTGCCATTCCCTTTAACGTATGAGCTGAACGAAATATCTCATTAACAATGGCTACATTTCCGGGGTCATTTTCAAGTTTTAATAGATTGTCATTCATCGCTTGTAAATGCTCTTTACTTTCATCAATAAACATATCTAAATATTGATTTTTTTCCACAAGATATACCTCCCTATCAACAATACCTTTCAATGCTAGCGGCAATGTCATTCAGATGGACAACTTCATCAATTTTATTCGTCTTAATCGCCGCACGAGGCATTCCAAAGACTACCGATGACTCTTCTGCTTCTGCAATTGCTACAACATCTCCAGTGTTTTTTAATTTTACTAACCCTTTCGAACCATCTGCACCCATACCAGTCATGATGACGGTAATGATAGAATAATTGCTAATTGAAGCTAGCGACGTTAGCATTGTATCTACTGACGGTCTGTGTCCATTTTCTGGTGGAGATTGATCAAGTTGAATGGCTAATGTTGTCCCAATGCTCCTTACTTTTAAATGGTATCCTCCAGGTGCAATATAGGCAACACCTTTTTTAACAACTTCACCATCTTCAGCTTCTTTTACAGTAATTTTTGATAAACTATCAAGCCGCGCAGCAAGAGATTTTGTAAATCCTGCAGGCATATGTTGAACGATTAAAATAGGGGCATTAATGTTTTCAGGTAGCTTTGTAAGTACTTGTTGCAAAGCCTTGGGTCCTCCGGTAGAAGTTCCAATAGCAACAAGCTTTTTATCGTATAATCTTTTTTTGTGTTTTCTCTCTAATGAATTTTGCTCGATCGTGACTATTTGTTCTGCTTTTTTAGTTGGTAAAAGTTTCGTAAGTTTTACACTTGCAGCAAGAATGACTTTTTCAATTAGTTCATTTTGGACTTTATGTAAATCTAGTGAAATTGCGCCTGAAGGTTTTGCAATAAAGTCTATTGCCCCAAATGACATAGCTAATACTGTATTTTCTGCACCTTCTTTTGTTGTGCTGCTAACCATAATGACAGGCTTTGGAGTTGACTCCATGATTTTCTTTAATGCGTCAAGACCATTCATTACTGGCATTTCTACGTCAAGAGTAACAACATCAGGATTGAATTGTTTTATTTTTTCAAGAGCATCTTGGCCATTCCTAGCAGTTGCAATTACTTGGATTCGTTTGTCCTCTTCTAAAAGATCCGTAATCATCTTTCTCATGAAGGCGGAGTCATCTACTATGAGTACTCGAATCAATTTCCATGACCTCCTTTATTTTTCAGAAAAATATTTCTTAATTTTTTTAAAAAAGTCCGAAGAAGGTGATATTGTTGCCTCATTTTCTATTACTCCGTTGAGACTATTTACAATTCCCTTAATTGCCTGACTGGGTTTACTAGTAGGTGCGTATAGAACAAAAGGTTTCTGGGCTTTAACAGCCTTTAAGACAACTTGATCATTTGGGATAATTCCTAATAATGAGATTTCTTTTTGCAGAAACTGACTTGTTACTAATTTTAAATTTTCAAACGTTTTCTGTCCTTCAGTAAGTGAATCAGCCCGATTAACTAAAATCTTAATCATAATATCTTGATCTTTTAACTGTAAATATTTCACCATTGCATACGCATCTGTAACAGATGTTGGTTCTGGTGTTGTTACAACAATTACTTCATTGGCCGACAATATAAAATGTAAACTATCTTTAGATACTCCTGCACCCATATCAAATATAATATAATCAAAGCTTGTACTGATCATCTCGAGTTGTTGCAAAAACCTAGATAGTTTCCTTGGATTCAATTGAAAAATGGAAGAAAAACTAGTACCACCAGCAATGAATGAAAGTTGTTCAGGTCCTTCCTCGATAATATCCCAAATCGACAACTCTTTTTCAATCATATCTAGAACTGTGAACTTAGCAGAAATGCCCATTAGTATATCAACATTTGCCATTCCAATATCTAAGTCAAATAAAATTACTTTTTTTCCTGATTTATTAAGGTCTATAGCGAAGTTTAATGAGAAATTTGACTTACCAACGCCACCTTTGCCACTAACTACTGCGATTACTTTTGCATTCTTATTCGTATCACTTACCTTATTTAGCATCTGACGTAAGTTCTTTGCTTGATCATTCATAGTTATCAACCTCAATTATACTATTAACTATTTCTTCAACCGAGCCTTCGAGAATATCGTCAGGTACGCTTTGTCCATTGGTGATATAGGATACGCCTACGTTATATTCATGAACTAAATTAATCATTGCCCCACGAGAAAATGTTTCATCCTTTTTTGTAAAGATAACCTTATTTATATTTACCTTGGCAAATTGCTCATAGATTGTTGCCATATCACGATATTTTGAAGTTAAAGAAAGGACCAAATACGTTTCCATTTCTTCATCAAAGTTAATTACTTTTTTTAATTCTTCAATATATAGTTCATTTAAAAAGTTTCTTCCAGCAGAATCAATTAAAACTAGATCATATCCGGATAATTTTTCTTTTGCTTTTTTAAAATCTTCCACAGAATAAGCAATCTCAACTGGCACATTTAAAATTTTCGCATAAGTCTTTAATTGATCGATAGCCGCAATTCTAAACGTATCTGTAGTTATAAAGGCAACCTTTTTATTATGCTTTAACACACAATGTGCTGCTATTTTTGCTATAGTGGTTGTTTTCCCTACCCCTGTTGGCCCAACAAGGTTTAGGAATTTTTTATTGAAATTAAATCCACCCATGTTATTGGGTTGGATCGTTTCTTTAATAACTTCTCTTACCCATTGCAATACTTCCTCTTCACTTGTTGTTTCCTTATCTAAAATATACCACTTTTTAAGTAACTTTTTCATTACATCAATTCGAATGTTAAGTGAAATATCTTGGTTAATCAAAACTTGATTAATTTTCTTTAAAATTTCAGGATAATCATCGAATTGTGTAGCAATCGAACTAGAGATACCATTTACGATGTCCTTAAGCTCTTTTACTTCTTTTTCAAGCATCCCGTTTTTAGATGCGTTAATACTTTCTACTTTAGTTAACTCTTGTTTGGTTAATGTATTTTTAGTTACAGGTGGTTTTGGACTAGGCTGTGTCTGAGATGTTTTTTTAGGTGCTGGTCTTCGAACTGCAGGCGCTGTATCAACAGCTGCAATTACCTCAATATTTTTTTTTGTAAAAAAACCTAAAAATCCTCCTGTTTCAACTTCTTTCGAATTTAAAATAACTGCTTCACTGCCAAGTTCAGTTCGAATTTTCTTCATCGCTTCTGACATTGATTTTGCTACAAATTTTTTAACCTTCACTAAACATTCACCACCCCTACACTTTGAACCTCAATCGTAGGCTCAAGTTCATTATACGACAAAACTGGGACATGAGGTATATACCGTTCAAGAAGATGTCGTACATACATACGAACAGCTGGAGAACAAAGTAAAATTGGCATTTGTCCCATCTCACTCATTCGTTCTACCTCATAAAGAACCGCATCAATAATTCCTTGTGAATTATTTGGATCTAATGCTAGGAAATTACCATGTTCAGTTTGTTGAACTCCATCAGCAACTATTTTCTCTACCGAACCACTCATTGTAACAACATAAAGAGGCTCACTAGTATTTGCATATTGTTTTGTAATTTGTCTAGAAAGAGCTTGTCTCACATATTCTGTAATCAAATCAGTATCTTTTGTCATTTGACCATAGTCGGCTAGTGTTTCAAAAATCGTTGGCAAATTACGAATAGATACTTTTTCTTTCAGTAAATTTGCTAATACTTTTTGAACTTCTCCAATTGAAAGTGGGTTTGGCGTAACATCATCTACTAAAGTAGGATAAGCTTCTTTTAAATGATCGATTAATTGTTTTGTTTCTTGACGTCCTAGTAATTCATGGGCATGACGCTTAATGACTTCCGTCAAATGTGTCGAAACAACAGAAGGTGGATCAACAACAGTATAACCTGATAATTCAGCTTGCTCCTTCATGTCCTCACTAATCCAAAGAGCAGGCATTCCAAACGCCGGTTCCACGGTTTCAATTCCGATGATGCTCTCATCATCTACTCCTGGACTCATGGCCATAAAGTGATCAAGTAATAATTCACCTTTTGTTACCTCATTCCCCTTTATTTTAATCGAGTATTCGTTTGGTTGGAGTTGAATATTATCTCGGATTCGAATAACGGGAACGATTAATCCTAATTCAATGGCAAGTTGACGTCTAATCATAACAACACGGTCTAATAAATCTCCACCCTGGTTCGCATCCGCCAAAGGGATTAGTCCATAACCAAATTCAAATTCAATTGGATCAACTTGAAGAAGGTTTACAACACTCTCTGGAGATTTCATATCATCTGGACTTTCCTCAGCACTCGCTGCCGCCTCATCAACTTCCGATAATCTCTTATCTTCATTTTTAAGTA
The DNA here is from genome assembly GCF_001866075.3 of Anaerobacillus isosaccharinicus. Classification (GTDB taxonomy): domain Bacteria; phylum Bacillota; class Bacilli; order Bacillales; family Anaerobacillaceae; genus Anaerobacillus; species Anaerobacillus isosaccharinicus. Next base: position 3,440,828 of record NZ_CP063356.1, on the reverse strand, counting down.
ATAAGTAACCACCTAAGATTAAAAAAGCAGCCATAGGCATTGTTAGCATTAGACTAATTGGTGTAACAATACCTAGTAATCCAATTGTCCCCCCTGTAATGTAGAGCATTTTTGGGTAGGCCAATAGCTGTTTTGTAATATCATCTCCCAAATTCCCTTCAGAAGCTGCACGAGTTACTACGATACCAGTAGCTGTTGAGATTAATAGGGCTGGAATTTGACTGACTAGTCCATCTCCTACCGTTAATAATGTATATTTTGAGGCAGCAGACGCAATATCTAAGCCCTGTTGCATCATTCCGATAATTAAGCCAAAAATAAGATTAATAATAACGATGATGATACCAGCAATGGCATCCCCTTTAACGAATTTACTCGCTCCGTCCATCGCACCATAAAAGTCTGCTTCACGTTCAATTTTCAAACGACGTTCTTTAGCTTCAATATCGGAAATCATTCCTGCATTTAAATCAGCATCAATACTCATTTGCTTACCTGGCATTGCATCTAATGTAAAACGGGCACCAACCTCAGAAACACGTTCGGCCCCTTTCGTTATGACAACAAATTGAATGATAATTAAGATTAAGAATACAACAAATCCGACGAGGGCATTACCACCTACAACGAATGACCCAAATGTATCGATAACATTCCCGGCTTCACCTTTACCGAGTATTGATCTAGTGGTCGATACGTTTAACCCTAAACGAAATAATGTAATTAATAGCAATAGTGTAGGGAAGATCGAAAATTGCAACGGTTCTTTTGTATTCATGGCAACTAATATGATTAGGAGAGCAAGAGAAATATTAACAATAATCAGAACATCCAACATTCCTGGCGGTAGTGGGATGATAAGCATGATAACTATTAATATTACTCCTAATAGAGCGTGTTCAAAAAATAAATTTTATGAAAAACAAAAATACACCCTCAGCGATAAATGGTAAAATGGGAGTACCAAACAACCAAAAATACTTTTTTTTCAGTGCATTTCATGGATATGCAGCTAGAACTGCTTCCCTACCACTACTATAACACACTCGGTTTTGATGTGGAATTGATAGATTATATTGATCATGTTGATGATTCCATTGTCTTGGAAAAAATTAAACCATTATATAAAGATGGTGGTCGACCACCTATTGATCTAGAACGTATTTTCGTATGCATTATTTGTACTTTACACGTCCTGAGATCACGTCATTTTAGAGAGCTGTGTAGACAGCTGAAGGATCTAGAATCAGGATGCGTAACTTCATCGGCACTCCTAATGGCCATAAAGGATGTTCCTGTTCATTCGAGCTTGACTCATTTTCGTAATACCGTGACCCTTTACTTTTATAAAATCTTATTTAATCTGATTGGTCAAGCTCTAAAACTGGATGATTTTTAGAACCAACTTAAGGAATTGATTCTAGACCCGTCTATGCTCATGTGAACGGCTATAAAAAGAAACGGTGTTCTTGTGAAAACAAAGAGATTTGTGAATGCGAGAAAACGTATTCAGATCCTGATGCCAAAGTCGGTGTTCAAAGGAATAAGGCCAATCAGAATAAATTTTTTTATCGGCTATCGAAAACATTCGATCGTTTGCCCCTCCCCCTCGGGACCTGTTGTTCTCTTGTCTATTGTTCTTCCTCCAGATACTCACGATGTCGATGTTCTTCTTCCGCTGGTAGAAAAACTTAAGCAAATCGGTGATCTGAAAAGTAGACTATCTGTAGCTGATTTAGGCTATTTCAGTGAGGAAGATCAGGCTGTTTTGTAAGTCATTTCTCAAACACGATGTAGCTGTCGTCACGGAATTTAAGAAAAATACGATTATCCCGGAGACGTGTTCCACAGAAGGAAGCCCGAATGTGAAGCTGGTCATCCACTACTTTGGGATGGGTTCGATAAGGAAACAAATACTTCTTGGTTTCAGGCAGATGAAGAGAAATGTTTCTCCTGCCCCTAGAAGCAACGATGATGAAAAGCAATTTGGTTTCTCTTTTGAAGAAAGTCCTTTCTTCTATGGTCCTGTTCCACAAGGGTCGGAGCTACAGAAAAAGATGGTAAAATTCCGTAAACAAGTGGAACTTTCCATTTCGCTCAGCATCAAACCAACTCATTTCCGTTATTACCTGGCATTGCATGAAGACAACGGGGTACAATCTTTTTTCATCATGAACACGTTCAGGCCCCTTTCGGATGATCAACAAATTGAATGATAGTCTTGATTAAGAATACAACAAATCCGACGAGGCATTACAGGAAATACAACGTGACCCAAGCTATCGATAACATTAGCTTCACCTAATATAGTATTGATCTCATCAAACGTTTTAAACGAAATAATGTTTATGCAATAGGGGAAGATCGCTCTTTTTTAAATGTGATTTTTAGTAAGTATACACATTATTTTTTGCTTGAAATAATACTTTCATTTCCAATAATCAGAACATCCAACATTCCTGGAAATATGGTTTGATAAATTAGATAACTTTAATATTACTCCTAATAGTACACTTAAATCTTTTACTGACATGTATTTCTCTCCTTCATATTACTAGTTAATGAACTTCATAATTCCATTTTATCGCCATTAAGATACTATATGTAGTTGCTTAACTTCGCTCGCAACTACATATAGCTTCATATGGCTCATTTTTTTAATTATGAAATTCGCTCTAGTAGTTAAACTTTGTTTTTAATTCGGTAAACATATGCTAAAACCTCGGCCACCGCTTTAAACAAATCTTCTGGTACTTCGTCACCAATTTCTGCTTGATCGTATAAAGCACGGGCTAACGGTCGATTTTCAACGGTAATAATCTCATTATGTTTTGCAATTCCCTTAATTTTTTGAGCAATAAAATCAACACCTTTTGCAATAACAACTGGAGCATCCATTTTATTACCATCGTACTTTAAGGCAACCGCATAATGAGTTGGGTTTGTAATAACAACATCAGCTTTAGGAACTTCTTGCATCATTCTCTGCATGGCCATTTGCCGTTGTTTTTCTTTAATTTTAGATTTGATTAGAGGGTCACCTTCTGTTTTCTTATACTCATCTTTTATATCCTGCTTTGACATTTTAATTTTCTTTGCATGATCATACCTCTGATACAAATAATCTAAAACTGCCAAAAAAATTAATAAGATAGAAACGGCTATTCCCATTGTTACAGTTAAACTCCCGACGAAACTAAAAGCATCTGAAATCGGAATTAAGGATAACATCAGGATTTGATCGACATTTAACCATAAAATTGTAAAGGTAACTAAACCGACAAGACATATTTTTAAAATAGATTTTAAAAATTCTACTATTGCCGTAACTGAGTATATATTTTTAAATCCTTGAATTGGATTTAATTTACTTAGTTTCATTTGAATTGCTTCTGGTGCAAAGAGAAACCCTACTTGTAAATAGTTACTAAGAATAGCAGCAAGAAACGCCACTAGCATAATTGGTGCTACAATTATGACGGCTTGTGTAGTAATTTCTAAAAATAAACTATTAACATTCTCATCGGTCAATTGAAATAGTAAAAACTCTTGAAACATAAACTGGAAAAATTTAATAATACTTTTACCAGTATAGCTTCCTATTAACCATAAAAAAATAAAAACTAATAGAAGAATAATAGCTGTATTAATATCAGCACTTTTAGCGACTTGACCTTTTTTTCTAGTTTCTTGCTTTTTTTTAGGTGTTGCTTGTTCAGTTTTTTCCCCAGCGAAAAATTGGAGATCAAGAGGTAAAAAAGCCATCCTACATCCCCCCATAAAGCTGCATTAACGTTCTCATAGCTAAAACCATTTGTTGTACTAAATATTTTGTCACCATAAAAAAAGCAGGCATAGTTAGTATTAGAATAACAAAACCAACAAAAATTTTAAGTGGAAAACCGATTACAAATACACTTACCTGGGGAACAGCTCTCCCTATCATCCCTAACGCAACATCAACTAAAAATAAACACCCAACAACAGGCATTGCCATTTGAAAGGCAATAAAAAACATTAGCGTAAAAGTCTTCACAAAATGTAGTAGGATATTTTCATTACTAAACGGAATGAAAATTTGTTCAAGAGGAATAAATTGGTAACTGTAATAAATTCCATCTAATAATAGATGATGGGCGTCAATCGCAAATAAGAATAAAAGCGCGAACGTATATAAATATCCACCTGTTAAAGGACTTTGCGTCCCGGTTTGTGGATCAATAACGTTAGCAATCATAAAACCCATTGGAATATCAATAAAGCCACCAGCAACTTGAATGGCGTACATCATAACCATTGCGATTAATCCAACTGTTAATCCTACAATAACTTCTTTCATAATTAACAGAAAATAAACACCGTCAATTTCAATGATTGGTGGATCAACCGTAAAAAACATCAAAAATGAAAGAAGAAAAGCAAAACCGATCTTATGTCTTGCTGGAATAGTACGATGGGAAAATAGTGGTAAAGTAATAAAAAAAGCTGAAACTCTAGTAACAATTAGCAAAAAAGCTGGAACAAATTCTAATAAATCTAGCATTATCCAACAAACCGATGCAAGTTACCAAAAATTTCAGATGCAAAAGATAACATATGTGAAAGCATCCATGGCCCAAAAACAATTAGCGCCACCAGTACTCCAACAATTTTCGGAACAAACGCTAGTGTTTGTTCTTGAATTTGCGTCGTTGCTTGAAAAATACTAACTGCTAGACCTATTCCTAATGCAATCACAAGTAACGGCCCAGCAATGACAAGTACTGCAAATACACCTTTTTCAGCCATTGAAATGACAAATTCTTGACTCACTTAAACCACCACCCTTTAAAAGCTTAATAGTAATGACCTAACAACTAAATACCAGCCATCAACCATTACGAAAAGTAGAATTTTAAATGGTAAGGCAATCATAACTGGTGGAAGCATCATCATTCCCATTGACATTAAAACACTAGCAACAACCATATCAATGACTAGGAACGGCACAAAAATCATAAATCCAATTTGAAAAGCGGTTTTCAGTTCACTAATTGCAAAAGCAGGCACTAACGCTGAAAGTGGAATATCTTCTATAGTTTCTGGACGTTCCATTCCTGCATAGCCCATAAACAACGCTAAATCTTTTTCCCTCGTGTGCTCAGCCATAAAATATCTAAAAGGGATTGTAGCCCTTTCAAAAGCTTCTTCTTGAGTCAGCTCATCATTGAACAAAGGTTGAAGAGCTGTTTCATTCACTTCTGATAAAATTGGTGACATAATGAAGAATGTAATAAATAATGCCAAAGCTATCAACACTTGATTCGGTGGCATTTGTTGCGTTGCAAGACCTGTCCGAACAAATGATAATACAATGATAATTCTTGTAAAACAAGTCATTAATATCAAAATACTAGGAGCTAATGTTAAAACTGTCATTAATAATAACAGTTGAATCGTAGCAGCTAGGTTTTGTGGCTCATCACTAAAAATATCTAAGGCAGGAATAAAACTAATTGAAATCATTGTTCCCTCTCCTTAATCTCTGCATGGGCCTGTTTTTGCGAATTTTTCACATCAGTTAATTGTCGCTCTAGTAACCCTTTAAAATACGTTTTGGATGTAGGAATGTCTCCTTGTCCATTAAGTTTTGTTTGTACCCATTTAACTAATGATGAAAGTTGTTGCTGCGCTTCATCAACCTGGTTTTCTTCGATTATTTTTCTAACTTCTTTTTCATCATCAATTTCTTTTAACAATTGAATTGTTTCTCCAACACCAACGACTAAAACCCGCTCTCCAACTCTTACTAGTTGAATAGACCTATTACTACCTACATGAACACCACCAATATTTTGTAATGTGCGATGAGTTTGATAGGATTGCGAACGTTTTCCGATAAATCGAATAAGTGCATAAATCAGAAAGATAATGACTGCAAGTGCTATAAACAGCTGAAAAAATATTCCGAATAAGCTCTGGTCTTGTGATAAATCATTAATATCAGTTAAATTTCCAGTACCTATTTGGCCCTCAATTTCATTCTCTTCATCTTCAATAGGGGCTTGTCCACTAGGTGGACGATATCCATCTAAAACAGATTTATTTGTTTCATCCGCTTGAACATTCATTGTCCAAAGCGGATGAATAACTCCTATGACTAAAAATAAACACAACAAAATTTTATAGTAATACATAGGGTGCCAACGCCTAATCATTTTTTTATCCAATTGTTTTCTTAATTGCTTCAATTACACGATCTGCTTGGAACGGTTTCACAATAAAGTCCTTAGCGCCAGCTTGAATAGCATCAATTACCATCGCTTGTTGGCCCATTGCTGAGCACATAATAACTTTTGCATTAGGATCAAACTTCTTAATTTCCTTAAGAGCAGTAATTCCATCCATTTCGGGCATTGTGATATCCATTGTAACAAGATCAGGTGATAGCTCTTTATATTTTTCTACTGCTTGTGCTCCATCATTTGCTTCACCAGCTATTTCAAAACCATTTTTAGATAATATGTCTTTTATCATCATTCTCATGAATGCTGCGTCATCTACGATTAAAATTCTATTCGCCATCTTTGGGCCTCCTTAAAATATATACGGAATTATTGTAAATTCTTTAAACGATCAGACTGACTAACTATGTCAGTTACCCTGACTCCGAAGTTTTCGTCAATAACAACTACTTCACCTTTAGCGATTAACTTGTTGTTTACTAATATGTCTACAGGCTCACCAGCTAACTTATCTAGTTCTACAATCGACCCTTGAGATAGCTCCAGAATTTCCTTTATCGAGCGCTTTGTTCTACCTAACTCAACCGTCACCTGAAGTTGAATATCTAACAGCATGCTCAAATTTTTTGCTTCTGCGTCATTTAAACTTGGTGCATCAAAATTTGAGAAAGCTGCTGGCTGAACGTTGGCAGCTCGCTGATTTGGTGGTTGTTGACTATATGCCATGCCACCAAAATTTTGCGGTTGCCTCGGCTGTTGCTCATAGTAATGGGCAGCTGGTACACCGTATTGTGGCTGCTGTCCTTGGTTTTCATAATAAGGCTGAACTGGTGGTTGTTGATAGCCTTGACTTGGTTGTTGAAAATCTTGGCTAGGCTGTTGATGCATTTCTTGTTGTAGTTGAGCAGGCTCCGGAATCAATTCTTCTTCATCGCTTCTAGGATTCATCAATTGGTCAACCAAATCTTTCGCAAAGGAAACTGTTACTAATTGCATGATTTGTGAATCTATCAAAGTTCCAATTTTTAAACTAAATGATATTTTAACTAGAGTTTCTTCATCTGGAATATTAGTAGTTCCTTGCCCTTCTTTTACATCCATTAAATCAATTCCTGGTGGGGAAATGTCAACTTTTTTGTTAAATATTGTTGACATTGATGTCGAAGCAGACCCCATCATTTGGTTCATTGCTTCTTGAACGGCACTAATTTCCATTTCACCTAACTCAGTTTCATTAACGCCTGTACCATCGCCACCTAACATTAAGTTAGCAATAATTGCCGCATCAATTGTTTTTATGACTAATAAATTAATTCCGTCAAAACCCTCTGTATATTTAACATGTACGGCTACATGGGGCTGCGGAAACTGGTCCTCCAGTTCTTTCTTATCGATGATAGATACTTTAGGTGTCGTAATATCTACTTTTTGATTTAATAATGTAGATAGCGCTGTTGCCGCACTTCCAAATGAAATATTTCCAATTTCGCCAAGTGCATCTTGTTCAATACTAGAAAGGTAGTTTTCAATATTTAAACTAGGAGCTTCGCTACTATCTTCATTATCATCATTATTAAGCCCACTTAATAAGGCATTAATTTCATCTTGAGAAAGCATGTCACTCATTATTTTCACCCTCCTCAATTACTTCTGTTACTTGAATAGCAAGCTTATTTTTCACTTTACCTGGTTGTGCCAAAAATTTCGGTACATTGCCTACTTTAATTATCAAAGGATCATCAATTAAACTATTAAGTTCAATTGTATCACCAATATCAAGCTGCAAAAACTCTTGAATCGAAATTTCTGACTTTCCTAACTCCACATTTATAACTAGTGGTGCATTACGTACATTGTTCTCTAATGCTTCTACTTCTTCTGGGAGACGACTTTTCTTTTTCGTTTGCATCCAATAATGCACTGATAACTTCGGTAGGATATCTTCAAGAACAACATGAGGAAGACATATATTGATCATCCCTGTCGCTTCACCAATTGCTGTTGAAAGAGAGATAACAACAACTGTTTCATTAGGTGATACCATTTGTAAAAATTGTGGATTCACCTCTAATTCATCCATTTGTGGATCTAGCTCCACAACCGTACTCCATGCTTCTTGAAAACTTTCTAGTGTTCTTTGAAACAATTGAGTCATAATTCTCGTTTCAATTTCAGTTAAATTATCAACTTTATTTAAAGCAATACCTCTACCGCCTAAAAGGCGATCAAGCATTGCGTAAGCAATATTTGGATTAACCTCAATTAAAAATCTTCCATCTAAAGGATATGGCTCAAAGACATTTAGAATTGTCATCTTTGGAACAGAACGAATAAACTCATCATATGGTAGCTGATCTACAGAAGCAACAGTTATTTGAACAAAAGTACGAAGTTGTGCTGAAAAATATGTTGTCAAGAGTCTTGCAAAGTTTTCATGAATTCTCGTTAAGCTTCTAATTTGATCTTTAGAAAAGCGAAGTGCTCGTTTGAAATCATAAACCTTAACTTTTTTTTGGCTCTCTTCTTTTTTTAATTCGTTAGCATCCATTTCCCCAGTTGATATAGCAGATAGCAGGGCATCTATCTCACTTTGTGATAAAACCTCAGCCAAGAGCCTCACCTCTCTTTTAACAAAACTGTTCTTTTATATACATCCTATTGCAGAACGAAGCCCGTGGTATAAACATTCACCACAACACCGTCTTGCATATACTCATTAATTTTTAACTTGATCACATTCTCTAAGCTCTCAATTCCAGCTGAACCAGTAAAATCATTTGCTCGCATTCCAGACAACTCACGAATAATTATATTTCTGACTTGAAAATCACGTTTTTCTAGCTCTTTTTTCGCTTTGTCATTATCAACTTGAATTTTAAATGTTACTCGGATAAAATCATTTGTTAATAAATTTGTTGTAATTTCATTCGTATCAACAGATAACGCAATAATTTCATCAATGGTTGGCTCTCTGTCAGGGTCGACTGATTTTGTAAATTGGAAGTATAAAACTAATGTTATGCCTCCAATTAGCGTCAAGGCAATCAAAATGATTAACATAATATTGACTAATTTATTTTTAAACAAATCAACTTCCCCCCACTTCATTGTTCGTAAGCCTTACTATTCCAACCTCTTGATAAAATTTCGTTACTTTTAGCATAACATCATCTTCTGTATCAAGCACAACAATTTTTTTCCCATTTGATAACGTAATTGTCGTATCTGGAAAAGATTGTACTTGCTCGATAAAGATTGCATTTAACATAAACGACTGACCATTTAAACGGGTAAGCTTAATCATTTTTAGGTTATAAAGAGGATGACATACTGTCTACCTCTTATCCTCCTTACTAAAGTGTATGTATTATGTAGAATGAAGAATAATAGCATTTTGCTCTCGCTATTATTCCATCAATCTACAAGTTTAATTCATTAACGCTTTAAGTTTACTAGTTCTTGGAGGATCTCATCTGATGTTGTGATAATTCTTGTATTAGCCTGGAATCCACGTTGCGCAACAATCATTTCTGTAAATTCTTCTGAGAGATCAACGTTTGACATTTCAAGTGAACTTCCCGCGATAACGCCGCGGCCTTGTCCAGCAAAACCAATATTTGGCACACCTGAGTTGTTAGAAACTTGGAATAAGTTATCCCCTGATTTCGTTAAACCTCCAGTGTTGTTAAAGGTTGCCATTGCCATTTGACCTAAGATGCGTACTTCACCATTTGTGTAAATCCCGTTAATTTCACCTGTTTGGGAGATGTTGAAGCTTTCGAGGAACCCTTCTGAGTTACCGTTGATTTGGTCTACGTCGGCAGTGTTGGAGCCTTCAAATTGGGTTAGCCCCTGGAACATATTCACACTTAAAGGAATCGTAACCGGATCCGCATTTACTTGATTAGTACTGGTCCCTAATTCTGCTGTAGATAACACCATATTTGTTGCCGGTATAGGAAACCCTGTTGTAATAAGTGCTCCATTTGAATCAAAGTTTAATGTGCCAGTTGCGGGTGTAGTCAGTGGTACCCAAGGACTACCTGGTGGTACAATTTCCTTATCAAATCTTTCTGCTGTATAATTCCAAGCTCCTGCACCAGTTCTTTCAAATTGCATTCTTAAATCATGCTGACCACCTAATGAGTCAGTCACCTTATATTGAACGTATACGTATTCTGGAGGAGTAGCTCCTACAGGGAGATTAGCATTTAAATTTCCTTTAAGACTTACGTCTGTTGTCGCTTGCGGAGGAATAACATTACCAGCTTCAACTTTTAGATCACCAAACCTATTAGGATCAATTTGACCGGAAACCGGATCAGGTAAATATCCTTGCACCTTCAACCCATCCGCTGTAACTAAAGTACCTTCTCGATCTAAATAAAAATTCCCTGCCCGCGTATAATAAGATAAATTACCATCATTAACAATAAAAAAACCATCACCAGAAATACCAAGATCTAGGGCACGTCCAGTTGTTTGCAAGCTTCCTTGTGTGTGAATTGTATCAACAGAAGCCAATGTTCCACCTAGACCAATTTGTCGAGGGTTTGTTCCTCCTCGATTATCAGTCGGGTTACTTGCTCCTGCTAGCTGCTGACTTACTAAGTCCTTAAACGTCGTTCGACCTTTTTTGAAACCAAAAGTATTTACGTTAGCAATATTATTACCAATCACATCAAGCTTCGTTTGGAAATTCTTCATTCCACCAATACCAGAGTACATTGAACGGATCATTATTTTTTCCCCTTTCGATATTAACTGCTTCAATCAGTCAGCAGTTAGTGGCTTCCTTTCGGTCCAGCCGTTAATCTATAAGTATTGTTCCATTAATATTTGTGAAGATTTGTGTTTTCGCTTCATCGCGATCTAAGGCAGTTATAACTGTATTATTTTTAGCACTAACTACTAACGCTGCATCTTTTAATACTACTAAAGAGTCATTAACACCTTTTGCCTTTGCTTCCTGCATCTTTACTGAAATTTCTGACCACTGGCGATCATTAATCAATATCCCTCTGTCCTGAAGTCTTTTTTCAGCATGCTTGCTAATTTTGAGTTCAAGCTTGTCTTGGATTTCAGCATTTAATAACGTTTTAAAAGACGTTGAAGGCATTCCATGTTTTTTTTGTAGCACTCCTGGCCTTGGTAGCTGGTGCAGGTGGTGAGCTTGAATTTTGTTATCCAATTTATTCACCTCCATCTCTCATATTAGTTTATTTCTCACTAGGCCTACTAATATGAATTACTTGAATTGTATCGATTACTTCTCCACCTTCTAATACAAGTCTTGTTTTTCCATTTTGGAACTGAATGGCTTTCACAATACTATCGCGATTTCTCATTTCTGTTTCACCGTTAGGGTTTGCAACAATTTGCTCCCATTTAATTTCTTTACCAATTAGCTGACTATGAGAAAGAAAATGACTGTCTTTTTGCATATCAATAAAACCAGTTAAAGCTTTGTTCATTTGTGTCATTTGTTCTAAACTTGAGAAGTTTGCCATTTGTGAAATGAATTCTTTATCTTCCATTGGCTTTGAAGGGTCTTGATTTGCTAATTGTGTCATCAGAATTTTTAAAAATGCATCTTGGTCTAACGTTCTTTGTCCTGTTTTTCGCTCTGATTGTCGCTCTGACAAATATAAGCTATCAACTGAATTTATCATTGGATCACCTTATACCTTTGCGTCAATTTCGTTTAATAAATCTTCAAACTTCACTTTTTCTTCATTATCATTGTTTTCTCTTCGTTCTTTACTTTGTTGATTATTTCTTTGTTCTTCCTGACTCTCCTGATTAGATTGAAAAAGTGTCTGTTGCTGTTGTTGCGTATGAACTTCAATTTTTTCCACTTGGATATTTTGGCCGAGAAACGCCTGCCTCAATTGGTGGAGTTGGGAATCAAGGGCATTTTTTGCTGCTTTAGTTGTTGTTAATAATTGGGCAATAATAACACCATTTTGCTGAGTTAGTGTAACATCCAACCTTCCTAAATGTTGAGGAAATAACTTTATTGTTAATTTGTTAATCCCATTCGGAAATTGCACTAACGAACTTTTTCCTAAAATGTTTTGAAATTGTCGAAGTAATTGCTCTTGATTTTGATGTTCACTACGATTTTCGCCAACATGTAGGACAAATTGTTGAAGCTGGTTAAGAGCCATATTAGGAGGTAGTGTTATACCTTGGGAACCTAAAGTTGGTTGATCACTTGTTGTCCGCGAAAATGCTGATAGAACAAATTGCTCTAGTTTAGCTGTTTCTTTTTGTCCTTGAGAAATTAGCACTAACTTTTCCTTTGGCAGTAATTCTAAATTTAAAGTTAGCTGTTTTACAACTTGTTGAAAATCTTTTACAGTCGCCGGATTTTTTGAATGCTCACTTTGATTTTCAAGCATTGGTAAAAGTCGTTCTAGTTGCAGTTGGACTTTTGGAGCTAACTCTGTTGGTGGTTCGACTGACTGTGACAACAGTAAAATTACCGCCAATAACTGAACCGGATCTTGTAAGTAGTCTTTTCCAGTAGAAATAATATCATTTATATACTCGTTATTGCTAAAGACTTGTTGAATTTGTAACTGCATCTCCAAAGGAAGCTGTTCCAATAAGTTCTCCACTAATGGAAGAGTCAATATTTCCTCATCAACAACCGTATCACTAAACGGTAATTCTTCTACGAACTTGCTAACAAGTTTATGAAGGTCTGATAAATGATCCTGATCTGGGACTACAGAAATTATATTTTCAAGGGTAGGCTCACTCAGTGCTGTTTCTAATAACTTTAAAAAAGCTCCTTCCTTCTCTTCAGACTGATTATTTAGAACTGTTACTCCAGTTACTTGAGCAGTTTGCAAGGCAGTCATTTGCAAAAGATTAATTCCATTCACCTCTTTTCACCTCCTTTCAAGTAATAGACGATTAATTATCACTAAGAAGCGAAATTAACTGCGCCGCTTTTTCCGGTGGCATCTTTGCTAAAATTGATGCTCTTGCATCAGTTTTAATAAAAGAAAGTTGTATAGCTGCTTCTTCTTCTGGCATTTCACTTAAAATACTTGCGGCGTTTTTTGCAGACATAGCTACATACACTTTTGCAATACCATCATAGTCTTCCGTCACTGACAGTTGCGCTTCTTGCTTTTGTTCTAGCTCAGCCATAAGCATCTTTATTTCCTCTAACAATGATTGAATCTCAATTTCTTTCGATTCAATACTATTTTTTAACTGGTCGATTTCTCTTTCACGAGCAGTAACTACGGCTGTTAAATCTTCAATATTTGCCAGTTCTTCTTCCTCTAAAAGCTGTTCATCGGTTTTCACATAATCTGAAAGGATCGGCACATTTGAAGCGACTTGTTTTGCCTGGTCGATTACGCTTATTCCCATAAAGTTAAGGATGACTGCAAATAAAATCATCGCAAATAGGATAGGAATAAAAATGACCATAAAAAACCATTGAATTTTACTGTATTGTTGTTCTTCACTTTTCATTCGCTCACCTAATTTCACCGATTGATGAACTGTTGAACGGAAATTTCGTCCATCAAAATATTTTCCTGTCGCTTAGTTTCTTCTACATAAAACTCATATTTAATTTGTTTCATTTTTTCATATTTTTTAAGTTCGATAGACTTTTCAACTAATTGCTCTTGTTTTCGATTCATATTGTCACGAGCTTTTTGTGTATAGTACTGAAGTTGATCAATTTGTTTTTGTAATTGTGCTAATAAAGAATGTGACTGTTGTATTTCAAAAACATGAATTTTACTTTCAATTCTCTGATAATAGTCATTTTCATGATTTTCTTTCTTTTTAAGAAGTTCATATAACTTAGTTGCCACTTCTTCAAACTGTCTCGTCGCTTGGGAAAATTCCTTTTCTGCCTTTAGTTTATCATTTTCTCTAACTTCAAGAATTTTTTGCAACGTAAACTGAAATGACATGACTATTCTCCTTTACTAAAATCTTTTATTAATTTATAAACTGCATCATTGAAGGAAACTTTCTCATCGGTAGACTGCTTGATGAATTGAATGATGTTTGGATACATTTGTATAGCTTCATCCACCTCTTTTGAAGTCCCTCGTTTATACGCTCCAATGTTAATTAGATCCTCAGAATCCGTATAAATAGCTAACAATTGTCTGAGGTGGTCAGCCGCAAAACGATGAGTTGGATCAACAATGTCATTCATCACACGGCTAATACTTCTGAGCGGATTAATCGCAGGAAACTGTCCTTTATTTGCTAGCTTTCGGTCTAAAACTAAGTGACCGTCCAAAATCCCGCGGACTGCATCTGCAATTGGTTCGTTCATATCGTCACCGTCAACTAACACTGTATAAAAGGCAGTAATTGATCCATGCTCATTAGTACCAGAACGTTCTAACAATTTCGGTAAATAAGCAAACACACTAGGTGTATAACCTTTAGTAGTCGGCGGTTCACCAATCGCTAAACCAATTTCACGTTGCGCCATTGCAAAGCGCGTGACTGAATCCATCATTAGCGTAACGTTCAATCCTTGGTTACGAAAATATTCCGCAATGGCAGTAGCTGTCATTGCTCCTTTAATTCTCATCAGGGCAGGCTGATCAGATGTCGCAACAACGACCACTGTTTTTCTTAATCCTTCTTCACCTAAATCTCGTTCAATAAAATCGCGAACTTCTCTACCACGTTCACCAATTAACGCGATAACGTTTACATCTGCTTCGGAATTTCTTGCAATCATTGACATTAAGGTACTTTTCCCAACACCACTACCTGCAAATATCCCCATTCTCTGCCCTTTGCCTACTGTAAACAAACTATCTATTGCTCGGACCCCTAAACTAAGCGGCTCATGGATCCTTGGTCTAGATAACGGGTTTGGCGGGGAATTTTCTGTTGGGAAAGATGATAAGCCGTTAGGTAGTTCAAGTCCGTTTAAAGGTTGACCAAGCCCATCGACAATATGTCCAATAAGTCCTGAGCCAACTTTCACTTCTAGTGGTTTTTTTGTCGCTTCAACAAGACTACCTGGACTAATATTATGGACGGTTGTAAATGGCATTAAAAGAACCATTTCATCGCGAAATCCCACTACTTCAGCCATTACTTTTCGCTTTGGTGCTTTCCCAATAATAATATAACAGAGCTCCCCAATTGAAACTTGAGGACCTTTTGATTCTATTGTTAGGCCTACAACTCTTGTTACTTTTCCATAGCTTTTAAAAGAGTCAATGTTGGTTACTTCATTTATTAAGTTTGCGACTTTCATAACCAGCCAACTCCTTCAATTTTTCAAGAAGTGCATATTTGATTTCAGAAAGCTGACTATCAACCGAGGCATCGATTTTTCCAAATGGTGTTTCAATTTGACAGCCGTTTTCCTCAAGGTGCGCATCTGGGTAAATATATAAATTGTCACAATTTGGTAGCAATAATTTTAACTCTTCTTTTTGGGCAAGAGTATATTCATACCAATTAGGATGTATATATAACTTCACTTGTTCTTGTTCTCTAACTTCATTTATTACAGTTCGCACAACCTGAAGCCAATTTTCTGAATTTGCTTCTAGTGAAGTCGCAATGACTTTCTCAGCCACTTTTATAGCTAACTGAACAATAACTGGTTCTGCATCTTCAATTCTTTGAAAATAGTCATTTTTTGAAGAAGATACAATAGCTCTTGCTTCTTGAATAAAACCTTCATACTGCCGTTGACCTTCCTGTAGACCTTGTTGAAAACCTTCGTTATACCCGTTCTCTTCTGCTTGCTTAAAAATTTCCTCAGCCTTCTCTTGGTTATGGAGAATTTCCTCATTCATTCTTTCCTGAAATCGTTCATACTCCATTTGCGCTTCAATTCTAATGGTTTCAGCTTGTTCTAATGCCTTTTGAAGTTCTTCATCTGCTAATTTTGACTTAGCATGATCAGAATGTTCCTCAATTACACTATTTAAATCGTTTGATTGAGTTTGTTGAATGACTCGCTTTAATTCTATCGTCTTTTTTTCGGTTTCTAAATTATTTGCAAAAATCGATTTAATAACCTTAGACAATAATATCATCTCCTCCACCACGAGCGATGACGATTTCACCAGCTTCTTCTAAGCGGCGGATAACAGCCACAATTCGAGATTGCGCTTCCTCTACATCACGAAGACGGACAGGTCCCATAAATTCCATTTCGTCTTTAAACGTTTCAACCATACGTTGAGACATATTCTTAAAGACAACATCTTTAACTTCATCGTTAGCAACTTTAAGAGCAAGTTGTAAATCTTCATTTTCAACATCGCGAATAACCCGTTGAATCGAACGATTATCAAGAGTAACAATATCCTCAAATACAAACATACGTTTCTTGATTTCTTCTGCAAGTTCAGGATCTTGTATTTCAAGTGCATCTAAGATAGTTCTCTCTGTACTTCTATCTACACTATTTAACACTTCAACAACAGTTTCAACACCACCAGTCCTCGTATAGTCTTGAGTTACTGTTGCTGAAAGCTTGCGCTCTAGGATATTTTCCACTTCGTTAATAATTTCTGGGGATGTACTATCCATTAAAGCAATTCTCTTAGCAATGTCAGCCTGCACCTCTTGTGGAAGTTCAGATAGTATTTGCCCTGCCTGTACCGACTCTAAATACGATAGTATTAATGCAATTGTTTGGGGATGCTCATTTTGAATAAAATTTAAAATTTGACCTGCATCAGCTTTTCGAGCAAAATCAAAAGGTTTTACCTGAAGAGTAGACGTTAATCGATTAATGATTTCCATCGCCTCTTGCTCACCAAGAGCTTTTTCAAGAACGTTTTTCGCATAACCAATACCACCTTGGGTAATATAGTCTTGAGCAATGGCTAACTGATGAAATTGATCGATTATTTCTTCTTTCGTACTTGTATCCACTTTACGAACACTTGCAATTTCAAGTGTGAGCTTTTCAATCTCTTCTTGACTTAAATGTTTATATACTTGTGCAGATACATCAGGTCCTAAGGAGATCAGAAGAATTGCTGCTTTTTCTTTACCAGATAATTCTTTCTTTTTACTTACCACACTGTTCCCCCCTAATCTTCAGATAGCCACGTGCGCACTAGTTTTGAAAATTCTTCAGGCTTTTCTTTCGCCATTTTTTCTAATTGTCTACGACGAGCTTTTTCTTCACTATCGCGATCTTCACCAATATCTGGAATATCAAAACTAACCGCTTGTTCGCTCGTTTCCTCAATCACTTCTACCTTTTTATTTTTACGTATTAATAAGAAGATTAGTAGAATAATAAATAAAATTAACCCGCCTACAATATAATACCAACTTGGAATTCCTTGTGCAGGGTCTTCAAAAACGATTTTCCCTTCAAAAGTATGAGCTGAGACAAATACTTTATCATTAATTTGTTCTGGTGTAAGTTGATCTATTACATCTTTGGATATACTCGTTCTAACGATTGTACTTAATATTTGTTGTACATCTCCGAGTAGTTCAACCGGTAGAGAAGCAGGATCTTCCGGATTTGGTGGCTCAATCATAACTTGGATGCCAATATCTTTTACTTGATAAGGACTCATAACAATATCACGGCGAATCCGATTTACATCATTGTTAATTCGTTCTTCCATACGCTCATAGTCACCAGCACCAGCGCCAGCTCCACCTGGATATCCTGGGATATCTGTCTCTCCAGTACCAGGGATACCACCTTCTTGAAAATCCTCACCACTAAATGTTTCTGTAATTCGTTCAATGCTTACTGCTAAACCAGACATATTTTCTGGATCCACAGGAGTAACTAAATCTTCAGCCCGATTTTCTTTTGTAAAATCAATGTCTGTCGTAACTGACACTAACACTTTATCTCTTCCAACTAGCGTGCCTAACATCTGTTGCACTTGGCGTTGAAGATCTCGTTCAATTTCTCTTTGTATTGAACGTTGTTGTTCGAAAGTAGAAAGCGTAGAATCAATAATATTTTCATTTTTTAACTCTAAATACTCAAACATTTGGTTCATGATGACGATATTATCTATAGGGAGTTTTGGAACACTCTTAGAAACTAAGTGATATAAGGCCCTAATTTGCGATTGATCTAATTGATACCCTGGACGGATATTTAAGATGATTGATGCAGAAGCTGCTTCATCATCCATTGACACCCACATACTCTCTTCGGGTAAAGTAATCATCACTTGAGCATGCTGTACACCGTCCATGTTGCGGATTAAGTTTGCTAATTCCGTTTGCATCGCTGCTCGTTCCATAATTGTAAATTCGTTGTCAGTCATCCCAAAGCCCATACGATCTCGAAATGTCGTATAATCAATACTCCCACTTTTCGGGATACCTTCCGCAGCCAATTCTACTTTTAAGCTGTCAACCAATGTTTCTGGGACATTTATTGCTGTTCCACTACTTGTTACCTCTGAAGGAATACCCCTTGAATCCAACTGAGCCTTAATTTCACCGGTCTCCTGAAACGAGAGGTTTGTATACAATGGAACCATATTCGTTCTCGAACCCAGCATTGAAACAAAAATGATTAGTAAAAGAAGCAGTAGGAAAGAACCGACAATAATCCCTTTTTGGACATTCGTTCGTTCGGTCCAATATTTAGTTGCTTTATCTTTATATATTAATAGTTTCTCGTTCATGTTTCCCCCTACTATTACTAACGGCGTCTTGTTGTAAAAAGTATCACTCTTAAAAGAGTAAAATTATTAAAAATAGAATATATATCTATTAAACTTGCATTCTCATCACTTCTTGATACGCCTCTACAACCTTATTTCGCACTTCTATTGTAGCTTGTAACGAGATACTGGCTTTTTGAGCAGTGATCATCACTTGGTGTAAATCAATACTCTCACCCCTCGCTAATTTCTCAGTCGCTCTTGAAGATGCATGTTGGGCATCATTAACTTTATGTAATGCATCGCTTAAAGCCACTTTAAAGCTATTTTGTGCTTCTGCTGAAGTAAGCTTCTTCACCGGTTGAGTTCCACCATTAATATTCATAACTGAATTCGGTCTAAATGATACTGGTTCCATTTATTATTCCCCCCACTTAACCTTTACCAATTTCTAAAGCCTTCATTAACATATTTTTTGTTGCATTAAGTGTCGTTACATTAGCTTCATACGATCTAGTTGCACTCATCATATCGACCATTTCTTTTAAAGGATCTACATTAGGTAAACTAACATAGCCTTCGGCATTTGCATCCGGATGATCTGGCTGATATACGAGCTTAAAAGGCGTTTGATCTTCAACAATTCGACTAACCTTCACACCATTTCCTGGATGGTCTGATCGCCCCATTGCTTTAGACAAATGAGTAGAAAACCGATTTTCGTTCGGTTGCATAACGACCATTTTCCTCTTATAAGGCTCCCACTCACCGTTAACAAATCTGCCCCTTGTTGTATCTACATTCGCCATATTGGAAGCTACAACATCCATACGCAGACGTTGTGCAGTAAGAGCAGAAGCTGTTGTATTAAAGCCATGAAAAATCGTCATGATTATTTCCCTCCTCCAATAACAGTCTTAAGACTATTAAATCTACCATTTAATCTCTCAATCATTGCATTATAATATATTTGGTTTTTTGCCATTTCAGACATTTCATGCTCGATATCAACATTATTACCATTATGGTTAAACATCGTATCTTTACGTGAGACAACTACTGCTGGGGAGGTACTTACCTTTCCACCGAACGGAATATGGCGATCATCAGTACGATAAGCACTAAGGCGTTGACCTTCTAGAGCCTTGTCTAATTGGTGCTTAAAAATAGTTTTCTTTGCTTTATAGTTTGGCGTGTCAACGTTTGCTATATTTTGAGAAATCGTTTTTTGACGCAGAGAAGCAGCATTTAATGATTGCTCAAGTAATTGTTGGCTAGGATTAGAGAAAATTTTCATCTTTAACCTCCGTTCTATAGAAAAATATGAGCTAACCCTTAATTTAGTTTTATGTCGCTAACTGGGTTAATCATAATGCTTACGAAATAAACTACTAGATGTATTGTATATAATAATTTTTCAATTGTCTAACACTGTTTTTTCTTGTCTAAACTTCAATTATAAAGACCTAAAATTAAGGTTGTAACTTAAAAAGGAATAGGGATTTCTCCTTAAATTTTCTACAAAATATTCTTTGATTTAATTTATTATACGTTTATATACTAGAATACTTAAGGGGTACTATTTCCCAATTTTTTATAAAAATTAAAAAAGTTAATAAAATCGACACAATTTTATTAGACCCTTTTTATTTTATCAGAATAAAATAGGTTTTTGTCGATATTTGAAGTTTTATTTTTACAAAAAAAACAAAAAAAGGCCAGACAATGGAAATAATAGAAAAAATCATCTATTATGTACCAGAAAATGTCTGACCCATAAAACTTTATTTTTCCAACAATTTATTTTGTTTTAAGTTTCTCTAATTCTAAAAGAAACTTATTATTAAGTACTTTAATATAAGTACCTTTCATCCCTAATGAACGGGACTCGATAACCCCTGCACTTTCAAGCTTACGAAGTCCATTTACAATAACTGAACGAGTAATCCCTACTCGGTCAGCAATTTTAGATGCTACTAGTAACCCTTCATTACCTTCTAACTCATCAAAAATGTGCTCTACTGCCTCTAACTCACTATAGGAAAGTGATCCAATAGCCATTTGGACAACAGCTTTACTTCTCGCTTCTTGCTCAATCTCTACTGTTTTTTCATGAAGAATCTCCATTCCAACTACAGTAGCACCGTACTCAGCAAGGATTAAATCATCATTATCAAAAGACTCAGTTAATCTAGCTAAGATAAGTGTTCCAATTCGATTTCCACCACCGTTAATTGGGACAATCGTAGTTAAACCAGTATTGAATAAATCTTTATTTTCAACTGGGAATGCCGTAAATTCACTGTTAATATCTAAGTTGGAAGAGGTTTCATTAATTTTGAATAAGTTTGTCGTGTATACTTCTGGAAATTGACGATCTTCTAACATTTTTTTCATTCTTTCGTTTTCGATCTCTTGCTTAATTGCAAAGCCTAATAATTTTCCTCTTCGGCTTACAATAAAGATATTTGCTTGAATTACATCACGTAATGTTTCTGCCATATCTTTAAAGTTAACTGGCTGTCCTGCTGTTTTTTGTAGCATTTCATTAATTCTTCTTGTTTTAGTTAATAAATCCATATAAAAATCCTCCTAAAATATCTTCTCTTATAAAATGTATTGGCTTAAATCACGATTTTTCGCAATTGTTGCTAGTTTGTCATCTACATATGTAGGTGTAATAGTAATTTCCGCTAGATTTATATCCGGTGCTTCAAATGATAAATCTTCTAAAAGTTTTTCGAGGATTGTATGCAGCCTTCTTGCCCCGATATTTTCAGTGTCTTGATTTACTTCTGTTGCAATTTTTGCAATTCTTTTAATAGCATCGTCAGAAAATATCACTTGTATACCTTCTGTAGCGAGTAAAGCTTGATATTGCTTAATTAATGCATTGTTAGGCTCAACTAATATCCTTACAAAATCAGCTTCAGTTAAATTAGCTAGTTCTACGCGAATTGGAAAGCGCCCTTGTAGCTCAGGAATTAAATCAGAAGGCTTTGCTAAATGAAATGCTCCTGCTGCAATAAACAAGACATGGTCAGTTTTTACCGGACCATATTTCGTGACAACGGTAGAGCCCTCAACGATTGGTAAAATATCTCGTTGAACACCTTCTCGCGAAACATCCGCAGTAGACTGTTGGCCTTTGCCTGCAACTTTGTCAATTTCATCTATAAAAATAATTCCCAATTGCTCAGCTCTTGAAACAGCTTCTTGTGACACTTCATCCATATCAATCAATTTTTGAGCTTCATCTTCTGTTAATACTTTACGAGCTTCTCTAACGGTTAACTTTCTCTTCTTCTTCTTTTTGGGCACCATGTTTCCAAGCATATCTTGCATGTTTAACCCCATTTGTTCCATACCAGAACCCTGAAACATATCTAAAAATCCACCCGATTGTTCTTCTACTTCAACTGTAACATAATGATCCTCTAACTCACCTAAAGCAAGTTGGTGTTCCATCCTTCTACGCACATCTCTAAGATTTTCTTCTTCGCTGTTATCAACTTGTTCTGAAGCTCCTTGATTTTGTCCGCTGAAAAGCATTTCAAATGGGTTTTTATAAGAGCTTTCTTTCTTTTTTGATGGCACTAACAGTTGTACTATACGTTTATTAGCATTTTCTTCTGCTTTTCCTCTTACCTTTTTCATTCGATCTTCTTTAACTAGGCGGATTGATGTCTCAACTAAGTCACGAACCATTGATTCCACATCTCTACCAACATAACCTACTTCGGTAAACTTTGTCGCCTCTACCTTAATAAACGGAGCACCTACAAGTTTAGCTAATCTCCGAGCAATTTCCGTTTTACCAACTCCAGTTGGCCCAATCATTAATATATTTTTTGGCGTAACTTCATCTCTTAGTTTTTCGTCTAATTGACCACGGCGATAACGATTACGGAGAGCTATTGCAACAGAACGTTTCGCTTTATCTTGACCAACGATGTACTGATCTAATTTTTCAACAATTTGCCGAGGTGTTAAATGATTTTCCATACCATCGCTCCTCATTTCAATTTTGAATATTGAACTCTGATTTTTATAAAAGTAAGGCCTCGCAAAAATTGACTTTCAAAGTTCATAATTCAAATTATAGTTCTTCTAAGACAATGTTATTGTTCGTATATACACAAATTTCTGCAGCTGTTTGGAGGGCTGCCATTGCAATTTCTCTAGCTTCGAGATGGGAGGCATGCTTTTTTAAGGCTCGCCCCGCAGAAAGAGCATAATTGCCTCCTGAACCAATGGCTAGCACTCCATCGTCCGGCTCAATAACTTCGCCAGTCCCTGAAACAAGGTAAATATGCTCAGAATTAGCTACAATTAACATCGCCTCTAGTCTTCTTAGCACTTTGTCACTCCGCCATTCTTTTGCTAACTCAACGGCCGCTCGTTGTAAATTACCATTGTATTCGTCTAATTTCGCTTCAAATTTTTCAAACAAAGTGAATGCATCAGCAACAGAGCCTGCAAATCCAGCTAACACTTTACCATTGTATAGTTTACGTACTTTCTTTGCTGTATGTTTCATTACAACTGCATTTCCGAATGTAACTTGCCCATCTCCTGACATGGCACATTTACCTTCGTGATGAATAGCAAAGATTGTTGTCGCGTGAAATGAATGCTCCAAACGTAAACCCTCCTTTACAAAAAAGTTCTTTTTTTAAAACAACTTAAGCTCTAGGGTGAAAGTTATTATACACATGTTTTAAATGTTCTTTTGTAACATGTGTGTATATTTGCGTCGATGATAGATGTGTATGACCAAGTAACTCTTGAACACTTCGCATATCAGCTCCTTCGTTAAGCATGTGTGTGGCAAAGGTATGCCGGAGTACATGAGGAGTAATATGGAAAGTTGTTGCTGTTTTATGAACAAGTTGTTCTAAAATCTTTCTTACACCGCTACGTGATAAATTGTCACCTCTATAGTTTAGAAAAAGTGTTTTGCTTTTTTTCTCATTTGCTTTATTCAACAATTTTACTCTACCATCATTTATGTATGTATATAATGCATCTAATGCATAACTTCCGACTGGAATGTAACGTTCTTTACGTCCTTTACCCATTACCGAAACAGTTCCGATTTGAAGATCTAAATCTTGAATTCGTAGACTACAACACTCACTAACTCGAATTCCTGTAGCATACAATAATTCTAATAAAGCCTGATTTCTTTGACCTAAAGGTGTCGTAATGTCTGAAACAGTAAACAGCTCTTGTAGTTCATCTTCATACAGAAAAGTTGGTAATTTCATTTCTTGTTTAGGAATAGTTGCAACGGAAAAGGGGTTTTCCTTAATAACTTCTTCGGTCATTAGAAATCTATAAAAACTTCTTAAACTCGAAATTTTCCGTGCAACCGTTTTTCTTTTATATTCCAGGGAATACATCTCAGTTAAATAAAGCCTAACAAACACATAAGAAACAGCAGCGTAACGATTAATGCTATGCTGCTTCATGAAAGATGAGAAATGCTCTATATCCTTTTTATAATTGTATACAGTATGGGGCGAAAAATTTTTCTCCACCTGCAAAAAACGAATAAATGT
Source organism: Anaerobacillus isosaccharinicus (assembly GCF_001866075.3). GTDB lineage: Bacteria > Bacillota > Bacilli > Bacillales > Anaerobacillaceae > Anaerobacillus > Anaerobacillus isosaccharinicus. Next base: position 3,416,411 of record NZ_CP063356.1, on the reverse strand, counting down.
TTCGATCTCTATAGCCTGATTTGACATCTATTGTTATTCCCACCTCACTAGAGCCTCTAAATTTTACCACACTATTAGATAAGGTGCAAGGGAATTTACATTTTTTTCATAAAATTCTGAATTGTGCCAATCGCTCTCATCGCTAACTTTTCATAGCGCTCTTGTTTATTTTTTACGCGAGGTTCCATCGTTGGTAATAGTCCAAAGTTAGCATTCATAGGTTGAAAATTTTTCTCGTTTGCCGTTGTAATATAGTTTGCCATGCTTCCAAGTACTGTTTCAACTGGAAATACAACTAATTCTTTCCCTAGAACAAGTCTTGCCGCATTCAAACCAGCCAATAACCCAGCGGCCGCTGATTCTACGTAACCTTCAACACCTGTGATTTGCCCAGCGAAAAATAAATCTTGCCTACCTTTAAATTGGTAAGTAGGTAATAGTAGCTTAGGTGAATTAATAAACGTGTTTCGATGCATGACTCCATAACGAACTACTTCTACATTTTCAAGGCCTGGGATTAACTGGAGCACTTCTTTTTGAGGGCCCCACTTTAAATGAGTTTGAAACCCAACAATATTATAAAGGGTTCCCGATTGGTTATCCTGCCTAAGTTGTACAACAGCAAAAGGACGTTTATCTGTTTTTGGATCTTCAAGTCCTACAGGCTTCATCGGTCCAAACAGCAACGTTTTTTTACCTCTACGGGCTAACACTTCTATTGGCATACACCCTTCAAAAAAGATTTCTTTTTCAAACTCTTTTAAAGGAACAGTTTCAGCAGCTATTAAAGCTTCATAAAAACGATTAAATTCTTCTTCGTTCATCGGACAATTTAAATAAGCCGCTTCACCTTTGTCATATCTTGATTTTAAATAAACTTTGTCCATATTAATACTATCTACTTCTAAAATTGGCGCTGCAGCATCATAAAAATATAAGTAGTCTTGACCTGTAAGCTCTTTTAGATGATTGGACAACTTTTCTGAAGTTAGTGGACCGGATGCAATAACCGTTGGCCCTTCAGGAATTTCAGTTACCTCTTCAGTAATTACTTCAACTAATGGGTGATTTTTCACCCACTCGGTAACGAGATTTGCAAACTCATGACGGTCTACGGCAAGTGCTCCACCTGCTGGGACTGCACAATCATCAGCTGAACGTATGATCACAGATTGTAAATGTCTCATTTCTTCTTTTAGAACACCAACTGCATTAGATAATGCATTGGATCGTAACGAATTACTACACACTAACTCTGCAAATTTATCCGTATGATGAGCCGGAGTTTGCTTCACTGGCCTCATCTCATATAATTTAACTGGTATTCCTTGACTTGCTATTTGCCAAGCGGCTTCACTTCCTGCTAAGCCAGCACCAATTACATTTACGCATCTTTCAGTCAAGTTAAATTCCTCCTATGAAAACACAAAGTCCCTGCCTAGCAGCACATTCACATGTTCTGCCAGACGCTGGAACTATCCTATTAAGTATTTTACTAGAAAGAAACAATTTAATTTGCTTCTTCTTGGTAATCACATTTAATACATTGAACATTGACGCCTTTTTTCGTCTTTTTCTCTACTAGCATTTCATTACACTTTGGACACGGCCTAGCAATAGGTTTATCCCAAGAAATAAATTCACAACTAGGGTATCTATCACAACCATAAAACGTTCGCCGTTTTTTACTTTTTCTTTCAACAATATTCCCCTCATGACATGAAGGACATTTAACGCCAATATCTTTTACAATCGCTTTCGTGTTGCGGCAATTCGGGAAATTAGAACAAGCCATAAATTTCCCGTATCTTCCCATTTTATAGACCATTTCATGACTGCAAAGTTCACAATCCTCACCAGCTGGTTCATCTTTTATTTCGACTTCTTTCATTTCTTCTTCAGCTATTTTCAGATTTTTCTCAAAACCTTTGTAGAACTGATCGATTATGTTGACCCATTTTATTTGTCCTTCTTCGATCGAATCTAGGTCACTTTCCATTTTCGCAGTAAATTCAACGTCTAAAATTTCCTGGAAAAATTCGTTGATCAATTCTAATACGATTTCCCCTAATTCAGTTGGGATAAATCGCTTATCTTCAAGAGCAACATAACCTCGACGTTGAATTGTATCTAACGTCGGCGCATAAGTTGAAGGCCTGCCAATTCCTAATTCTTCCATCGTCTTTACAAGCCTTGCTTCAGTATATCGAGGTGGCGGCTGCGTAAAGTGTTGATTAGGTTCAATCGTTTCTTTTGTAACAGACATCCCTTCCTCTAAATGAGGTAACAGGCGATCTTCTTCTTTTTTACCGTCATCATTACCCTCAATATAAACTTTCATAAATCCAGGAAATTTTATTTTTGAGCCTGTTGCTCTAAAGAGTACTCCATTATTATTAATATCTACACTCATTGTATCAAGAATTGCTGGCGCCATTAGACTAGCCACTAAGCGTTCCCAAATTAGCTTATAAAGGCGTAGTTGGTCTCTACTTAAATAACTTTTCAAAAATTTTGGGTCTTTAAAAATCGAAGTAGGTCTAATTGCTTCATGAGCATCTTGTGATTTTTTATCTTTTTTTACTTGGCGTTTGTCCGTAGCTAAGTACTCCGCTCCAAAGTGAGTTTGAATATACTCGTTCGCTTCTTGCTCAGCTACTTCAGAAACTCTCGTAGAGTCTGTCCTCATATATGTAATTAAACCTACAGTTCCTTCTTTGCCAATATCAATACCTTCATAAAGTTGCTGAGCAATCATCATTGTTTTCTTAGCCCTAAAATTTAATTTTCTAGCAGCCTCTTGTTGAAGGGACGAAGTTGTAAAAGGTAAAACTGGATTACGTTTTCTTTCCTTCTTTTTAACGCTTTCAACAACGAAGTTATCTTTTAGCTTGCCCAATATTTCTTTCACTTCTGACTCAGACTTTAATTCTGTTTTTTTGTTATCTACACCATAGAACTTCGCTTCAAAGCTTTCTTTTTCCGCTTTGAATGAAGCGACTATCGACCAATATTCTTCTGGTACAAACGATTGAACTTCCTTTTCACGATCTATAATCATCTTAACCGCAACAGATTGAACCCTTCCTGCACTTAATCCCTTTTTCACTTTTTTCCATAATAAAGGGCTAATATTGTAACCAACTAAGCGGTCAAGAACTCGCCTGGCTTGTTGCGCGTCAACTAAATCCATATTTATAGGTCGGGGTGTTTTAAATGCGTCTTTAATCGCTTGCTTCGTTATTTCGTTGAAAACTACTCTACAGTCTGATTTATCATCAATTTTTAAACTGTGTGCTAAGTGCCAAGCAATTGCTTCTCCTTCACGATCAGGGTCAGCCGCTAAATAAATTTTCTTTACTTTTTTTGCAGCAGCTTTTAAATCTTTTAAAATTGGCCCTTTTCCGCGAATTGTAATATATTTAGGATGGAAATTTTCTTCAACGTCAACACCCATTTGACTTTTTGGTAAATCAATGACATGCCCCATAGAAGCTTTTACAATATATTTTTTCCCTAAATATTTACCAATTGTTTTTGCTTTAGCGGGAGATTCAACGATCACTAAGTAATCTGCCATTTTTTTGTTTCCTCCCCCTTTTAGAGGTATTTTAAAATCTTCCCTATTATTAACCACTAATTTGCTATTTGTCAAACAAAAATATGAAAATGTTCGTAAGGTGTACTACAAAAAACTTCACTTAAATTGCAAAATATTTAAATCATTTTAATTTTTTTACACATTTTAGCTATATTATACTCTGTTACATTTCATTTAAAACATCATTACTACATTTTGTCAACTTAGCTCCTTGTTGAATTAACCAATGGGTTCCTTCTGTTCGATCATCCATAATAGAGCCAGGGACAGCAAAAACTTCTCTACCTTGTTGTAAGGCAAGGTCTGCGGTAATCAATGATCCACTCCTAGATTTTGCTTCAACAATGAGTGTACCTTTTGTTAAACCGCTTATAATTCGATTTCTCATCGGAAAATGCCATTTTTGAGGTTTTGTATTTGGTGGGAATTCAGAAATAAGAAGATTTTCTTTAGAAATAATGGAGGCTAACTTTTGGTGACAATACGGGTAAATATAGTCGAATCCTGATCCTAATACTGCAATAGTCTTACCATAATTTTCGATAGCAAGTAAATGCGCCCTACCGTCTATACCAACGGCTAAACCGCTAACTATAACCCAATTGGATAATACTAATGGTTTGATAATTTTTTCTAAGCCTAACAGTCCATTTTTAGAAGGGTCTCTAGTTCCAATGACACTTAATTTATTTTCATGTTGAAACAGGGATAAGTCTCCCTTACAATAAAGTACCCATGGTGGATCGTAAATTTGTTTTAGTAAGGATGGATAATATTCATCAAATATTGTAACGACATGAATGTTATTTTTTCGATGTTTCTCTATTTGTATATTCGTTTTTTGTAAATCTTCTATTATTTTTTTTACTTGCTCACCTTTCATTGAAAAAATTCGCTTAAGTTCATCTTCTCCTAGCGAAAATATCTTCTTAAATGTAGGATCATATTCAAAAAACTTCTTTAATAAAGTCCAAGTAACGCCTCTACATCCGTGTAGGGCAATCAATCTTTCTCTAACTGTCATTTTTATTCACCTTTCCTTTATAAAAATAAAGACGGCCCCAAATGGAGCCGTCAGCAAATCATTATTTATGTGTGATACATTTTTCTAAGAGGTTATTTTCTTCTAGAGCTGCTACCAACGTTTCACCCATCACAGCAGGAGTTTGCGCTACTTTTACACCGCAACTTTCAAGCGTTTTAATCTTTTCTGCTGCAGTACCTTTTCCTCCTGAAATAATCGCACCAGCATGACCCATTCTTTTTCCTGGCGGTGCAGTTTGACCACCAATAAAGCCTACTACAGGTTTCTTCATATTAGCTTTAATCCACTCTGCAGCTTCTTCTTCTGCAGTTCCACCGATTTCCCCAATCATAATTACAGCATAAGTATCTTCATCTTCATTAAATAATTGTAATACATCGATAAAGTTTGTGCCATTAACAGGGTCTCCACCAATACCAACAGCAGTGGATTGGCCAATGCCTCTTGTTGATAACTGATGTACAGCTTCATATGTTAAAGTTCCAGAACGAGAAACTACACCTACATGACCTTTTTTATGAATGTATCCAGGCATAATCCCAATCTTACATTCTTCAGGAGTAATAACTCCAGGGCAGTTAGGTCCAATTAAACGAGTATTTTTCCCTTCCATATATCGTCTAACTTTGACCATATCTAAAACCGGAATTCCTTCTGTAATACAAATAACTAAATCTAACTGTGCATCTACAGCTTCCATAATTGCGTCAGCAGCAAATGCTGGTGGTACATAAACAACAGAAGCATTAGCTTCAGTAGCAGTAACTGCATCAGCAACAGTATTAAATACAGGAATTCCCTCGATTTCAGTTCCACCTTTACCTGGGGTAACTCCACCTACAATATTCGTTCCATACTCAACCGCTTGCTTTGTATGAAAAAGGCCTGTAGCTCCTGTAATTCCTTGGACAATAACTTTTGTATCTTTATTTATTAGGATACTCATAAACACTCCCGCCCTTCTATTTAACTAGAGATACGATCTTTTCTGCCCCATCAGCCATCGAATCAGCAGAAGTTATATTTAATCCAGACTCATCTAGAATTTTCTTTCCTAACTCAACATTCGTTCCTTCAAGACGAACAACTAGAGGTAAGCTTAAGCCTACTTGTTTCGTAGCTTCTACTACACCCTCAGCAATAACATCACATTTCATAATTCCACCAAATATATTAACGAAAATCCCTTTAACATTTTGGTCAGATAAAATAATCTTAAATGCTTCAGTTACCTTCTCAGCAGTAGCACCGCCACCTACATCAAGGAAGTTAGCAGGATCACCACTATAATGTTTAATGATGTCCATCGTTGCCATAGCAAGACCTGCACCATTAACCATACATCCGATATTACCATCTAAAGAAATATAACTTAAATCATATTTTGACGCTTCAATTTCCTTTGAATCTTCTTCATCTAAGTCACGGTATTCAACGATATCTTTATGACGATAAAGAGCATTTGAATCGAAGTTAAATTTCGCATCTAGGGCCATAACTCGACCATCACCAGTCGTTACTAAAGGATTGATTTCTGCAATCGAGCAATCCTTATCAACAAATACAGTATAAAGTCCCATCATGAATTTAACAGCTTGATTAACTAGTTCTTTTGGGATATTTATATTAAAAGCTAATCTCCGAGCTTGGAAGCCTTGTAATCCTACTACTGGATCAACGACTTCTTTAAAAATTTTCTCAGGAGTTTGTTCAGCTACTTCTTCAATTTCAGTTCCACCTTCTTCAGAAGCCATCATTACTACACGAGAAGTAGCCCGGTCTAATACTAAACCGATGTAATATTCTTTTTGAATATCACACCCTTCTTCAATAAGTAAACGCTTAACTTCTTTACCTTCAGGACCTGTTTGGTGAGTAACTAATGTTTTACCTAAAATTTCGCTAGCATATGTACGAACTTCATCAATACTTTTAGCTACTTTAACGCCACCTGCTTTTCCTCTTCCACCTGCATGGATTTGGGCTTTTACAACCGTTACATTCGAACCTAGCTCTCTAGCCGCTTCAACAGCCTCATCAACCGTAAATGCAACTTTCCCGTTTGGTACGTTAACACCGTACTTACGCAGGATCTCTTTACCTTGATACTCGTGGATATTCATCGTCCATCCTCCTATCAAATGCAATGCTTAATGTGGTTTCAATATCGACTAACCGCTCAGTTTGAGAATTAGCAATATTCAAACTAATCTGTCATGATTACTCACAACTTATCATATTCGACAACACTATTATTAAAACCTCTATTTTCGGCAAAAAAGTTACGAAAACTTTAATAAAATAGTATTGCAATTTTATTATACATTAGAAATTCTTCTCATGCACTAAATTTGGTTCGAGCTTTTTTAATTTAATTTTCTGTTTGCCTATAGTTCACTATACCAACTTTCATTTTATTCGAAACAATTAAAAAGCAGAAGACTTCTCCTGCTTTATTATTATGATTTCTATACGATTGTTACAATTAGTATCATTCACTTTTCGGGTTATCTCTTTTTATATTTCCATAACTTACATTAAGTGTCGGATGTGTAAACATGTGATAAGGATGCTCTTTTTTGGCGCTTACATCTTCACAGTGCCCATCATCGAAAAAATCCAATTGTTCCAAAGGAGAGTTTTCCTCCTCTGCCCAATGATCACCCGACATTATTGCTGGATCTAGTTCGACACTCCAGTTATCTAGAGGAGTTTCTGGGTTTGGATCGAACTTTCTTTGTTTTTTCACTTCCCTCATCCTCTCTTTTCTCTTTTTTACCACTCCACATCGATGTGATGATTTCCTTTTCCGTCAATGGACGCTGCACTCCAAACTCTTCTGCAATTTCTTCCCTTGCAAAACTGTGCTGCAAATAATATTGTAGGTTAATTATGTCCATAGAAAAAAACACCTCTTTCGTTAATCAAATGGATATGCTTATAGCATCTCCAAAACCATTGATTTTTACGAATGGCGTTTTATAAATTTAACTATTTTTATCAATTCTGTAAACAAAAGCAAAAATCTCTGCTACAACATCATATAATTGCTCCGGTATCGCTTCGTTTATTTCGAGTTGACTTAGGAGCCCAACAAGACTGGCATCTTCTTGAATTGGAACGTTATGTTTTAGAGCTTCTTTAATCAATTCATCTGCAACATACCCTTTTCCTTTTGCAACTATTTTAGGCGCACGATCATTTTCAGTATGGTATGAAAGGGCAACAGCCTGTTTCTTTTCTCGCTCTTCTTTCATATTCGAATATCAACTCCTTGATACGGCCTTTGCGATTGATAGTACTTGTTCACAGGTGTAATACTCCCATTATGATAATGACTTTTACTACTTTGGATTGGATTGGTCCATTTAACCGATGTAAGTTGATAATTCAAATCATTAAGCGCCCTAGTTAAATACGGTTGTAATGCATTTATTAATTGGGCAGGCTTTTGTTGCTCATTTATAACATGAAGTGAAACGACTCGGTTTTGGATTTGCACATCAATAATTGTTTCTTTTAAATTAGCAAGATTTAAATAAAATAAAATTCGACAATGGTCTGGGTTTAACTTCCCATCATTTTCTTTTTTCCCTTCCCATTGTATCGTTAAATCTGAGTTCCCTCCTAGTAACTTCAGGGGCACCATAACCGCATGATTTGTGATCGGACCCTCTTGATTTACTGAGAGTAATTGTTGACCTGTAATCCGATTTAAAATCGATTCCACCTTGTCTTGTATGCTTGGAGGCATTTGCACTTGTTGCTGCGTTTTAACAAGTAGCGCCTTTAGTTGCATTAGAAAAGTTTCACTATTTTCACTCCGTTGTTGCAAAAACTGTTGAGCATCCCGTTCATGTTGATATCCAATTCGATTTATGAGCGAAACTAACTGTTTTCCAAGTGAGTCCTCTGATTGAGGAAAAACTAGATTTTCACTATTTTTTACTATAGATGATGAAAACAAAGTTAACAATTGTTGTATTGTTCGCTCTCCATTTACACCCTTTTCTAACACTATTTTTGATAAGAGCTCTCCAACTTCTCCTTTGTTCAAACTTAATTGAACTTCTGCTTTTGTCAAGGTTGGCCAAATTTGTTTTAATTGATCTGCTGGTGTTCTTGTTACTTCTACTTTAACATTTGCTAATAGCTGCTCAGGCGATTGCTTATCAATAACTCCTAGTTTTTGAAGCTCTACTTGTGACTGCCGTTGCTGTGTATCTGTTGCATTTTCGGTTAAAAACGTTTTTAACGTATCTAGTATTTGATGTCTATCTACCTTCACATTGGCTTCATTTAATATACTTTGAAGAAGTTGTTGAAATTGTTGTAGCAATGGCTCTTTCCCTTGAAGTGGCTGGATCAATGTAGATAATTCTTGAAGTTGATTTACTAGACCTTGACCCGTTATAACACTATTCATCGCCGAAAAGGTAGCAGGGGTAATTGGCAAGTTTCTCTCCACAAGAAGTTTTATAATTGACAGTCCTTTTTCATTTACCATGCCAACATTTTGCAACGTTTCTGCCCCACGAATGACATGCGCTCTCGTAAAAGGGATTTCTTCTTTGGCTAAATATTTAACAAGCATCTCGCTTTGCTTAGAATAACTAAGTCCTAGTTGTCTTAAAATGTTTTCACTTTCTCTTCCTCTAGGTTTTTCATTTTGGGTTGATCCTTCAAGAACTTTTAACACTGGGAGACCTTCTCCCGGCTGAACTTGAAACCAATAACGGCTTCCTACAGTTAAGGCGGCTTCAAGCTTCGCTGTTAATGTTAAACCACCTAATTGTAAAGAAGCTAATTGACCAGGATACAATTTTAATATTTTCCCGTTAAAAATTTGTCCTGGAGTTAACGAAATTGATTTTTGATGAATTGGATCCAATCCTCTTAAAAGGGAATGAACAATATTTGCTTGAAACAAAACTTTTCACCACCTATTCTTTAAATAAGTCTTAGATGCAGATACAAAAAAACAACCAAATCATTAAAATAACGTATTTGTTAAGCAACGTTCGCGAACAGGGGAAAATGATTTTCGATGCTCATCGCAGATGCCATATTTATCAATTGCTTGTAAATGCTCTTTCGTTCCATAACCCATATGGTTTTCAAAACCGTAATGGGGATATTTTTTACTAAGCTTCTCCATATACTGATCTCTAGTTTCTTTCGCAATAATTGAACTAGCTGCAATTGATATACTTTTACTATCTCCCTTTATAATCGATGTTTGCGAAATCTGTGTTGGGAGCGTCATCGCATCTATTAATAAATGCTCCGGATGAATGGTAAGTTCACTAAGAGCTTTAAGCATTGCTAGTTTAGTAGCTTCGTAAATATTAATTCGATCGATTTCATTGGCATACACAAATCCAAGACCGATCGAAATGGCTTTGGAATAAATAATCTCAAAAAATTCTTCGCGACTTTTTTTTGATACCTTTTTTGAATCGGTGAGGCCTAATAAACGGAAGTCTTCTGGTAGAATGACTGCAGCAGCTACTACCGGTCCAGCTAAAGGGCCTCTCCCTACTTCATCGATCCCAGCTATATAGGCAACACCATTACTTCTAACTTCACGTTCATAGTGGAGCATTTCTTCAAATTGAGCTTCTAATAGTTCTTGCTTCGCTATCGTACTCTTCCACCTTGCATAGACTTTTTGGACACCTATTCGCTCATCTTTTTTTACTTTCAATAAAAATTGTTCAGAAATATTCTCATTTTGAAATATGTTTTCTATTTCTTTAATTGATAATTTCACTTTTCACACTACCATTCTATAAAGGATGTCTTAATTCCCATAACTGAAAGGAACTCTCCAAAAGCAAATATTCATTTATTTTTATGTAATATCGGCCATTTAGGACATATTGTTAAGTCCCAGCCTTTAGTTGTTTCCCATTATACTTTAAACTCTAACTAAAGAAACATCATCACTCTTAGTTGCTATCAATTGAAAAAGGCACGCTTGTTTATGCGCACCTTTCATCTATTCAGGCTTTTCTAATGAGATTTTACCAATTTTACAAGAACGAAACTCACGAAGAATCAACTCTGCAGCCTTATCGTAATCAATATAGCCACCACTCATTAATAAACCGCGGTTCCTACCAATGGCATCAAAAAGTTCAATAACATCCTCATTGATTTCGGTCAGCTTAAAGCGTTCCATCAAAGGTTTAGGGTATTGTTCTTTTAAGTACTTTAGTAAAAAAACGGCAACATCTTGAAAATCAAGAATTTCATCTTTAATTGCCCCTGTTGCAGCTAAACGTAGACCAACTATTTGATCTTCAAACTTCGGCCAGAGAATCCCTGGAGTATCTAATAATTCTAATTCACTGCCTACCTTAATCCATTGTTGCTGTTTTGTAATTCCAGGACGGTCACCAGTTTTAGCAATTTTCTTTTTGGCTAATCTGTTAATTAACGTTGACTTTCCAACATTAGGAATCCCTAAAATTAAAGCACGTATCGCCCTTGGCTTCATTCCCTTTGCTTTTAGCTTTTCTAGTAAATCTACAGCAAGCTCTTTTGCAACAGTTGGAATTTTCTCGGTACCTTTTCCTGTTTGAGAATCGATGGAAATCACTTTAAATCCTTTTCCTTGAAAATAACGGCTCCATTGCTCAGTTATATAAGGATCAGCTAAATCCGCTTTATTTAACAGAATAAGCCGAGGTTTATGACTCACTAATACATCAATCATTGGATTTCTTGATGATAGTGGAACCCTAGCATCGACTAATTCAAACACAACATCAATTTGTTTTAATTTCTCGGTTACCTCACGACGGGCTTTGGCCATATGACCTGGAAACCATTGTATCGTCGTCATCACTACACCTACTTTGCTATTCTAATTTCAGAAAAAGGCCAAAAAACAACATTGGCACTTCCTACAACATGTTCATATGGAATAAAACCTATATGCCGACTATCTTTACTATGTTGTCTATTATCGCCTAAGACAAATATATGACCTTCTGGAACAACATCATGTCCAGTATAGTCTTTCAATGAAAAGTCACCTGTAAACGGCAAACTATAGGCATTTTGCTTATAATCACTTAAATATGGCTCATCAACAGGTTCACCGTTAATATGTAAAGTGTCATTCTCATAGTAAATAGAATCTCCAGGTATACCAATTACACGCTTAATATAATCCTTTTCGGCTGTCGCGTGGAATACAACAATATCAAAACGATCAGGTTTACCTATTGTATAACCAATTTTATTAACTATTAAACGGTCACTATTTTGTAGCGTAGGCATCATTGACTGACCATCTACAACGATGGGAGCGAATAAAAAATATCGAATAACAAATGCAAGAAATAGTGCAATAAAAATGGCTTTTAACCATTCCCAAGACTCACTTTTAACACTGGACATGTATCTATCCCCCATTTACTTCATTTCTATTTCATTATTATATCTTAACTAATTACTCGTATAGTATAATTTGCATTATTAAAAATTTAGCTGAAAAAAGGAGCTTGAAATTCAAGCTCCTTTTTTACTAAAAATTGATTATCGAATTTCTTTAATACGAGCCGCTTTTCCACGAAGAGCGCGTAAGTAGTACAATTTAGCACGACGTACTTTACCACGACGCATAACTTCGATCTTATCGATCTTCGGCGAGTGTGATGGGAATGTACGTTCAACACCTACACCATAAGAAATCTTACGTGCAGTGAAAGTTTCACTAATACCTGATCCACGACGCTTAATTACGACACCTTCATAAACCTGAATACGCTCACGAGTTCCCTCAACTACCTTAACGTGAACACGAATAGTGTCTCCAGGACGGAAAGCTGGAAGATCAGATCTTAATTGCTCTTTAGTTACTTCTTGAATAATGTTGTTCATCGTATCGTTCCCTCCTTCCCTAACAGATGCTCATTCCAATTCTTTTTGCAGCGGAACATCTTGATTCTGGCCTTAGCCACAAGGAATATAATAACACAAGCAACCATCAGTTACAAGTAGAGAATAGCTTTTTTATAAATTATCTTTAAAAGTATCGATCCATTCTTTTTCACGTTTAGATAGCTCACGATCTTTAAGTAAATCTGGTCTCCTTTTTAGGGTCCTTTTTATTGCTTCTTGGTGCCGCCACTCGTCAATATTTTTATGATGACCAGATAAAAGGACGTCAGGAACTTTTAAACCGCGAAAATCAACTGGTCTTGTATAATGGGGATATTCTAATAAGCCTGTACTAAAAGAATCGGTCACTGCAGAAGTCTCATTTCCTAGCACACCTGTTAATAGTCGTGTAACACTATCAATAATAACCATTGCTCCTAATTCCCCACCAGTTAAAACATAATCACCAATTGAGATCTCATCCGTGACGAGATGCTCGCGAATTCTCTCATCATATCCTTCATAATGACCACAAATAAATATTAATTGCTCAAACTCTGCTAGCTCTTCTGCTTTTCTTTGAGTATAGCGCTCACCTTGTGGACATAACAAAATGATACGTCTCTTTCCGGAGCTTTTTTCTTTCGTAATATCCTCAATCGCATCAAAAATAGGTTGTGGTGTTAATACCATACCACCACCGCCACCATAAGGATAATCGTCCACTCGGCTATGCTTGTCCTCAGAGTAAGCACGAAAATCAATAACATTATATGATACAAGTTTTCTTTCTTCGGCTTTTTTCAAAATCGATGATCCGAGCACTCCAGTAAACATTTCTGGGAATAAAGTTAGGACATCATAACGCATCTTTACTCAAGACCCTCCATTAAATGAATAACAACTCGCTTCTCATCAATATTTACTTGTTTAACAACTTGCTCTATGTATGGTATTAAAAGATCTTTACCACCATTTTTACGTTGTACAATCCAAACATCGTTGGCACCTGTAGCAAGGATTTCTCTAATTTTCCCTAATTCGTCGCCTTCTTCAGTGAAAACAGTACAACCAATAATTTCATGATAGTAATACTCTTCATCTTCTAAGTCTGAAAGTTGATCTTCTGGCACTTGTAAAAAACCACCTTTAAAGACGATTACATCATTAATATTTGGGTAATTTTCGAAGGTTAGTAAATCAAAGTTTTTGTGTTGACGATGACTAGTGACCTTTAATTTAACTTTATCTTTAAAATTTTCATGTTCTAAGTAAAGGGTTGACCCTAATGCAAATCTTTCATCTGCAAAGTCAGTTGAAGAAATTACCCTTACTTCACCTCTAACGCCATGAGTGTTGACAACTTTTCCTACATTAAACCATTTAGTCATTAATTTTGTTACCTCCTTCTCGTATTTCAAAAACAATCCCATCTTTAATAATAATTTCGGTGCCTTCCATAAAAACGTTCCAGTCGTCACCTACGTTTATCTCATACAATGTATCAATCGTTTGTTCCTTAATTTCAGTGCCAATTTCTAACTCCTGAAGTTGACCTATTTGAAAATCAATAATCTTAACTTTATCATTCCGCTCTTTAATTTCTTTATTAAAAGAAGATTTAAGGGCATTTTGATATTCATAGTTGTTTTTACTAGCTTTAAGCTTTTTATGTAATTGAAACTCTAATTGTTTTATTTCTTTTTCAACTTGCTTTTTTTGTTTTAAAAAATCATCTAACATTGCTTGTTTCCGATTTTCTGTAAGTATTTGTTTTACTATAACTTTTTTTATGGCTTTCATCATACACCCCGTTCATTTCTATAATTGGAACGATTTTGACTACTCAATTTTACCATAATATTTTATTAGAACTTACAAAAAGGATTACCAAGTCAACAAATTCTAAAAGAGAATTCTAAAAGAGAAAGTATAAAAAAAGGCAGAGGTTAGCCCCTTGCCCTTTTAAAGAATTTCTAGGTTTATGCGCTTTTTATGATTTGCCCCAGCTGCGTAAACAACTGAGCGAATCGCTTTCGCAATTCGTCCTTGCTTCCCAATAACTTTCCCCATATCTGATGCATGGACTGATAGCTGTAAAGTCAAGGACTGCTCATGTTCTACTTCTGTAACACGAACGTCATCGGGATGATCAACAAGAGCTTTGGCAATTGTTTCAACTAACTCTTTCATTAATTATCATACCCCTTACGAAATAGTAAGTAATTTAAAAAACAGGCTCTACCATTTACATGAATAAAGCCTTAGTTTTTATAGCTGTCTAGCGCTTGCGCTTTTCTTATTACTTTACATTTTTAGCGTTGTGTAACTTTTCCATTAAACCAGCTTTTGAGAAAAGGTTACGAACTGTGTCAGAAGGCTTAGCGCCATCAAGCATCCATTTTAAAGCTTTTTCCTCGTTAACCTTAAAATCGATTGGATTAACTAGCGGATTGTATGTGCCGATTTCCTCGATAAAGCGACCATCACGTGGTGCGCGAGAGTTAGCAACTACTACTCTGTAAAATGGGGCTTTGTTTGAACCCATACGTTTTAAACGAATTTTTACTGCCATTTATATTTCACCTCCAAAATTAATTCACACAATTAGGTATATTATCATAAAACTCACTAGTTGAAAACTAGTAAAGTAAAAAAACTTTACAAAAGAAAATCTTAACAACAAAAGAGGTCACTTTTTACATGAAAGGGAACTTAAACTTCCCTTTTTTCTTCCCTTTTCCTGTCATATTTGACATTTGTTTCATCATTTTTTTCATATCATCAAATTGCTTAATAAGACGGTTTACTTCCTGAATGGTCGTTCCGCTACCTTTAGCAATTCTTTTTTTACGACTACCATTTAAAATCGACGGATCTTCTTTTTCTTTTTTCGTCATCGAACGAACAATCGCTTCAATATGACCAATTTGCTTTTCATCAACTTGGACATTCTTAAGGCCCTTCATCTTATTAGCTCCGGGCATCATACCTAGTAATTCATCAAGAGGTCCCATGCTACGAACTTGAGCTAATTGATCAAGAAAATCGTCAAATGTAATGTCTGCTGTTCGCATCTTTTTTTCAAGTTCACGGGCTTTTTCTTCATCGAAATTAGACTGTGCCTTTTCAATAAGGGTAAGAACGTCACCCATTCCAAGAATTCTAGACGCCATCCGATCAGGATGAAACGGCTCGAGTGCATCTAATTTTTCACCCATACCTGCAAACTTTATTGGGGTATTTGTCACTGCTTTAACAGATAATGCAGCTCCCCCGCGGGTATCACCATCAAGTTTTGTAAGAACAACTCCTGTTAAACCCAGTTGTTCGTTGAAACTCTCAGCTACATTTACTGCATCTTGCCCCGTCATTGCATCAACAACAAGTAAAATCTCGTCAGGGTTAACTGCTTCTTTTATTTGCTGTAACTCACCCATCAATGTTTCATCTACATGTAGACGTCCCGCTGTATCGATAAGTACGTAATCAAGATGTTCTTCTTTCGCTTTTAAAATCGCTTGCTTTGCTATTTCAACAGGGCTGACCTTGTCACCAAGTGAAAAAACAGGCATATTCAATTGTTCACCTAAAGTTTCAAGCTGTTTGATTGCGGCAGGTCGATAAATATCACCTGCAACAAGCAACGGCTTGCGGTTTTGGCTTTTTCTTAAATGATTTGCGAGCTTTCCAGTTGTTGTTGTTTTACCCGCACCTTGTAAGCCTACCATCATAACAACTGTTGGTGACTTTTTTGCTACAGCGATTTTACTTTGTTCGCCACCCATTAATTTCGTAAGCTCTTCATTTACTACTTTTATTACTTGCTGACCAGGTGTAAGGCTATTCAGTACTTCCTGCCCTACTGCCCGTTCTTTAACATTTGCAATAAATTCTTTTACAACTTTAAAGTTAACATCTGCCTCAAGTAAAGCTAAACGAACTTCTCGCATCATAGCTGTTACATCTGCCTCAGATACCTTGCCTTTTCCTTTAATTTTATTTAAAGTATTTTGCAAGCGTTCTGCTAAGCCTTCAAATGCCATGTTTGTCGCCTCCTAGTCTAACCTCTCAAGAGAATCGACGATCAATAATATAGATTCTGTAGTTGCGTCTTTCTCTATCGCCGTTTTTAAGTTTTTTATAAGGGTTGAACGCTCTTCGAATTTCGAGAAGAGACTAAGCTTCTCTTCATATTCTTCAAGCATATTTTCAGTTCTTTTTATATTATCATAAACGGCTTGACGACTAACTTCATATTCTTCAGCGATTTCACCTAACGACCAATCATCAAGGTAATACAATTGCATGTACTGGCGTTGTTTCGTTGTTAGTAGGCTTTGATAAAAATCATAAAGATAATTCATACGAAGCGTTTTCTCTAACACGAATAGCCCCCCTTGTTAAGTAAAATCCCTTTACGAATATTTATAATACACGAACAAAAAATTAGTGTCAAGTTTTTTTCTTAACAGTGTAAATTAAATGTAGAATTTAGAATGTAAAATGTAGAATTAATGAGTGTTCTGCTACGAAGCAATCCCCTCAGCAATTTTACATTCTGCATTTTACATTCTACATTTCCTCTGACTCGGCCTTCTCCAGCACTTCAGAAAATAAACCGTAAACAAATTGTTGGGCATCGAATTCTTGGAGGTCATCAACTTTTTCTCCTAAACCAACGAATTTTACAGGGATGTCTAATTCATGGCGGATCGCTAACACAATTCCACCTTTTGCTGTGCCGTCTAGTTTTGTTAAAACAATTCCTGTAACATCTGTAGCTTTTCCGAATGTTTTAGCTTGAGACATAGCATTTTGACCTGTTGTTGCATCCAGGACTAGCAACACCTCGTGAGGAGCACCAGGTACTTCACGTTCAATGACGCGCTTTACTTTTTCTAACTCATTCATTAAGTTTACTTTGTTTTGTAATCTTCCTGCCGTATCACATAAAAGAACATCAACACCGCGAGATTTGGCTGCTTGAACTGCATCAAACATTACTGCAGCCGGATCCGAACCTGATTGCTGCTTAATGACATCTACACCTACGCGCTGGCCCCAAACTTCGAGTTGCTCAATCGCTCCGGCACGAAATGTATCACCTGCTGCTAAAAGGACCGATTTCCCTTCTTGTTTGAACTTATTTGCTAGTTTCCCAATTGTTGTTGTTTTACCAACACCATTAACTCCGACCATTAAAATGACAGTCATCCCAGATTCTTGAATGTTTAACTTTGAGTCTGCTTCATCTTTTTGCAAAAGTTCAGCGAGTTTCTCAGAAATAACCGGTTGTAGTTGTTCAGAATCTTTGATATTACGAGTTCTTGCCACATCTTTAAGTTCATCAATCAGATCCATCACTGTTGTGACACCAACATCAGCACTAATTAAAAGTTCTTCTAACTCTTCAAAAAAATCCTCATCAACACTGCGATAGTTTTTCACAAGATCATTCATTTTCCCTACAAAAGAATCTCTCGTTTTCGTTAAACCTTCTTTAAATTTTTCAGTTACTGTTTCTGTTTGTAGCGTAATTTTCTCTTTAAGCTTTTTAAAAAAACTCATTTTCTTATCCTCCTTGATTGAAGTTTAGAGTGTAAAGTGTAGAATGTAGAGTTATTCCTCCAGTTAAGACTTTGAAGCAAACACAATAATAACTCAAAACTTACGCTCTCAACTGTAATTTAACTTAAGTTGTAATTAGTTGCGCTGTCTCTTCTAATCGAACTGAAACTAGTTTCGATACACCTGATTCTTGCATCGTCACACCATAAAGGACATCTGCTTCTTCCATCGTCCCTTTTCGGTGAGTTACAACGATAAATTGTGTTTCTTTACTAAAATCTTTTAAGAAATGTGCAAATCTACTTACGTTTGCTTCATCGAGAGCAGCCTCTACCTCATCTAGTACACAAAATGGTACAGGTCTTACTTTTAAGATCGCAAATAGCAAGGCAATTGCGGTTAACGCCCGTTCTCCACCTGATAGTAGGGCTAAATTTTGCAGATTTTTCCCAGGGGGTTGAGCCACGATTTCAACACCAGTTGTTAAAATATTGTCAGGATTACTTAAGATAAGATCTGCTTTTCCACCACCAAACAGTTGCTGAAAGACACCTTGAAAATGCGATTTAATCTGAAGAAAGGTTTCCTCAAAGCGAGTTGACATTTCCTCATCCATCTCTCCAATGACACGGTATAGCGTTTCTTTTGCTTCTTGTAAATCTGCCTTTTGTTCTGCTAAGAACGTATAACGCTCAGAAACGCGACTATATTCTTCAATTGCCCCGATATTGACTGTTCCAAGCTCATCAATTGCTAGTTTAATTAACTTCACTTTTGATTTTGCTGCTTTCGCATCTAAAGTAAGGGGATAATTCGCTTTTGCCATTTCAAAGCTCATTTCATAGTCATTCGAAAGCTTTTCAAGACGGTTTTCAAGTTCTACATCTAAACGATTGACCTTAACTTCTTCGGTATGAAGATAATCTGACAGTTGCCTTTGATTACGTTTATGTTCTTTTAGCTCTTTTTCTAGGTCATCATGAGACGTTTGTAATGATAATCTTTCTTTACGCCGGTCCTGAATAAGGGTAAACGTTCGTTCTTTTTCACGACGTTTCTTTTCAATGATTTCATCTAGAGACTCCTCACCTGTTGTATTGTCGCTCATTTCCCGCTCTAGCAACCAGTATTCCTCATCTGTTTCAATCCATTCTTTATCAAGACTATCTTTTTCTAAGATCATCGCTTGAACACGCTCATGCTGGTTCCGATATTGTTCTTCTTCCTTTGCAACTTGAACCTTTAGGTCAGTAATGCATTCTGTTAAAGAAGCTTTAGAAGTTTGTTGCAATTTTTTCTTTTCAGTTAAATTCTGAACCTGCTCATCAAGCTGTTCTTTTAATTCGGTCGCTTCCGCTAGCCTATTAGTTAATTTAAGTAACTTTCCTTCTATTTCGTTTACTTCCGATTGAAAAGACGCTTTTTCCTTGTCATATAGTGATAGTCGTTCGTTTAGGTTTTTCCCTTCAATTTCAAACTCACGGAGTTTTCCTTTTAGTTGTTGCTCTTCACTTCTAAAAAGCTCTCCTTCTTTACGAAGTTCATTTAATAGTACTTCCTTCGTTTGACGAGAATCTTTTAGAGATTTCACTTTGGCTTCCATTAATTTTGTTTGTTCTTCTATCGATATTAGTTTGGCCACTAGCTCTTCTAGCTCACGTTGTCTCCCAAGTAATGGAGTGCCTTTTTGTTTCACACTTCCCCCACTCATCGAGCCACCTGGGTTAACTACATCTCCATCAAGAGTAACGATACGATTTTTATAATAAAGAATTTTTGCTAGTTCATTTGCGCCTTCAAGATCCTTGGCGATGACAACAGACCCTAGTAAATTAGAAATAACGCCTCGATACTTTTCTTCGAATTGAATTAAATCAATGGCACTACCTACAAACGCTGGGTGAGCAAGCAATTTTACTTTCTCATTAGATGGTAAATCTCTAGCTTTTATCACTGATAAGGGTAGGAATGTCGCTCTCCCTAGACGACGTGCTTTTAAAAATTGAATTGCTTGCCTTCCATCTTCTTCAGCACCTACGACAATATGTTGCATCGCACCACCCAAAGCAGTTTCAACAGCAAGTTCAATATTTTTAGGCACAGTAATAAGCTCAGCAACTGCTCCCTCTATTCCCTTTAGCGTCGTCTCCCTCGCTTTTAAGATTTCTTTAACTCCTTGAAAGAAACCTGCAAAATCCGCTTGCATTTCCTCTAGAACTTCTTTTCGAGATCTTATTTGTTGTACATGTCCAAGCGCTTGATAAAGTTGAGTTTCTTTCTTTTGATAATTTTCAATCAACTTCTCGAATTCTTGACTCTCTTTGCGATATAATTGAATATGTTCCTCTAAAGAGGTTTGCTTAGTTAACAGTTTTTCCTGTAAACTTTTTTCTTTCGCAACCAGTGCCTCTCTTTGCTCCAATAACGAAATATTACTACTGTCTAAATGCCCACTTTTCAGTTTCCGCTGTCTCAGTTGCTCTTCTAAATAGCGAATTTCATTACGAATTGAAGCTTGTTCATTTAACACTTCAATGTAATCTGATTTCATTCGTTCTAATTCAGTTTCGATATCCTCTTCTAATGAGATTAAGAGGCTCGTTTCTTGCTCTAACTGACTTTTGGAGGCCTTAAGGTTTTCTTTAAAAACATCCCGTTTTTCTAACTCATTTTTTAAGCTTTCCTCTGCATATTGTTTTTTTTCTTTTAACACTTCGATTTTCTTTAAAAGGCTTTCTTTTGTTTGATGATAGTTTTTCTTTCTTTCCTTTAAAACCTCTTTTTGTCCTTCTCTTTTCTCAAGTTGCTCACTTGTAACGAGAAGAACATCTTGAAGGTCATTAATAGATTCATCTAGTGCTTGCATTTTTGATCTAAATTCTTCTATTTTTACTTCTTCCACTTTTATTTTAGAAGAAGTTTGGAGTTGCTCTTCCGAAAGTTGAAGCACCTTCTTTTTTTGCTCTTCCCAACTAGTATGTAATTCCTCGATCTCAAATACTAATAAACCAACTTCAACCTTTTCTAGTTCATCTTTCTTTTCAAGATAATCCTTTGCCATTGAGGCTTGTATTTTCAATGGTTCAACTTGACTACCTAACTCATGTAAGATATCTTCAACGCGAAATAAATTTTCTTGTGTTTCAGCAAGTTTTCTTTCTGCTTTTTGTTTTCTAGTTTTATATTTTAATACTCCTGCCGCTTCTTCAAAAATGACTCTTCGCTCTTCAGATTTACTACTTAAGATTTCTTCAATCTTTCCTTGTCCAATAATTGAATAAGCTTCTCTACCTAATCCAGAATCCATAAAAAGTTCATGAATATCTTTAAGACGACAACTTTGTTTATTAATATAGTACTCACTTTCACCGGAACGATAAACACGGCGAGTCACACTTACTTCACTATAATCGATCGCTAAATGATGATCTTCATTATTTAACGTTAATGTTAATTCTGCAAAATTTAACGGTTTTCGTGAATCACTTCCAGCAAAAATGATATCTTCCATCTTCGCTCCTCGAAGTGATTTAGCTGACTGCTCCCCTAACACCCAGCGGATTCCATCGGATATGTTACTTTTTCCACTTCCGTTAGGACCGACCACAGCTGTTACACCAGGAACAAAATCGATCGATGTTCGCTCAGCGAAGGATTTAAAACCTACTACATCTAATCTTTTGAGGAACATTATTTCTCCACCCCATTAATGGTTTTTAATCTATGTTTCGTTTCAACTTATGCTATAGTTAACTTATCTATTTTACCATACTTTTTAGACGATGTTATGGTGTTTTATAGTACGAAAGCAATTTTTATGAAAATGAAAGTAGAAGTGGTACAATACTATTATAGGTGCTTTCTGAAAGGATGGGAAAAATGAATTTAAAAGAAAATAGTCGTGAAAATATTGAGTTAATCATTACGAATATTAAAGAAAAGCTTCAAGTAGTAAATGGTGGGGCAATGAGACCAGAAAGTTTTGATACTGATAATTATGAAGACCTTGTTGATATCTACGAAATGATTATGAGTAAAAAATCTTTTAGTGTAAGTGAAATTGATGCCATCATTTCAGAATTAGGAAAGTTACGAAAAAAATAAAAAAAAAAGATTTCCTTCAAGCGAAGGAGATCTTTTTTTTAGCTAAGCCGAGAAACTGCTGTGTTCAATACAAAAGCAATAGTCTTAATTTTCCATTAGTTTTTCTAAAGCTTTTTGAGCAGCTTGTTGTTCGGCTTCTTTTTTAGATCTACCAATTCCAAGCCCAAGCTTCTCGTCATTTAAAATGACTTCCGAAACAAACTCACGTGCATGAGCAGGACCTCGTTCTTGAACAATATGATATTGAATCGATCCAAGCCCATCTCTTTGAATATATTCTTGAAGCTGGCTTTTAAAATCCATCATATGAGAAAAAGCACCTTCATCAATTTTAGGATAAATCGTATGGTTTAAAAAGTGATAAACGGCTTCTAATCCTTGATCTAAGTATAAGGACCCGACAAACGCTTCGAATATGTCCGCAAGTAGTGCAGGACGTTCTCTACCACCTGTCATCTCCTCACCTTTTCCAAGAAGAACAATTTCACCAAATGCTAAATCCATAGCAAATTTTGCAAGGGATGGCTCACAGACAATGGCAGCTCTAAGCTTCGTCATTTCACCTTCACTCATAGTTTCATACTTTTTATAGAGATATTGTGAAACTGCTAACTCTAAAACCGCATCTCCTAAAAATTCTAACCGTTCATTATCATCGAACGGGCGAATGCGATGCTCATTCACATAGGATGAATGTGTAAATGCTTGAATTATTAGTTTTTCATTCCTGAAAGGAAGTTCCAACTTTTCAAGAAGTTTTTCAAACTTCAGCCTCTGTGCAGATGTTAATTGAATGCGTTTTTCTGTTCGTTTTGACGTACGTTTGCGAATTTTCCTTGAAGATTGTTGCATGTTAACCTCCAAAACCTTTCAATGCGTAGAATAGCAACTGAATACTTTTCTACTATCATTCCCATGATTGTAATGTAAAGACTCGTATTTAAGTCTTTTTAAAAATATAGGAAGATGATTTAAAGCGAGGTTAACAATAACCTACTCTAAATCATCTTCTAATAACCTACTGGTGGCTGTTTATGTAGTCAACAACATCTTTAACAGTAGCAATTTTTTCTGCATCTTCATCAGAAATTTCTAAATCGAACTCATCTTCAAGCTCCATCACTAATTCTACTACATCTAGTGAATCTGCTCCTAAATCTTCTTTAAAAGTTGCTTCAAGTTTAACTTCAGCTTCTTCAACTCCAAGACGATCTACGATGATTTTTGTAATACGTGATAATACGTCTGCCATGGGGTCACCTCCTCTCAAGAGAAAATAATATTTTAACTATAATGTAAAGTGTAAGGCAAGCCTATGTAAACATTATAGGATAAAATAATTCAATTCACAATTTATTCCTACATTACCATTCCGCCATCAACATGCAATGTCTGGCCTGTCATGTAATTTGCATCTTCACTAACGAGAAAGCGAACGACTGCTGCAATATCTTCTGCCTTGCCTAATTTAGCAAGTGGAATTTGTTTTAATAATTCTTGCTTAATATCTTCGGATAATTCATTTGTCATATCCGTCTCGATAAAACCGGGTGCAACGGCATTAACGTTAATATTACGATTAGCAAGTTCTCTAGCTAGTGTTTTTGTTAGACCAATCACTCCTGCTTTAGCAGCAACATAGTTGGCTTGACCAGCGTTACCTAGAACCCCAACCACTGATGAAATGTTAATAATTCTTCCATAACGTTGTTTCATCATCTGCCTTGTAACAGCTTTTGCGCAATTAAAAACACCTTTTAAGTTTGTGTTAATTACCGCATCCCAATCGTCTTCCTTCATTCTCATGATTAATCCGTCTCGTGTAATACCTGCATTATTAACCAGAATATCTAGAGAACCAAAAGCATCAACAGTTTCTTTTACCATCGCCGCAACTTCTTCTGAATTTGCGACATCTGCTTTAATTGCAAATGCTTGGGAGCCAAGAGCTTTAATTTCAGCCACCACTTCTTCAGCTTTTTCTGCGTTTCCTGCAAAGTTTACAGCAACATTAACTCCTTGTCTAGCCAATTCGATAGCAATTGCTCTTCCAATTCCTCTTGACGCTCCTGTTACAAGAGCTGATTTTCCTTTTAGCATGAAGCATTGCCTCCCTTTAAGCTCTCAATGGTTTTAACCATTGTCTCACCGTCATTAACGGCATGAACATTTACTTTGCGGTCTATTTTTTTTACAAGACCTGATAAAACGTTACCTGAACCAATTTCTATGAACGTATCTACACCTTCGTTTAATAAATAGTTTACAGTGTCTTCCCATAAAACAGGAGAAAACACTTGTTGGACTAGATTTTCCTTAATCGCTTCACCACTAGTGACTGCAGTCGCACAAACATTAGCAATAACAGGGATTTTAGCATCTTGAATGTCAATTGAATTTAAAACTTCTGCCAATCTTTCTGCTGCTGGCTTCATTAAAGATGAATGGAATGGACCGCTCACTTGCAATGGAATAATTCGTCTTGCACCTTTTTCTTTTGCAACTTCTGCTGCTTTTGCAACACCTTCTTTTGATCCAGAAATAACAATTTGACCAGGGCAATTTAAATTTGCTAACTCTACTGGATGACCCTTTAGAGAAATCTCTTCTGTCACTTCTTTAAGTAATTGACGCTCCATTCCAAGTATTGCTGCCATTGCACCAAGACCTGCTGGAACTGCCGCTTCCATAAAGGCACCACGCTTACGGACTGCGTAAACCGCATCCTCAAAAGAAATTGCTTCTGCAGCTACTAAAGCACTGTATTCACCTAAGCTGTGCCCAGCCACAAAATCTGCCGTAATACCAGCTTCTTTAAATGCTTCTAAAATTGCGATACTTGTAGTAAGCAAAGCTGGTTGGGTATTTGTCGTTAACGTTAATTCTTCTTCAGGACCTTCAAAAATAATTTTTGAAAGCTGTGTTTCAAGACGTTCGTCTGCTCTTTTAAAAATGGCAGCTACTGCATCATTTGAATCCGCTAACGCCTTCCCCATCCCTACTGCTTGAGAACCTTGTCCCGGAAAAATAAATGCAATTTTCCCCATTTAAATCCCCCTCCTCATATTCTAAATTTCTCTTTTTATTACTTCTGCTTTTATCGTTTCTACTACTTTTTCCTCAAGCATTAACCGAGTTTGTCTGATCGAATTTAAAATTGCTGTCTCATTAGAAGAACCATGAGCTTTAATAATCGGAGCTTGCAAACCAAAAAGACCTGCTCCGCCATACTCTGTGTAATCCATTTTTTCTTTAATTTTCTTAAAGCTAGGCTTTAGGGCACCAGCTGCTAATTTATTGAAAAATGTACTTGTTAATTCTTTTTTCAATAATGAAAATAAAGATAGCGCAGTTCCTTCAACTGTTTTCAAAACAACGTTTCCTGAAAAACCGTCGCAAACAACTACATCAGCTACACCTTCTAACAAATCTCTTGCTTCAACATTTCCAACAAAATTAATTGGTGCCTCCTTCAATAAGGCAAATGCTTGTTTCGTTAATTCTGTTCCTTTGTCGTCTTCAGTTCCTACATTCAAAAGTCCTACTCTTGGACTTTCGATATTACGAACCTTTTGCATATAAATACTTCCCATTAAGCCATAATGGAGAAGGTGTTCTGGTTTAGAATCCATATTAGCACCAGCATCAATGAGCAAAAAACCATCTCCTGTAAAAGTAGGAAGCATTGGGGCCAATGCAGGGCGTTCAATTCCCTTAATTCGGCCAACGATTAAAACACCACCAGTCATTAAAGCCCCTGTATTCCCAGCTGAAATACAAGCATCAGCCCGTCCTTCTTTTACTTCTTTTATCGCTAAAACCATGGATGAATTTTTTTTGCGACGAATTGCGGTAACCGGCGAATCCGACGACTCAATCTTTTCGTCTGTATGTATAATCGTTATTCTTGTCTGGTCAGTAAGATGCTCTTTTATTGCACTCTCATTACCTACAAGAACTATATCTATATTTTCATATTCCTTTACGGCTGCCATAGCACCCTTTACAACTTCCTTAGGGGCGTGATCACCACCCATTGCATCAATTGCTATCCTCATGTTCAACCCTCTCTCCTTCCATAGCCCTATCTGATCGGTACATGTGGAATTCACCTGAGAAAACTAGCTCTTGTTCAACATAACTATTTACTTCTACTTTTGTTCTTTCTTTTTCATGTTTTAAAACTTTCGCTTTTGCAACAACGCGCTCACCTTGAATTACTCTTCTCGTAAAACGAACATTAGCCTTTGCTGTTAAAGCTAATTCATCATCAATAATCGCAACTGCTAATGAATTCGCTTGAGCAAAAACATGATGACCTCTTGCGATTTTGGTTCTCGAAAAAACATGCTCTGGTCCTATATCTAAAATAGAAATTGCCCTTTGATCAAGTTGTAAGTCGATAATTTCTCCAATTACCTCTTCAATAGGTAATGCTTTTACCGTATCAAATTGCTTTTCAGCCACATGTTTAATTCTTTCCCTTAATTCTGGTATGGAAAGCTCTAATCGATCTAAGCGTATCGTTTGAACACTAACGTGAAAAAAATCTGCTAATGCTTCATCTGTTACAAATGGATTTTCCGTTATTTTTTGCTTAAGTAATTGCTGTCGTTCTTTTTTCGATCGTCTCATTCTTTCTACACCTTCCACGCTTCTATGACTAGGTACTAAAAGTAGTATATAAAAATTAACAATAGATTTCAATAATAAAATCTACGTTAATCCATTTTATCCCCAGCTAGTACCCCTTGTTCTTCTAAATGCATCACTAAATACTTGTACTCAGGACTATTCCAAAATGTAGACGAAGAAACTAGTTCTACCGCGTCATTTCTAGCTACTTCTAAGGCGCGGTAGTCATGAATCATATCCGCTATTTTAAACTCAGGTAGTCCACTTTGTTTCGATCCAAAAAAATCTCCTGGACCCCTCAATTCCAGATCTCTTTGCGATAACTCAAATCCATCATTAGTTTCAGTCATGATTTTCATTCGTTCTTTTCCAACATCAGACTTAGGATCAGCTAATAATACACAATACGATTGAGCATCACCACGCCCAACTCGCCCCCTCAGTTGGTGAAGTTGAGATAAGCCGAATCTCTCAGCATCATAAATGACCATCATCGTTGCATTAGGAACATTGACACCTACTTCTACAACCGTCGTTGAAACAAGAATCTGTACTTCATTTTTACTAAACCGTTGCATGACCGCATCTTTGTCAGAAGGAGTCAACCTGCCGTGCATTAACCCAACTTGATAATCATTAAAAAACTGTTGAAGTTGAGCATGAACGTCAATGGCATTTTGAACATCTAGCTTTTCAGATTCCTCAATGAGAGGACAGATTACATACGCTTGTCTACCTTTTGCTAGTTCTTTTTGAACAAATCCCAGAACTCTTTCAAGCATATGATGCTTGGCCCAATAGGTTTCAATCGGTTTACGGCCTGCAGGCATTTCATCAATTGTCGATACATCCATATCACCAAAAATTGAGATGGCAAGCGTCCGTGGAATTGGGGTCGCCGTCATAAATAAGACATCCGGGTTTTGACCTTTATTCCGTAAAGTTCGTCTTTGCTCAACACCAAAGCGATGCTGTTCATCAGTAATAACTAGACCTAAGCGGCGAAACACAACTTCATCCTGAATTAAAGCATGGGTACCGACAATCACTTGTAACTCCCCAGTTTCTAGGCGTTGAAGTAATTCTTTACGTTTCTTTCCTTTCACTGATCCTGTCAATAACTCAACTTTGACGTTCAAAGGTTCTAGCAATTGTTTTAAAGAGTGGGCATGTTGTTCAGCTAGAATTTCCGTAGGTACCATTAAGGCCCCTTGGAGAGAAGCTGTTACAGAGGCATAAAGGCAAATAGCAGCAACAACTGTTTTACCTGAACCAACGTCTCCTTGTAACAAACGATTCATCCGATAACTTGACTGCATATCTGTTAAAATTTCTCTTACCACCCGTTGTTGCGCACTAGTAAGTGGGAAAGGCAATGTACTAATAAATACCTCTACTTCTTCTCTTTTGTATGTAATAGCAGTTCCACCGCTATTTTCGCGGTGAAACTTTCGTAACGCCTGCATTTTTAACTGAAATAAAAGAAATTCTTCATAGACCATTCTTCTTCTGGCATGCTTGGCATCTTCAAAACTCTTTGGATAGTGAAGTTTATGGATTGCATACTTTCTCTCAACCAACTTATACTTTTGTAAAAAGACTGGAGGGAGGATTTCAGGAATCAAATGTCCGTATTGTTCCATGGCACTGGCAATCATTTTCTTCAATGCTTTTACAGTGATTTTTCCGCCTACAGAATAAACAGGATCGTAGCTTTCTTGTGGTTCGGCGACTGTAAATTTACATTCATTTACAGTTAGCGTAAGTCGATGCTGATCCCATTTCCCTGTTAACGTGACAGTTGCTCCTAGAACTAATTTTGTTTTTAAGTAATGCTGATTAAAAAATACGGCTGTTAGTAGGACATTTCCTGCTAATATTCGCACAGAAAGTTTTGATTTTTTTCTACCAAAGAAACGCACAACACTTTCACTTTGAACCAAACCTATAATTGTTGCTCTTTCTTCGTGTTTTAATTCTTGTATTTCTTTTGGCCGATAATCTTCATATCGAAACGGAAAGTATTCGAGTAGATCTTTGACAGTATATATTCCAAGTTCATACAGATCTTTTGCTTTTTCTTCTCCAATTCCTTTTACAACAG
Source organism: Anaerobacillus isosaccharinicus (assembly GCF_001866075.3). Lineage (GTDB taxonomy): Bacteria > Bacillota > Bacilli > Bacillales > Anaerobacillaceae > Anaerobacillus > Anaerobacillus isosaccharinicus. The sequence goes on along the minus strand of NZ_CP063356.1, from coordinate 3,387,458 downwards.
TAGTTGGGCTATTTAACATGTTATTTTTCTTGGCTAAATCCAAATATCTTTGCTTGTAGTGCTCTCGCTGTTGGCGTAGCCGCTAAACCTCCCCCGGCAGTTTCTTTTAAATCCATTGACATCGATTGACCAATTTTGTACATCGCATCAATCACTTCATCACAAGGAATACGACTTTCTATTCCAGCTAGTGCCATATCAGCTGCAATAATCGCATTAGACGCACCCATGGCGTTTCGCTTCACACAAGGAACTTCAACTAGACCTGCGACAGGGTCACAAACAAGGCCTAACATGTTTTTTAGTGCAATGGCCATTGCATGCGCCGATTGATTGGGCGTTCCACCCATAAGCTCAACAATAGCCGCAGCAGCCATTCCAGTCGCTGACCCTACTTCTGCTTGGCAACCACCAGCGGCGCCTGAAATTGAGGCATTATTTGCAACAACAAGACCGAATGCTCCACTAGTAAATAAGTAACGCACCATTTGTTCTCTAGTTGGGTTAACTTTGTGTTTTAAGGCAAATAACGTCCCTGGAACAACTCCAGCTGAACCCGCAGTAGGTGTTGCACAAATCGTACCCATTGCTGCATTTACTTCATTAGTTGCGATCGCTTTACTAACCGCATCCAAATGAAACTCTCCTGCTAGTGACTTTCCACTTTTTAAATATTTTTGCAATAGAACCGCATCGCCACCAGTTAATCCTGAAACAGATTTCACGTCTTCATTTATCCCTCGTTCAATTGCTTCTTCCATTACAACTAAATTCCGATCCATTTGTGCAAAAATATCATCAAAACTTCTTTCAGTAATTTCCATTTCTTGTCTTATCATAATATCAGAGATTTTGATGTTTTCATTCTCCGCTAATTCAACAAGCTCTGCCACGTTACGAAACATGTAAATACCTCCATATTTTACTCTCTATTTTTATCATTTCTCTTTTTATTATTTAATACTATTACTAATACTAATACTAATACGTCCATTAGTGATTTTTTCACAAACTTCTTTCATAATTCATAATTCATAATTCATAATTCATAATTCATAATTCATAATTCATAATTCATAATTCATAATTCATAATTCATAATTCATAATTCATAATTCATAATTCATAATTCATATGGCTAATCGTGAATTTTTGTTACTTTAATAATATTCGGTAATGATGCGACTTCATCTAAAAGGTGATCTAAAACATTGTGGTCGACCTCAATGACCATTAATGCTTCTTTCCCTTTTTCCTTTCGTGAAACTTCCATATGCCCAATATTAATTTCATGTTTAGCTAAAACATTGGAAACTGCGGCAATTACTCCAAAACGATCATCATGAACAACTAAGATGGCTGGGTGATTTCCTGAAAGCCTTAACTCAAAACTATTTAACTCAATAATTTCAATTTTACCACCACCAATAGAAATCCCAACTAATTCAATAGCGTCTTGCTCATTTGTTCCAAGTTTTATTTTTGCAGTATTAGGATGATCAGTCACTGCATCCTCAACTACTATTTTTATATCAATTCCTAAATCCTTAGCAATTTGCAATGAATTCTTAATTCGTTGATCGAATGTATCGAAGTCTAACAATCCACCTACGATAGCCACGTCAGTTCCGTGTCCTTTATAGGTTTTTGCGAACGAACCGTAAAAAGAAATTTCAGCCCATTTAGGTTGTTTTCCTAGTAACGTTCTTGCTACTCTGCCAATTCTGGCTGCTCCGGCAGTGTGTGAGCTTGATGGGCCAATCATAATCGGACCAATAATATCAAAGACTGTTCTATATTTCATAATAAAACCCCCAACTTGATTTCATTTCTAACATATCTATAGGTAATACTATTATAATCTAAATTGAGCGTTTTGTTATCAAAAACATAATTATGTATATTAGAATAATATTTTCATCAAGAAAGTCCAAACGCCATAGATGCCTCAATAAGTAATGTTCTTTGAGATAAAAATTGCTACTTCCCACTTCAATCCGTTAGAATATTTTCGAAAAAAAGGTGTTATACATCCGTATTTCACAGCAACATCGACTATTTGCTGCAAAATACGAAGAATAACACCTCTTTTTATATTTTATTTATTTTGCTAATGCAACTGTAACAGCAATTGCCCCAGGGCCAACATGAGCGCCGATAACTGGACCAATTTCAGTAATGATATCCGACTTAACGTTAAAGCGACTTTTCATCTCTAACATTATTTCCGTAGCTACGTCCATAGCATTGGCATGGGAGATCCCAACATGAATTGGTTGTGTTCCAAAGTCTTTATCAAAAAAATCATAAACTTTTGCTAAAGCTTTTTTCTGACCACGTACTTTATCAAATGGGAAAACTTCTCCATCACTATTTAAAGAAAGAATTGGTTTAATTTTTAATAATGAACCAAATAATGCAGATGCTTTGCCGATACGCCCATTTTTTTGTAAAAATTCCAACGTATCTACCATAAAGTAAATAACTGATGTACTTAGTAATTCGTCTAACCTAGTTAAACATTGTTCCTTTGTTGCTCCTGATTTCGCTAAGCGAGCGACTTCCACAACGATTATTCCAATCGCGTAGGAGGCCCTTTTGGAATCAACAACTGTAACATCAATTTGGTCCTTAACCATGTCTTTAGCTATAAATGCCGACTGATACGTACCACTTAGCTTTGCAGATAAATGAATTGAAATAATTTGTGTTTCTTCTTCTCTGGCAACTTCTTTATATACCTCTTCGAATTGATAAGGTGTAGGCTGAGAAGTTGTTGGAATTACTTGTTCCGAAGCTAATTTTTCATAAAATTGAGTCGCATTTATGTCAACACCATCTTCAAACGTTTCTTCACCAAACAAAACCTTCAGAGGTACAACTGTAATGTCGAGTTCTTCAACAATAGAACTTGGAATATCTGCGGTACTATCAGTAATAATTTTAACTTTGGCCATAAGCATCCCCCTTACTATTATTCAACAGAAAAAATGTAGGAATATAACGGTTGGTTTCCTTCGTAGATCTCTACCTCAACGTCCGAAAACCGCTCTTCAACGAAAGTAACGAGTTCTTCAGTCTCAGCTTCTGTCGTATCTTCGCCACGAATAATTGTTAAAATTTCTGAATCTTCATCAATCATTGTTTCTAACAACTTTTCAGTTACTGTTTGTCGGTCAGGTCCAGAAGAAACTATTTTCTTTTCGGCGATACCCATGAAATCATCTTTCTTTATCTCAATACCGTCTAGACTTGTATCACGAACTGCAAATGTTACTTGTCCAGTTTTTACTGCTGACAAGGCCTCTTTCATGTCTTTTGCATTCATTTGAAGACTAGAACCAGGGTTAAATGCTAATAAGGCAGCAAGTCCTTGTGGAACCGTTTTCGAAGTAACGACAACGACCTCTTCTTCAACAACTGACGCTGCTTGCTCAGCAGCCATAATTATATTGCTGTTATTTGGTAAAATAATAACTTTCTTAGCATGTACCTCTGAAATTGCTTTTACAAAATCTTCAGTACTAGGATTCATCGTTTGTCCACCTTCAATAACGACACCAGCACCTAAGCTCTTGAACATTTTAGCAATTCCGTCTCCCATTGCAACTGTTATAATCCCAAACTCAGCAAGAGGCTTTTTCGCTACAGGTTTTTGCTCATACACTGCTTTAGTTTCTTCTAGTAAATGAGTATGTTGTTCACGCATGTTTTCAATTTTTACATTTAGTAGACTACCATATTTTTGAGCATGAGTAATGACGTCTCCTGGCTGTTCTGCATGAATATGTATCTTTAGAAGGTCTTCATCAGACACAACTAGAAGAGAATCACCATGAGCATCTAAAAGGTTGCGGAATTCAGTTTCATCGAATGGATATTTATCAAGTTTTTCTTGTTCAAATTTAACCATTACCTCCGTACAGTAACCGAATTCGATGTCTTCAGTAGACATATGACTTTGTGCATTATGATGTTCCACTTTAACAAGATCATCCATAGATACCGAAGTCTGAACTAAATCTACAATTTTTTCACCTTTTAAAACTGCTAAAAATCCTTCGTAGATGATAACTAGCCCTTTACCTCCAGAATCTACCACGCCTACTTCTTTTAATACTGGTAAAAGATCTGGAGTTCGCTCTAATGAAGCCTTCGCTTCTTTAAGAGTAGCTTCCATAATCGCAATGATATCATCTGACCGTTTCGCTGCATCTTGTGCTTTTTTAGCGGAATCTTTTGCAACAGTTAAAATTGTTCCTTCAACAGGCTTCATTACAGCTTTATATGCCATATCGACTCCAGCACCGAAAGCTTCCGCAAACTGCTGAGCGTTTAATGTCGCCTTGCCTTCAACAGCTTTGGAAAAGCCTCTGAAAAGCTGAGATAAAATAACCCCAGAGTTTCCTCGTGCTCCCATCAATAAACCTTTAGCAAATGCACCAGCAACTTTGCCTACGTGTTCTGGCAATTGTTTTTGTACTTCTTTTACACCAGAAGTAATTGATAAATTCATATTCGTCCCTGTATCCCCGTCTGGAACTGGGAATACATTTAACGAATCAACCAATTTAACATTTTGTGTTAAATTATTTGCACCTTCTATAAACATTTGGGCTAACTTTTCAGCCTCTAGACTTTTCACTGTCACGAATGTTCCTCCTAACATAAACTCTATAGGTTTGTAACCTTAACTCCTTGCACAAAAATATTGACTGAATCAACGGTTAAACCTAACATTTGCTCTAATTGATATTTTACCTTTGTTTGAACGTTATGGGCTACTTCAGAAATCTTTGTTCCGTAGCTAACGATAATATACATATCGATATGAATTTCATCCTCTTCTTCACGGATGACAACGCCTCTAGTAAAATTTTCTTTTCCTAATAGTTCGTTTAGTCCATCCTTTAGTTGCTTTTGCGAGGCCATACCTACAATTCCATAACAGTCAATAGCAGCACCACCAGCAATAACGGCTACTACTTCTTTTGAAACATTGATTACACCTAATTGTGTTTTCATCTTAATTGTCATGATCGAAATCCCCCTTTTAGAGTGTACCTTCATGGCTAATCACATTTTACTATAATTAACCACATTTTAAAAGAAAACTGTTATTATGATACCTATGTATTAATTTTTAGTTCTTTTTACGGTGCTTAAAAGTTGTTATTCTTTTAAGGGTT